>NZ_LBJP01000008.1:162702-438985 GCF_028128715.1 Bradyrhizobium sp. CCBAU 51745 | reverse complement strand
ACGCATCGGTGATGACACCGGCGAATTCCGGGTCGACCAGGATGATCTTGGCGCCGCCATGGTCGAGCTGGAAGGCGATGGAGGGCGGATCGAGGCGGATGTTGAGAGCGTTGAGCACAGCGCCGGTCATGGGAATTGCGAAATGCGCCTCGTTCATTGCCGGAGTGTTCGGCAGCATCGCAGCGACGGTGTCGCCGACGCCGATGCCTTTGCTGGCAAGATAGGAGGCAAAGCGCTTGCAGCGCTCATGCGTCTGCCGCCACGTGAAGCTGCGGCCTTCATAGACCGTGCTGATGTGATCGGGATAGACGCCGGCGCTGCGCGCGAGGAAGCTCAGCGGCGACAGCGGCACATAATTGGCGGCGGTCTTGTCGAGGCCGATATTGTACTGGTTCTGCCGCTCACTCATCGACACCCTCCTTGACGCCATGCGTTACAGGAATCCGATCGAGATCCAGGGGAACACCGCGACGACGATCAATCCCACCAGCAGCGCCAGCAGATAACCCCAGATCGGCCTGATGCCCTCGGCAGGCTCAACGCGTCCGATGGCACAGGCAGCATAATAACCGACGCCGAACGGCGGCGCGAATAGCCCGATACCCATCGCAAGAATGATGATCATGGCGTAGTGCACCTCGTGCACGCCAACGGCGCGGGCGATCGGAAACAGCAGCGGCCCGAACAGCACGATCGCCGGGATGCCCTCCAGCACGCTGCCGAGAATGGTGAAGGCCAGGATCGATACGGCGATGAAGCTCGCAGCTCCCCCTGGCAATCCGGTCATGGCGGAGGCCAGCGAGCGCGAGAAGCCTGATTGCGTCAGGCCCCAGGCCATGCCGGTAGCCGTGCCGATGATCAGCAGGATCGCACCCGACAGCGCTGCCGTCTCGACCAGCATCGGAAACAGCCGCTGCCAGTCGAAGCGGCGGTAGATGACGAGACCGACAAGGGCGCCATAGACGATGCCGATGGTCGAGACCTCGGTGGCGGTCGCTATGCCTTCGACGACGGCGTAGCGGATCACGAAGGGCAGCGCGAGCGCGGGCAGGGCGATGACGAAGGTCTTGCCGATCTCGGACGCGGTTGCGCGGCGGACATGGCTCATGTCCTCATGGCGGTAGCGCCACCACACCAGCATGCAGAGCGTGACCGCGAGCACGACGCCTGGCAGCAGGCCGCCGGTGAAGAGGGCGGCGATCGAGACGCCGGTGACCGAGCCGATCGTGATCAGCACCAGGCTCGGCGGAATGGTTTCAGTCTGGGCGCCGGTCGCCGCGAGCAGTGCGACGAGATCGCCGGGCTTGGCGCCACGCTGCTTCATCTCCGGGAACAGCACGGGCGCGACCGCAGCCATGTCGGCGGCCTTGGCGCCTGATATGCCGGAGACCAGGTACATGGCGCCGACCAGCACGTAGTGCAGGCCGCCGCGGACATGGCCGAGCAGGCTCGCCAGGAACGCCACCATGGCCCGGGCCATGCCGGTCATCTCGATCAGGAGCCCCAGGAACACGAACAGCGGCACGGACAGCAGGATGAGGTGGCTCATGCCTTCGTCCATCCGTCCGACCAGCACCATGACCGGCGTGTGCGTGGTCAGCGCCAGATAGCCGAAGATGGCTAGGCCAAAGCCGAACGCAATGGGAACGCCGGCGAAGACGCAGAAGCCGGCGACGCCGACGAAGAAGATGACGAGGTTGAGATTGCCGAGCGGCCGCAGGTAGGGCTGTGCCAGCCAGAACAGCCCGACCACGAGCGCGACCGACATTGCGGCCGTCAGCACCTTCAGGTAGTCGGCCGCCCGCAAAAGACGCAGCAGCGCGAATGCCGCCATCAGGCAGAGCCCGACCGGCAGCGCGACGGCGCGCCACATGTTCGAAATCTGCAGCGCTGGCGTCGTAATGAAGCTCTCTTCGTAGGCGTAGTCGTAGGCCGGCCAGACGATCATCGCCAGGAACGCCAGCGCGGCAGAGACCGCCACCAGATCGAGCCAGGCCCGCATCGCAGGCGTGGCGCTGGCGACGATCGCGGTCATTCGCATATGCTCGGAGCGGCGGAACGCCACTGCCGCGCCAAGCATGGCCAGCCACAGGAAAAGGATCGAGGCAAGCTCGTCCGACCAGATCAGCGGCCTGTGCAAGCCGTAGCGCGCGACCACGCCGGCGAACAGGATCACGATCTCGGCGACGACCAGGATCGCCGCGGGGATCTCGACGGCGAGGCCGAGGATGCGCTCCAGCGAGGCCAGCAACTGAGATCGGCGAGGGGGCTGACCAGCCACCTCGCCCACCATTTCGGTCACCTGAGCCTCGACCTGAGCCATGACGGCCCCAACGCGTTACGACAGCTTGCCGACGGCCTTTTCCAGCAGCTCCCAGGCCTGCTCGCCATATTTGCCCTTCCATTCGGCATAGAAGCCGGCGGAGCGCAGCTTGTCGCGGAATGGCGCGACCGTGGGCTGGTTGAAGGTCAGGCCCTTGCCCGCCAGCTCCTGCTGGAGATTGGCGTTCAGCTTGGCGGTGTCTTCGCGCTCCTTGAGGGCGGCCGCGTTGATGTTCTTGGCGACGATGGTCTTGATGTCGTCAGGCAGCGCGGCCCAGGCTCTGCGGTTGGCCAGGAACCAGAATCCGTCCCACATGTGGTTGGTCAGCGAGCAGTATTTCTGCACCTCGTAGAGCTTGGCCGTCGAGATGATCGCCAGCGGGTTCTCCTGGCCCTCGACGATCTTGGTCTGGAGTGCGGAATAGACCTCGGCGAAATTGATCGAGGCGGGGGCGGCGTCGAACGCCTTGAACATCGAGGTCCATAGCGGCGACACCGGCACGCGGATCTTGAAGCCCTTGAAGTCATCGGGTCCGGTGATCGGCTTGGTCGACGACGTGGTCTGGCGGAAGCCGTTGTCCCAGATCTTGTCCATGACCTCGAGGCCGGCCTTCTTGATCTCGCCGCGGACAAAGGCGCCGAGCTCGCCATCCATGGCCTTCCAGACCGTGTCGTAGTCCGGGAATGCGAAGCCGATGCCATTGATGGACGCGGCCGGCACCAGGGTCGACAGGATCAGGCCCGACAGCGTGAAGAACTCGACGCCGCCGGAGCGGATCTGGCTCAGCATGTCGGTGTCGGAGCCGAGCTGGTTGTTCGGAAAGATCTGGAGGTCGAACTTGCCGCCAGTCTCGCTCTTGATCGCCGCGGCCATCTCCTTGGCGCGGACGTTCAGCGGATGCGAGTCAGGCAGGTTGTTGGCATATTTGTAGGAGAACGCGGCGGCCTGGGCACGGGCCACATAGGGCGCGCTGACCCCGCCAAAAACGGCGGTCGCGGCGGTGGCCTTGAGAAGCGTGCGGCGGGAAAAACTCATGGGTGGGCTTCCTCGGAAGTTTGTTCTTGTTGTGAGACGCAAACCTATACGGACGTCTGGTCGGCAGTCATCTGCGATCTCGCGGAGCTCGCTTATTGCAGCCGGACAGGGTCGCGGCAATATCGGCTTTCGATGTGGATCAGCCGCGATCCAAAACGCGAAAACAACCCCATGCACAGTAGCCGTCAAGCGTGGAGAGCCGAGGCCTGAATTGACGCTGGAGCGAAGGCGGCGTGGCAGCAATTCGGCCTAAATACTTGATCTAATTCGATATAAATATATTCCATAATATACCTTATGCGAATTACGGATATGGGTGGGCCCATAGGATTATCAGTCTGGCCCGGCATTTGGGAACCGAGCTTCATGGACCGGGAAATCGCCAATCGCGAAGGGTTCGGTCGCCAGTGCACCCCTGCTCGGCCTTTGAGCACCCTCCTCGTTGACGCTGGTTAGTTTGCTTGGGCGAGCGCATTCCTGATCAGCGTCGCGACCGAGCCGTCGTCGGTGAAGCCAAGCACGCGCTCCTCGGCAACGTCCAGTTCGGGAAAGCGGCCAAAAGTCGCCTCGATGCGGTGATCCGGACGATATTGAACGAGGGACGTTCGTCCCGTTCCAACGACCTCCGCAACCGCTTCGACGACTTCTCCGATGGTTAGATGCAGCGCCGGAAGCTGAACGGTACGGCAATGGGCGATCGCGCCGGCGTGCTTGAGGTTGTTCACCGCCGCGACGACGGATAGCCACCACATGGTGGCGCTCGGCGACACGGGACAGCAACAGGGCTCGCCGGCCGAGAGCGAGTGCAGGAGCTCACTCATGAAGGCGGAGCCGAATCCGGTCGCCGGGCCTGGGCGGGCCACAATGCCGGGCAGCCGCACCGAGATGCCGGTCATCTCACCCCGCCTGGTGTGGTCGGCCAAGGCGATCTCGACCATGCGCTTGTGCGCGCCATAGGTAATCGCAGGACGCGGCGGCGTTCGCGAACTGACGGGGCCGGAGCTCGGGCCGTAGACCGCAATGCTGCTGGCATAGACCACGCGAGGGCAGCGAGACGTCGCCGCCAGTCGTTCCAGAAGATCGAGCGAGGCGTCGAGATTGACGCGACGTCCGAGCCGCGGATCTTTTTCGGCAAGCGCTCCCGGCACACTCGAGAGATGGAAGACCAGATCGAATTCGTCGCGAAAGATCGCGTCCATGACGGCACGATCGTCGATCCCGCCGCAAATCCAGCGTACGATGCCTGCTGCAGCCCAAGCCGGCCGCTCGGCTAGGTCGACGGCGACGATTTCCTGCACAGCGTGGTCGCCCATGAGCGACTTCAACAGCGCGCTGCCGATGAATCCCCCCGCCCCGGTGACCAGAATCCGCATCGGCTCACACGACCCCGCGATCGGACGAGTGAGCCCGCGCCGCAGCCTCTGGGCGCCCGCCCGCCCCGACGACCTTCTGATCGACGCGACCAAATGGTCCGTCACGCCCATCGGCGAAGCGCGCCTGCATGGACACGCGATCCCCGAATTTCAGGAACGGCGTCCTGGCCGCGCCATGATCGAGCATTTCGATGGCGCGTATCTCCGCAAGGCAGCTCGAGCCCACCGAGCGATCGGCGTTCGACACGGTTCCCGATCCGATGATCGTCCCCGCCGTGAGGCGGCGCGTTTTTGCGGCATGGGCGATCAGCTCCGCAAAGCTGAATGCCATCTCACGGCCCGAAGCCGCGCCGATCCGCTCCCCGTTGCGCCAGACGCCAAGCTGCATGTCGACGCGTTCGTCACGCCAGGCGTCGCCGAGCTCGTCCGGCGTTACGGCGATTGGCGCGAAGCTCGTCGAGGGCTTGGCCTGGAGGAAGCCAAATCCGGTTCGCACCTCGCGCGCTCCAATGGTGCGCAGGCTCCAGTCGTTGATCTGCACCACGAGCCGGATGTGCTTGCCGCACTGCGCAGTCTGCGTCGCCATCGCGACCTCGTCGACGATCACCCCGAACTCGCCCTCGAAATCGATCCCGTCAGCCTCGGTCACAAAAGGCACATCGGCATGCGGACCAAGAAAATCGTCGCTCGCTCCCTGATACATCACCGGGATCGTGTCGAAATCCGGAATTGGCGGTTTGTCGAACGCAAGATCCATCAGCCGCCCATGATTGAGAAATGCTGACCCATCGCACCATTGCGGCGCGCGCGGCAGCGGCGCGAGGCAGCGAGTTGGATCAAACGGCACGGCATCCTCGGCGCGGCCGTGGTCGAGCCGCTCGCCGAGAAGGCGCAATGGCGCCTCCACCGATGGCCAGCAGCGCAGCGCCGTCAGGAGATTCGGCGCGATCACGCGCGCACCGACCGCCCGCTGAAGATCCCTGGAAACGACGACCAGCTTGCCGTCGATGGTTCCGTCATCGTAGGTCGCAAGTCTCATGAGCCAGCCTTCGATGCACTGACTTCGTCGCTGAATTGTCCATCGACAAGCATGAACAGCATTCGACAGGGTTGGCCGCTTCGGTTGGCCCACGCGTGGTTCGTGCCACGCTGGATCACGACGTCGCCGGCTTTCAGGTTCGCTTCGCCCTTGTCGAGCACCAGCGTGATCTCCCCGGAGATGACGATCCCGTAGTCGACGGTTTCGGTGCGATGCATCAACGGATGCGGCGAGTCCGGTCGCACGGTCGATGCATGCGCGTCGCCGACCTGGCTGAACGCATCCTTCATCCGCGCCGCGCCGTTCTTGAGGAAGTCCTCGGTGTCGGGCGGAATATCAACGAAACGGATGCGAGTGCCATGCGCCGGCGGCGGCAGGCACAGCGGGCCAATCGTCGGGTCCGGTCCGTTATCGATGGAGACAGGCGTTGCAGCCGTGCTCCACACCTCATGGAACATCGTCCCCGGAATTGCGGCGAGCGCGACCACCGTCGGCAAGGAGCCATCGGTTGCGATCACGGCATCACCATGCCTATCATGACCTGTCACGACACGACGAATTGGTGCAAGCGACATTTGTATTCCTCAATTTGATTCGTCATCAGGCGACTTCGAGCGATTGCGTACGTGCGCCCCCTGCCCTCGTGGCAAACACCCTGGAGAACAGCAAGACAGCGACGGTCGAGATGGCGATCGCGCCAAGTCCCAGTGCCTGGTAGCCGAAGGATTGAACCAGCGTGCCGCCCAGGATCGGACCGACCGCGGCTCCGATCATCAGCATCGCCGGCGTTCCCGCAAGCGCGCGGGCCGTCGGATCGAGCCGCGACAGCAGGCCGAAGGCGAATGTATGCGTGAAGATCATCACCGCGGCGAACAGCACCGTCGGGATCGCATAGGCAAGAAAGCCGCTGCCGAAGGTGATCGCCAATGCGATAACTGCCTGACAGATCGGCCCCGCGATTACCACGGTCCTCGCCGACAGCTTCTTTTCCAGGGCAGCCGCGAGCGGTGCCGGCAGGAGATTGACGAAGCCAAGCGCGATCAGCACGCCGGTGACCGCTTCGGTGCCGTAACCTCTGTCGACCCCGATGCGCTCGATGAAACTGAACATCATCGCCTGGGTCAGCGCCATGCAGCTCACCCCGGCCACGCCGAACCACACGGCTCGAGAGAGGTGGCTGACGTCCGCGATCAAGTTTTCCTCACGCGCGACGACGGCAGGAAAAGAGATCGCAGCAACGATCGCGGCAATCGCCATGACGACCGAGAATACCGCGAACAGCGCGCGCCCTCCGAACGCGCCGATCAGGTTCGGCGTCGCGCCGAGGAACACGATGGCGAAGGCGCCCAGCGCCATGCCAACGATCGCAAACAGGCGATGCGGATTGGCACCGCGCGCGATCGTCCCATGCGCGAAGCTGAGGCCGCACGCGGCCGATGCGCCCGCAAAGGCGTGCAAGACGGCCAGCGTCGGAAACTCTGTGACCCATGCTGCGGCGAAGAAGGCTGCCGCGGCAAGCGCGAAGCCGCCGATCACGGCCAGCCGCGCATTCATGCGGTTGAGGCGTGGTGCAAAGAACAGGCTGCTGAGCACCGCGCCGATCAGGAACAGGGTCGCAAGCCCGCCTGCCTGCTGAGGCGCGAACTTGTACTGCGCGATCAGGGCGCCGACCCAGACCGGCAAGGCGACGAGGTCCACCATGCCGGCGCAGTGCGCCACCATCAATGGAAGACGGCCTGACCAGTTTTCCGTTGTCGATTGCATTGCTATTCCCCCTCTTCTTTGTGTGTTGTGTTTCGGCGCGAAAGCAACGAGGTGCGGGCTGCGCTCGCAGCCTTTCCTCGGATCAAATCGGCTGCGTCAGCGCCATGACCGACTCCCGCATGATCCTCGCATGCTCGGCTTTGTCGCCGTTCTCCATCTCGATCCGGCAGAGCCGTTCCGAATTCTCGATCACCATGCGGCAACGCTCCCAGCGCCGCGCGTGGAAGCCGTCGAACGCGTCTTGCAGGGTCGCAGCCTTGGCCAGCTCCTCCGCAAGAACGATGCCGCTCTCGATGCCGATGCCGGCGCCGGACGCCAGATGCGGCGTGGTCGCCGCGACCGTATCGCCGATCAGAATGACGCGCCCGCGATTCCACGGTGCCGGCACGAGGAGGTTGGCCAGCGGTCGGTAGTCGATCGCGGCCTCGGGGGCGAGGAGATGGGGGCGAAGCGCGGCGAGAACCGGGTCGCTGAACGGCTCGATCATGCTCGCGACAAGCTGCGGCCAGGTCTTCGCATCAACGTTGAGCTTTCCCGGCCGCGGCTCGGTGACGAACATATACAAGTGCGTCGGCGAGACCGGATTCACGCCGACCTTTACTGCGCCACCCAGCCACATGCGCGGACGTTCGATATCGGATGGCCTCGGCAAAACCGCCCGCCAGACGCCCTGTCCGATATATTGCGGCGGCTTGACCTCCGGAAAGAAACGTTCGCGTGTTTTCGAGTGGACGCCGTCGGCGGCGACGACCAGATCGTAGGTGCCAGTCGTCCCGTCTGTGAACGCGACGGCGACCTGATCGCCCCTCTCCTCGATCGCCGTATAGGTGCATCCGACGCGAACCGCGACGTCGCTCGCGCGGGTGGCGTCTGCGAGGATCCGTCCCAGTTCAGGCCGCATGATCCCGCCGCCCCCTGGAACGTCCGAGCCCGCGACTTTGGGCGTCGGAATCTCGCCAATCTTGTGCCCGGTGGGCGTGAACAGATCGACGCCGCTGGAGGTGAAACCGCGCCTTGCGAATTCGCCGAAGACGCCGATCGTCTCGAGCGCGCGCAAGGTCGGACCATTCACGGTGATGCCGGCCCCTTCAGGACGCCAATTGGGATCGATCTCGACGAGATCGACGTCGATGCCGGCTTTGCGCATCTGGATGGCCGCAGCCATGCCGGAAAATCCGCCGCCGATGACCAATACTTTACGAACCACCGCCAAGGTGTCCCTCCTCTTGAAACTCGCGCCTTTTCGGCTGCCTTATTCTTCTTTCACCAAGAGATCGCCGCGCAGATCAACGATGATCGGCACGGCGGTCAGTCTTTTGCCCATGCACGGGCCCTGCACACACATCCCGCTGTCCGGCAGGAATTCCGCCCCATGCGCATGACACACGATGCGCGTGCCGTCGGCATTCAGATACGCGTCCTTGCGCCAGGCCATCGGCGCTCCGTCGATATGCGGACAGGCGTTGCGCCAGGCCTGCAGGACACCGCCCCACCGAACGACGAACATCGTGTCCTCACCGGACTCGTACGGATCGAATCCGCGCGATTGACCTTCGCCGATCTCGTCGGCTCGGCCAACCCGGAGTAGCCCTGCAATCTTCACCTCAAGCGTAGTCACCATTTTCGTGGATCCCTGGACCTGGAGCCCATTTCTTGCGCATCTTCAAAAGGAACGTCTGTGACGCATCTGCCGACAGCGCGGCTTCGCGCGGCGTCCAGTTGGCGTCGTGCATATCCATGTCCGCATCCATCTCGATGTGGCAGGCGAACGGGCTGTTGAAGTACCAGAACCAGTTCGAGCCCAGGATGTGGCGGCCGGGCCCCCAGAACGCCTGATAGCCCTTTTCCACGAAACGGTAGCCGTTGGTGATCATCTCCGACGGACCGCCGAAATGGAATGTGAAGTGCTCGACGCCGTGCATATGCGGAGGTGCGTCGATCAGGAAGTGGGTGTGATGGTCGAGCGACCCCGCCGGTTGCAGAAACGGACCGGTCGAGGTGAAACGATCCGTGCAGCGAAAGCCCAGCCGGTTGACGTAGAAGGCCTCCGCCTTCAGTACGTCGGGCACAAAATACACCACATGCGATAGCGAGCGCGGGCGGATCACCGTGCCGGGCGGCGGCACACCGAGGCTGTTGACGGGACGGAAGACCACGCCACCGGGGGCGTTGGAAATTTCGCCTGGCAATGCGAACGGCCGGCGCACGGTCACACGAAAGCCGATGACGAAATTCGAATCGTCGACCGATTCGATCGAGCCGTCAGGCAGCACCCGGACTTCCCGATCCCGGCGCAATTCCGCAGCGATCGCCTGCAGCGTCGCGCTGTCGGCGACGCCCATCATGGTCTTGCGCAGGCGACAACCAGGCGCAGGCGGCGCGGGCAGCCGCGGATTGTCTTGGCGCGCGATCACCACCGATGTGCCGTCAATCGCCTCGAACCGTCCTCCAGCATCCGAGACGTCGACGGGCGTCAGCCCATAGTCGGTGAGGAAGCGCGCGGTACCGGGCACGTCATCCACGCCGAAGATCAAACTATCCAGACCTACGATTTTCATTCTTCCCTCCGGAAATGCCGGCATTCAACTGGTGCGCCCGCTCAATGTCTCGGCCACCCAATCGGCGATGTACTGGCCCGCGTTGATGCTGTTGTCGAAACTCGCATGCTGCGCGCCGCCTTCGCGGTCGGTGAAGACCTTGAGCTCGCGCTTCGGGCTGTTCACAAGATGCTCGTAGGTGCGCTCCGCCCAATGCAGCGGAATCTGCGAGTCCTTCTCGCCATGGGTCACGAGGAACGGCACCCTGATGCGGTCAAGGATGCCGTCGAGATGAACGTTCTCGGCAATCCGTTCGAAATCGGCCTGGTCCTTGGCGCCCCAAACCCAGCGCACATGCGCCCAGTAATGCGGGACCGGGAAGCTGCCCTCCTTCTGCAGCCGCTTCCTCTGCACATCGCGCCAGTCATGATTGGCGCCCCAGGCGACTCCGCAAGCAAAGCGCGGCTCGAAGGCAACGGCGCGCGGACAAAAATAGCCGCCGAGCGAAACGCCCTCCAAGCCGATCCGTTCGGGATCGACGTCGGCTCGCGTCTCGAGCCAGTCAACCACCCGGCTCGCCCAATGCTCGCTGTCATAGCGCGCCGTCATTCCATGCAGGCGAAGGGCCTCGCCGGAGCCCGGCTGATCGATCACGAGCGAGGAAACGCCCCGCCTGGCAAGCCAGGCCGGCAATCCGACGCGATACTTCATCTCCTTGGTTGAATCGAGACCGTTGACTTGCACCAGGACCGGAGCCGGACCTTCGACGCCATCGGCTCGCACGAGAAGACCGGCGATGTGGGCACCCTCATAGGGGATTTCGACCCGCTCGCAATTCTCCCGCGCCAGGGCGACGCCCTTGGCGAACACATCGAGAAAGCGGCCGTAGAGTTCGAGGCGGCCCGGCGCACCGTGGGCCTGCAGCCGCTCGCAGGTGATCAGATAGGTGGCGGCACGTCCGTATTTTTCGCCCGCGGAGAGCCGCCGTCCGCGCTCCTCATCCTCGGCAGCAAGCCCGCAGAGCTTGTCGGCCATGCGCGACCAGGTTTCGCGGAACGCCGCCGTACCTGCGGCATCAGCCTGGCGCGCGGCCTCCTGCAGAGGCGCGCACATCTCCTCGATCTCGCCGATCCTGGCCCCCATTTCGATCGCAAGATCGACCGAGAGATTCCAGACGTAGTTCGTCGGAAAATACCTGAACATTGACCTACTCTCGGCGCACGAAAGACGCGCGCCCTGGACGTTCTTCCCGATCCTCAGGTAGCGCCCTTTTATTCCTCTGAAAAATTGATTATTAAGATCGTTGATATTGATTTCATAAATGGATCATCGGGCGTCGCGATGCGCTTCAACAACAAGTTCGATCTCAACCTTCTCGTCGCCCTGGATCATCTGCTGCACCTGCGCAGCGTGAGCGGGGCAGCGGCGCGCATGAATGTGACGCAGTCCGCGATGAGCAACGCGCTGCTTCGCCTGCGCACCTATTTCGATGACGAGCTTCTGGTGAAGATCGGGCGCAAGATGGAGCTCACGCCCCGCGCCGAGGCGCTGAAGGATTCCATCAGGGACTTGCTGGTCCGGGTCGACTGGACGATCGCCTCAACGTCGGAATTCGATCCGGCTCAGTCCGACCGCTGCTTCAAGATCCTGGCGTCCGACTACACCATGGCGACCCTGGTGCCGGCACTGCTCGCGCGCTGCGAGGCGGCCGCTCCCCGCATTCGCTTCGACTTCCTCCAACAGGTTCAGGCGCCAGAACGCGCCCTGGAGCGCGGCGACGTCGACTTGCTCATCATCCCCCAGGAATTCAGCTCGAAACTTCACCCTTCGGAGGTCCTCTTCGAGGAGGACTTTTGCGCCATCGCCTGGAGCAAGGGGAAGTTCGCTCGGGGAAAGCTTTCGCGCACCGACTACACCAAGGCATCCCACGTTGTGATGCGGCCGGCTATTGCGACTCAATCCCTGGAGACGCGCTACCTGGAACAAGGCGGAGTGACGCGCAACGAGGCGATCTCGACCTACGCCTTCACCGCGATCCCGCATCTTGTCGTGGGAACCAATCGCATCGCCACCCTGCACCGTCGGCTTGCGAAACTTGCGCAGCGAAGCCTACCGATCCGCATCATCGAACTGCCGGTATCGTTGCCAAGCATGCAGCAATGCGCTCAATGGCACCGCTATCGCTCGAATGACGCCGGCCTGATCTGGTTGCGCGATACCATGCGGGCAGCCGCTCTCGACTTGCGCTAAGGCCACACGCAGAAAGCCGGCGCAAATGCGCCGGCTCGCTATCAACGCCTCGTTGGGACCAGATCCTTGGCTGGTCACTCGGATCAGTGCTTGCCCGGTCCGGCACCCGGCGGCGGTGCGGGCACCCAGATTGGGAAAGCCACATTGGCCCAAACGGTGTCGGCCTTGGTGCCGTTCTCCACGTAGAACGTGTGCTGGTAGTTCAGGTTGATTTGAACGGGACCTGCGTTGTAGGTGACCGAGGGGCCGAAATTCAGCGACCGAAGACGGTTGCCATCCTGAACGCCTGCCGCATTGAAGGCCTTGATCCCGTTCACGGTGTCATCTGCATATTGCTGAATGTAACCGCCGACCACGCCCAGTTTCCAAGCGCCGACATTGTAGCCCGAGGTGAAGTCGACTGCCAAAGCGTCGCCACTCCTGTACTGCTGCAGGCCTCCCGTGAAGACGTTGACCGATTCCGTGTTGGTTCCGTTGAGCAACAAGCGCGGCGAGATCGCGAACTCGAACCCCTTGGGATCGGCGTAGCGATACGCGAACACGGGCGAGATCGTGGTGTAGTTGGTGCCCACATTGAGGGGCTTGCTGGGAGAGTAGGTGCCGGTGTTCGGCATGATGTCGAGCCCGAGCGTGACGCTCTGCAGCGGCGAGAGCGCCCAGTTCAGGATCACCGGCGAGATCGTCAGGTTCGCAAATCCGTTGGCCTGGAACGTGCCCCCCGGGTTCGAATTCTCGATGTGGACGTATGGGACAACAAGCTGAGAATAGACGTGAGCGCCAAAGAACTCGCCGGGATAGCTGGCGAGAAACCTGGCCGTTTCCGAAACCGCCGAAAGCTGGAATGGAATGGGCAGCTTGTTGCCGCTTCCATCGTAGAGACCGTTCGCGCTCGTGTAGCTGGTCTGGCTGATCGCAAAGAGACCCGGGATCGGCGGAAAGGCGCCGACGAAAACGCCCGGCGAACCGGCTGGGTAGTTGGTCACGCCGTTCTCTGCGGCCATTGCCCCGTTGGCAGCTCCGACCAGGAGCATCATTGCGGAAAGCTTCAGTACTTGCTTCATAGTCCCCCCATGCGCGATCGTCCTCGCAAGCGAGGTCGCGGGCGTCATCCCCAAGCTCATTCATTCGTGCCGACGCGCCATCGACCGTCGGAATGGCGTCATATTCCGCGAGCTCCAGTCATTCGTAAAATTGATCTTTGAAATCCGAGCTATTTATTAAAATGATGACCGCCCGCCGAGGTCACGCCAGCCAAACGCGGTCACACTGCAACGTCACCCTCATCACTCCCGACACCAGATGGTTCGTCGAGACGACGTGATCGGATCGGCGTGCCGCAACAAAAGTTCGAAAGTGTGGGCCAGTTCATAGAAGCGTCGGCGCGGGAACAGCAGAGTTGGAATTTGGGAGACGACTTTGGGTTGAGGTGCCGCCGATTTTGCGACCGTAGGCGTGGGGCAAGTTGTCTTGGCCGGGCGATCTCATCGACACGGCGATCTCAAGCTGTACCGACTGAAATAGTTCGCAAAATTGTTTTTGGGCGCGGCCGCCGCCGACAGTTCGGCCGCTGGCCACCAAGGGAGGCAGGACATGCGGCGCGATTTGACGATCAAGACCGGCAGCATGAGCGGCACTTCGGACTTCAGGGTGCTGGCTCCGATCAAGAAGGGGTTCGTGTCGTCCCTGGACGCGACGACGTACAAGACACGCGCCAAATATGTCCTGCGCGCGCTGAATGGCGGCCGGGCAAGCGCGTTTGAATACGAACTCGCCCGCGTCCTGTCCGATTCAGTGGATCGTGTCGGGCGCATCCACTCGGTGGGAGTCGCAGTGCTCGAGCCGGAGGACGACGCAGTGGACGCAGTCGACTATGTGCTTCTGACCGCGACATTCGACGGCTCCTGGGAAGCCTATGTCCGCGTCATCTGGCAGAAGGCCGCGCGGCTGCTCGACCTTATCTTCTGCAACACCGAGGGCTATGTGCTCGGTTATGAGAACACCTATGAGGACTGGGGCATTTGGCTGAAGAGCAGGCAGTCGGAGGCCTACTTCCTCTACGCCACGCCCGACCTGACCGTGGACGACACGCGGTTTCTGCGGATGGAGGAGCGCGTCTATCGGCGCGTATCGGGCACTGATGCAGACCAGATCGTCACCCGGATCAGAATTCCCTCCCCTGAAGACATTGCGCGGCGCTCCATATTCGAGGTCGACGGCGCGATCGGCGTTGATCCCACCAATGCCGGCTTCAGCAAGCCGCTCACGATTGCGGCTGCCGGTCGGCCCGCTTTCTATCACGGCATACGCGCGCTGGCCGCGCTGTACCATCTGGCCGATTTCTATCCGCCCGGCACGCACGATGGGCAGACCCTGCACCGCGCGGCGCATGAGCTGCTGCCGGAACTGGTGCTGATGCTGAACGACAGCGCCACCTACGGCGACGGCATCAAGCGCGCCCTCCTGCGTTATGAAGAGGCCGTGCGCTGGCTGATGACCCCGCCCAACGTCGCGGCGCCGCGGCGCAACCTTCCCCTCGCGCTGCCGGCCGAGCCGCCGTTGCAGGATCGGGGCAACGTGCAGGGCGGGATCCTGACCGCCTACCCCGATTCCGATCACGGCTGCCTGCTGCTGTTGCAGTTCGCTAGTCCGGCCGCATTGGCGGCGTTTCTGAACGTGCTTCAGGTGACCTCCGAAGCGGATGTTCCGACCGCAGGGCAGATCGTCACCAATATCGCCTTCACGGTCGAGGGACTGCGTCACGCCGGACTGTCCGATGATGAGGTCCGCTCACTGCCCGAGGAATTCGTGCAGGGCATGGAACGACGCGCCGGTTTGCTCGGCGACGTGCGCTGGAATCATCCCCAGCGATGGCGCCTGCCGGCAAGCAACTGGGCGCTCGGCATTGAGGCGCCGGACCTGCGCGAGGATGACCCGGCGCCGCGCATCAACATGAGCGCCGTCCATGCGGTGCTCCAGCTGCGCCACTTGTCCACGGCGACGCCGATGGCGGAGACCAGAGCAGCGCTGATGGCCGAGATGAAGCGTCTGGTCGACGTGGATCCCGGCGTCAAGCCGCTCTCGATCCAGTGGATGCAGCGCCAGCGCGATGCGGCGGGCAACGTGCAGGACCATTTCGGTTTCACCGACGGCACGTCGAACCCTGTGCTGCGGCAAAGCGATGCCGGCTCGCGTTATTCCAACCAGGTGCATCTCGGCGAAATCCTGTGTGGCTACCCGAACCTGGCCGACGAGAAGGCCCCGTTCGGCGACGAAACCAATCGAATTCATGCGTTCCTTCGCGACGGCAGCTTCCTGGCGCTGCGCAAGCTGCGGCAGGACGTGGAACAGCTCGAGCAGGTCCTTCGCGACGCGCGCCAGGCAACCGAGGCTGTTGCCGGTGGCTCCGCCCCGCCCCTGACGCGCGAGATGCTTCTCGCCAAGATGATGGGGCGCTGGCCCACCGGCCATCAAAAGGCTGGCCAGCCCCTCATCCCGAATCCGCCAACCAACCCGCAGGGCAATGACTTCAACTATGATGGCGACACGCAGGCCCAATCGTGCCCCTATCACGCCCATATACGCCGTGCCAATCCCCGGGTCACGATCACCCCGGCGGATGCCGGCGCCCGGCCGCCCCGCATCGTCAGGCGCGGCATGTCCTACGGACCGCCCATCAAGCGCGATGACCCGCAAGCCGCCAAGGATGCGCTACAGCAGGAACGCGGGCTGGTCTTCATGGCCTACAACGCCAGCCTCGGCGAGCAGTTCGAGGTGGTGCAGAGCTGGCTCGTCGCAGGCAACAGCTCGGGCGCCTTTTCCGGGGAGAGCGATCCGTTCCTCGGCCTTGCCGAGCCGGGCCGGCTCCGACATTTCCGTTTCGAGCATGGCGGCAAGACGGTTCACATGCCGCTCGACGGGTCCGATCGACTCCACGACGAGCCTCGCCCGTTCGTCCGCCTGGAATGGGGAACCTATCTGTTCGCGCCATCGAAGAAGGCGCTCGCCAGCCTGCAGCAATGGGCGGCGGCCCAAGGCCGCAAGCCGCTGGTGACGTGGAGCGTGGACGACGGCGAAAAAGCGATCGCACGGCTGCGTGAGATCGAGAGCCAGCTAGGCGAAGCCGCGGCGATGGCGGCATGGAAAACGGCGCTGGAAGATCCGGATTCGGCCTCGCATTTCGTCAACGCATCGATCTGGGCTGCAATCCGCGAGCGCCACGGCGGCGTCCTCCGCACGCCGTTCGGGGTCCTCGTGGCCGACCGGGAGGAGGTTCAGCAAGTCTTTGCCGATTCAGGCACCAAGCTGACGATCACCGGCTACCTGCCCCGCATGCAGCGGTCATTCGGCATTCTGTATCTCGGCCGCGACGCCGGACAGGAAGATCATGCCTATGAGCAGGAATCCGAGATCTGCAACGCCGCGATCATGGCCCTCGACCAGCGGAGCGCATTCGAGATGGCGCGCAAGGTCACGCAGCAGGTGCTTGGCTTCATGGTCAAGCAGACGATTGCCTATGCCGCTGCCGACGGCGCATCGAGCTGGGACCTGACCGTCGAGGGGCACGAACTCGTGAATCCGCTGCTGGGCGCCTTCTGCGAGGAGTGGTTCGGCTTGAGCGAGAATGGCGGCTACTTCCGTCGCGGCGGCTACCGCTGGGACTGGAAGCCGGGCGATCCCCCCTTCTATCCCGGCCATTTCCTGTCGCCATCGCGCTACATCTTCCAGCCCCATCCGAACAAGGAAGTGGAAGCGGTCGGTGCCGCGCATGGCACCGCCGTACGCAGCGCCATGATCGATTTTCTCGACAAGTTCAAGTCGACGATCACGGCTCCCGTGACCCGAGCAGTCCTCGATTCCCCGCGCGCTGCGGGCGACGTCCCGTTCGTGGCGCGCACGATCGCCGGCGCCATGATGGGCTTCATTCCGACCACCGACGGCAACATGCGCAGGATATTGAACGAATGGCTGCGCGAAGGAAATTTGTGGGCCTTGCGTGCGCGCTACGCCGGCACCGTGGCGGCCGACTATACCGATGCTCTCAACCGGCTGAGAGACGACTTCATCCCGGCCATGCAGCTGCGCGCCGTGCCCGAATTGATCTGGCGCACCGCGATCGTCACGCACATGCGAGGAAAGGACGGGCACCAGGTCGAGGTCAGGCCCGGGGACATCGTCGTCGCCGGCGCGGTCTCCGCCACCCAGCAGAACCTCGTCGAAGGCCGTCAGGACATCTATCACGCCTTCGGCGGCAACCGCAGGGTCGCAGGTCACCCAACGCATTCCTGTCCCGGAGCAGATCCGGCACTGGCGGTGATGCTCGGTTTCTTCAGCGCGCTGGTGGAAACGACGCTGCCGTTGCGCCCCGGCCCTATTCCACTGTCTGTGAGCATGACTGGAAGGGTGCCGCCCCAGCAGCAGGGCTGAACCCGAGATGCAGGACGCTTAAGGCGCGCCGGCCAAGGCGCGGATCGTCTGGTCCGCGTGCCAGCGCATGCCAAGCGCGCGGAGCTTTTCGGCAGCCTCAGTTGCAGTCTTTCGCGCCGCCTCGCCCTGCCCTTGCAGTGCGAGAAGCTCGGCGTGCGCAGCCAGATTCAGAGCGGCATCGCGCAGCGAGCCGCGCCAGCCTGCGGAGGTTTCGGCGCGCAGCAACCAGCGCCGGCTACGTCCAAAATCCCCGCGTCGCGCCGCGAGCTTCGCAAGCGCGCGGCAGGCCATCGCCTCGCCCAGCCGCTCGCCCTCGCGCGCGCGGCCCAGCACATGGGCTGCGTACCGTCGTGCTGTCTCGACGTCGCCTTCGGCCGCCGCCGCTTCGACCAGCCAGCTATATTGAACCGAGGTGTAGAAGTGGAAGTTGCGTCGCTCCATCCATTGCGCGGCGTTTCGCAGCTGCTGCAAGCCATCGGCATCGCCGGTCATGGACCAGCGGGCAAAGCCGGACGCCGCGCGGCACGCCGTCAGCATCAAAAGGCTGCGCATGGTCCCGGCGGCGCGGGCGCCCTCCACGGCCAGTTGCTCCGCCTCCTGCCAGCGGCCTTGCCAGACCAACGCGACCGAGACCCAATTGCGCACCGAGCTGACGACCGGATGGGTCGACCCTTCGACCAGGCTCATCGCTTCGTTGAAGCACTCGTGGGCACCCTCGAAATCGCCCCGATCGGCCAGGATGCTACCCTTGCACGACAGCGAATAGGCCGAGCCGACGGCGATGGCGCCATGGCGGCGGCTGCGCGTGGTCGAGATGGCAGCGTCGATCAAGGCGGTGGCTTGGTCGTATTGACAACTTGCAGCGAGAATCTGGCCCAGCACGGCTTCGGTCCGGGCGATCAGGCGGGGGTCGCCGAGCCTGCGTGCCCATTCCAGTCCCGTTCGTGTGTGTGTCACACCCTCGCGAAAGCGGCCAAAGCCGTAACACATGTAGCCAAGCCACTGATAGGCGTTGGCCGTCGCGCCGGTGTCACCGAGCGATGACGCGATGGCGACCGCCTGTTCGAACACGCTGGTATCGTCGGTCAACGACAGCGGATCGAAGATGTTGGCCATGCCGAGCTTATTCGCCAGCAAGCACCAGCGCAGGGATTGCTCGCGCGAGCGATCCGGCACGCGATCCAGCGCATCCATAGCAGCCTTGTACTGGGACCCGGCAAGGTCCAAGGCGAAGGCCGCCATGGCCTTGTCGCCGGCGCGTTCGGCATAATGGGCCGCGTTTTCCCAATGGCCTGCGCCGCGCGAATGGTAGGCCAGGGCTTCCAGCGTGTCTTCGCGGTCGGCCTGCTCGGACCGTGCCAGCAAACTGGCTTCAATGCGCCGGTGCAAGGCCTGACGCTCGTGCAGGGTGATGGTGTCGTAGACAGCGTCCCGCGTGATGCCGTGCTTGAAGCGAAGGGCGTCGCCGGCCGGATCGGCGAAGAGAAAATCTGCGTCGGCCAATCCCCGCAACGTCGCCGGGTCGGGCTCGCTGCCGCAAGCCGCAATGAGCAGACTTTTCGGTACCGTGTTTCCGATCACCGCGGCGGCGCGGACCACCTTCACCTGATCGGGCGGCAGGCGCGCCAGGCGCGAAGCGACCAGGGTGGCGATCCATCCGCCTTGCTTGCTGCGCATTTCGAACGAATCATTGTCGTTGGCAGCTATGGAATGGCACAGCTCTTCGATGAACAGTGGCACCCCGCCGGCATAGGCGTGAACACGGGCCACGAGGAAGGGGTCGGCTTGCGGCACCCAGCGTCGTACGGCGATGTCGGTTTCTCCTCCCGCAAACGGCCTCAGCAGCAAGTGCGGCGCGCCGGAAATCCACTCGGTGCCGTCGTCGCGCGGCCGGGTGGCGAGGATGAAGCGCGGTCCATTGGGCAATTGCAGGAGTTTCTCCAGCAACTGCCGGCTCGCGTCGTCGGACCATTGCCAATCGTCGATCACCAGCACCAATGGTCCCTGCGCGGACAAGACGGTAAAGAACCCGAGCAGGTCACCGACCACGCCATCGACGGTCATCTGGCCGCCGCGCGCATCAGCCCCGGTCGAGGCCAGTGCGATGATCGTCTCCGCGCGTGGACCGAGTTGGGCGAGCCATGGCTGCAGGGCGTCCCGGGCCGTCTCGTCTGCATCGGCGATCGATGCGTCCGGTCGTATCCCCAATGAGGCGCGCAGCATCTGCAGAAACGGTTGCAGCACCTCGGCGCCGACATAGCTCTCGCAACTGCCCCGCAGCAGCTTGAACTGGTCGGTATCGCAGTCTCGCAGCACCTCCTCCAGCAGCCGCGTCTTGCCAAGCCCAGGACCGCCGACGACGACCGCACAACGTCGCGAGGCCGGGTGTGGTTCGCTGAGAAAGCCGGTCAGAAAATCGAATACTTCGTCGCGCCCAACGAAGGGCGTCAAGCCGCGCAGGGACGTTGCGTCAAACCGCCGGGTCACCATGCTTCGTCGCAGCACCGCGCGCGCCTGGGGCATCTCCGGCCCCGCGTCAGGCACCTGAATCGGGCCGCCGAGCTCGAAAAAATTCGCATGCGGCCCGAGGGAATCAAGACTGGCGAGGATCTCGCCCGGCGCAGCCCGACGCGACAGATGCGCCGCCGTGTTCACGACATCGCCGACCAGGTCATATCGGCCGGACTCGATATCCCCCTCCATCAAGAGCAAGGTGCCGGCGTGGATGCCCGAATGCATGCGAAGCGGCATCAGGGCCGGCGGCACGCTATCGTGGCGCAACAGCCCGACCCACCGGTGAATATCGATGGCGGCTTCGGCTGCACGACGACCGTCGTCCTCACCCGAGCGCGGATAGCCGAACACGGCGAGGACACCATCTCCCTGGGTCCTGATAACGCGGCCGCCATGCTTGGCCACGGCGCGATGCCAGATGGCCCTGAGCTGGCCCAACAGTTCGGAGAGGTGTTCCGATTCGATATCCCGGCCCAGCGCGGTGGACCCGACGAGGTCGGAGAAAAGCACCGTCAGTCGATGACGTTCGCCTTTCAGGTCGCGGGTCTGCGTGATCATCGCTGTCAAGGCCGGCTCGTTGCCAAACAGCAAGCACGGCCCAACTGGCGCCAGACCGGATGCCGCAAGGCATCATACACGCCCATGGGTTGCCGGCTAGCGTCTTGGATCACAAAGGTAAATCTCGCGCGGCGGCATTCGCAAGCGATAGACCGCCTTGAAACCAACCCACCCGTTTAAAACCTGCGTGATCGCTGAGTGAGGTCTCCTACTGAGCGGCCACAAACAGTCTCCTGACCGCCCCTCGCCGATGCGAACATCCGATTGGATCAGGTCGCCGTGGCGATGCCCGGGCCGACCGATGCAAGGCTGACACGATGCCGAGTGTCACGCTCGACGCCAACGCCGGGCAGCCGCGAGCCCCAGCGCCCTCTTCCATGCGGCCTTACGGATATTTCCTTAGGTGAACCGCCCGAATTTCGGCCTTCCGACGGATGCGTTAAAGGTTCATCAGCAGCACGAATTCGGCTCGTTGACGATGGAGCCTGCAGTGAACCACTCGATCTACACCGTCGATAAGACGACCCATCTGAAGGTGGTCGTCCTGGTGCTCGTCGGCAGCATCGCCATGATGGCGATCACGCTGACTGCGCGCCTGGCTCGTCCGGAAGTCAGTGCCCGAGCGACGGCGACCCGGACCGTTTACAAGCCTTATCCCGACCACACGCTGACCGTACTGACCCGACCAGAGAAGCATCCGATCTAGATCATTTGACGCAGGGCACCGAATGACCAACGAAGCGATCAAGGCATTGATGGTGCTCGCGCTCTACGGAGTGCTTGAGACCGCACTCGTCTCCTCGTCGATCGGCAGATTGGCCAAGCGTATCGTGCCATCCGGAAACCGCCGCGTGCGCGGCAGGTAAATTCATGAGGAGGCACCCGGCGATTGCCGGGTGCGCGCTTTGACTACAATGGCTCGTCGTCCAGCGTGGATGGCTCCACCTGCAGCGACACGAAATCGCCTCCGCCGTAATCGTCCTCGGGATCCGGTCGGTCGGACTGGAGATAAAGCCGGTCCTCCACCGCGCGAACGCCTGCAACGTTCTCGCAGGCCACGATGACCGCCCGATGCGCGTTTTCCCCCCTGACCACGCCACGCAGCGTGACCGTGCCGTCCTTCACGCTGACGTTCAAGCAGACCGGCTGCCACGGTGTCCCGGCCAGCGCTGCGAGGACGGAGCGACGAATCTGGCCGTCATCCCCGGAGTAGCCGGAAGCGCTGGTCAGCGGGCCGGCAACCGCGGACAGGAAGTCGGATCGGGTGATGATCCCGACGATGCGCTCGCCACGCATGACCGGAACGTGATTGAGATGCCGTCGCTCCATCATGTCGGCAACTTCCACAAGCGGCGCCTGCTCGGTGGTCGACACCGGCTGGCGGGTCATCACCTGTTCGACCGTGCGCCCGTGCTCCTTGACGAATTCGGCTGCAGTGCGATCGGCTCCGCGCAACATCGTGAGCAAACGGTTGCGTTCGTGCGCGGTGCCGATTTCAGGCCGCCTGAGGAAATCGCTTTCGCACAGGATGCCGACGAGCGTCCCGGCCGGATCCACCACCGGCAGGCCGCTGATGTGATGGGCAAGCATCACCTTGATGGCATCGGCGACCGGCGCGTCCGGCCGTATCGTCACAACGCGTCTGGACATGATCTGGTGCGCGCGCATGTCGTCCTCCGAAAGACAAAGAGGTATTTGCCGTGACAAACCACGTCTTGATCCGGATCAACGCCCGTCCGGTCCGTGATGCCATCCTGAACACCGACATCGGAACATTTCGAACATGCGCTTACGAACGGTTCTGTTGGGTGCGATCATCGTCGCGCTGTCCGCCTCCAGCGTCGCGGCGCCTTCGGATGTGTCGGCGGCGCTGTCCGACCTCATGACCAGACTTCAACTTCAGCACGCAAAGCTTTGGTTTGCGGGCAAGCTCAGCAATTGGAGTCTGGCGAATTACGAGATTCAACAGATCGAGGCCAATCTTGATGCCACCGGCAGGTTGCTCGCGAACCCGTCACAAGCCGATCGCGCCAGGGAGCAGATTCGGGCGGTACGCCAGGCGCTCCAATCGAAGGACGTCCCCGCGTTCATGGCATCGTATGCCCGGCTGACAAACGAATGCAACGGTTGCCACCGGAGCAGCGGGTATGCCTGGATCGTCATGCAGATCCCGCTCACCCTGCCCGTTCCCAATCAATTGTTTGTCGACCAGGTGTCCGAGGGGCGCGCGATTGTCAACGCCACTTGCGGGACGTGCCACGTCGTCGCCGACGCTGCCAAGGAAGCACCGGCGTTTCGCCCGTCCCCACCAGCTTTCCCGGAGATTATCAGCCGCCCCTCCTTCTCCGCGGACGGCCTGCGGCATTTCCTGACGTCGGGCCATCGGCGACTGGGACCAGACCAAGCCATGCCGAATCCGAGGCTCACCGAGTCCCAGGTCGAAGCCGTCGTGGCCTATCTGGAGACATTGCGAGCTGACCAGCGGCGCTGAAATGCGCCCACCTGTCCGGGCGGCACCATGCTCGCACGAGGCTGCGATCTGCAGCCGATGCGGCTAGCGCAACGGCAGCAATTCCAGTTGGCCCTGCGCCGTCTTGACCGCCGCGGTGAACCAGCTCTGGCTGGGCGCCTCTTTGGCGAAGCACTTGGTATAGGCCGCCATCGCCTGGTCTTCCCGGGCCATGGCATCCTCCGGCGTCTTCCTGGCCATCATCTGCTTCCAGACCTTCTCGCAGGCCGGAATCTCGGCCGTCTTGATAGCCTCGCTCGCGGCGAGGAAGAACACCTTCTCGCCACGGATCGCGACCACGTCGATCTCGTGCGGCGGACCCTTCAAATCGCCATTGCCGCGCACGCCGAGCACCGCGACCGCGATGCTCGCGGATGCCGGCTTGATGATGGGCAACTCGGCATATTTGGCGAAGGCGGCGTCCTGGATGGCGGCATAGTAGAAGGTGTCGGACCTGAACGCCGCGTCGATCTCTTGCGGCATCGGATCCTTGCGGTGGTCGGCAAGCCAGCGCTTGAGCAGCGTGGTCGTCGTCACCACGGCCTGTTGCTTGTCGCCCGCTGTGGCGAAGGCGAGCCCGTCAAGATGGCCAAAGCCGATGTCGTCCTTGAACAGCGTGTCGACGTTCGACTTGCCCTCCGCGGGCAGCCCCTTGATCGTGACTGGTCCGATCAGGCCGCGCAGCACGCCGGTCAGTTCGCCCAGCGCCACATCGTGTTGCCTGCTGGTCTCCTCGCTCTCCTTGGCCTTCGAAAACTTCGCGATGTAGCGGTCGCGCAGATCGAGATAGTGCTGCTCGGAAGAGGCTGCGTGGGCCGGCGTGGCGAGGGCAAGCAGGCAGAGCAAGGCAAGTGATCTCATCGAATTATCCAGAAGGCTGAAGGGCGATCTTCAGTCTTGGTGACCGGGTTGGCCCGGAAGGTTCATCCGTGCCGGCGTGCCCTGCTCCGGCGGAGAACCAATCCTTCACCATGGCGGGCGGGTTCGATTGAGCGCGGGGAAGGCGGGCGGTAAAATCCGCTGCAATGCTTTCGGGGGCTCCATGAGCGACTTGATGAGTGACTTGCGCGCTGCGGCCAGGCAATCCACGGCGAGAACCGGGATCATCGAGTTCGAAGGCGCCAGGGGAACCGTGAGCATCCCCTGCACCATCGCGGACGTCTCCGGCACCGGCGCGCGGCTGAAGCTCGATTGGTCGCTGGCGTTTCCGAAAGAGGCCACGCTGATCTTCGCCGACGGCTTGCGCAAGGCCTGCCGGGTGGCCTGGCAGAAACGACGGCTGCTCGGCGTCGCGTTCGCCGACGGCATCGCGAGCCTGGACGAGCAGGCCCTGATGATGACCGAGGAGGAGCAGGCGCTGCACAGGCGATACATCGGCGCGCAGGTCAAAGGCGCGCGCGAGGCGCGTGGCTACACCGAGGCCCAGGTTGCGAACCTCGTCGGCGTCTCGCCCGAATTTGTCGCATCCGCCGAGCGCGGCGACGTCAGCATCCCGCTCCACCAGCTGACCCACATGGCTGATCTGTTCTTGGTTGACCTCGGCAGTCTCGTCGCCGGCCCGGCGCCGATTGACGACGTCGAACTGGCGGCCGGCTGATAGGGCGCCGACCCCTGCTCTGAAGCGTGCCAGGTTGACTGCCCGACGCGCTCGCACTGGTTACCAGGTCGGCAGGTAGGTGCCCTTGAAGCGCGTCTCCAGGAACGCCTTCACCTGGTCTGAGTGGTAGGCCTCGATCAGCTGCTTCACCCAGGGCTTGTCCTTGTCCTCTTCGCGCACGGCGAGGATGTTGACCCATGGTCCATCAGGATTTTCGCGGGCGATCGCGTCGGTTGCGGGATTGAGACCGGCCTGAACGGCGTAATTGTTGTTGATCGAGACAAGATCAACGTCCTGGAGCGCGCGCGGCAGCTGCGCGGCGTCGAGTTCGACAAAGCGCAGTTTCTTCGGGTTGTCGGTGATGTCTGCGATCGTCGAGGACACGTCGTTCGGGTCCTTCAGCTTGATCAGGCCGTGCAGCGCCAGAATCATCAAGCCGCGCGCGCCATTGGAGGGATCGTTGGCGATCGCGACACGCGCGCCTTCCGGCAGGTCGGCGAGTTTCTTGTATTTCTGCGAGTAGACGCCCTGGGGCGAGCCGATGGTGTTGGCGACCTTGACGATCTTCCAGCCGGTCTTGGCAATCTGGTTCTTCAGATAAGGCTCGTGCTGGAACGAGTTGGCCTCGAGGTCCTTCAAGGCCAGCGCCTGGTTCGGAATCACGTAGTCGGTGAATTCGACGACCTTGATGTCGAGGCCACGCTCGGCACCGACCTTCTTCACGACGTCCATGATCTCGGCATGGGGGCCGGCGGTCACGCCGACGCGGATGGTTTCGGCTCTCGCCGCGGTCGCAAGCAAGGCTGCAGCCGCAAGGGTTGCAAGAAAACGCATCGATCTCTCCAGTTTCAGGGTGTTTGGATCAGCGGTGCCGCAGCCGGCGGTTGACCCGCCGCGCCAGATAGTCGCCTGCGCTTTGCACCAGCTGTACCAGCGCGACCAGCACGACGACCACAGCCAGCATCATCTCCGGCATGAAGCGCTGGTAGCCGTAGCGGATGCCGAGATCGCCCAAACCCCCGCCACCGACCGCGCCGACCATGGCGGAGTAGCCGAGCAGGCTGACCACTGCGAGGGTGAGCGCCAGCAGCAGGCCGGGCAGCGCCTCGGGGATCAGCACCTTGAACACGATCTGGATCGGTGACGCGCCGAACGAGGACGCGGTTTCGATCAGGCCGCCATCGACTTCACGGATCGCAGCCTCGACCAGGCGCGCGATGAACGGCGTCGAGGCGATCGTCAGCGGCACGATCGCGGCCGTTGATCCGATCGAGGTGCCGGCGATGAGACGCGTGAACGGGATGATGGCCACGACCAGGATGATGAAGGGCGTGGAGCGGGTCGCGTTGACGACCATGCCAAGGGCTGCGTTGACGGCAGGGGCCGCAAACAGCTCGCCCTTGCGGCTGGTCGCCAGGAATACGCCCAGCGGCAAGCCGAACAGAGTGCCGAGCGCCGCCGCGATTCCAACCATGAACAGGGTTTCGAAGGTGGCCTGGATGATCAGGTTGATGAGTTCAGGCGACATAGCCGAGACGCTCCGCCGAGACTTGATATTGAGACAGCCAGGCCAGCGTGCGCGTCGTCGCGCCCTCGCCGCCGGAATCACTGACAGGAATGCCCAGAACGAGCGAGCCGACATGCTGGCCGCCGATCTCATCGATACGCGCCGACAGCAGGGAGACGTCGAGACCGAGCTCGCGGGCAAGCCGCGCGATCAGCGTATCGCCGGCCCCTGCCCCGCGCACCTGAACGCGGATCACGGCGTGGCTCCCCGGCTCCTGCACGATCCGGCTGGCCAGCGAGACCGGCAGGCTGTCGCCGGTGACCTCAGCCAGGAATGATTGCGTGATCGGATGCTTGGGATGGGTGAAGATGTCGGCGACATGGCCGCTCTCGACCACGCGGCCGGCATCGAGGACGACGACGTCCCTGGCGAGCTGACGCACCACGGACATTTCATGGGTGATCAGCACGATGGTCACCCCGAGCTCGCGGTTGATATTTGCGAGCAGATCGAGGATCGCGCGCGTGGTCTGCGGATCGAGCACCGAGGTCGCCTCATCAGACAGCAGCACGCTCGGCCGCGTCGCCAATGCGCGGGCAATACCGACACGCTGCTTCTGGCCGCCTGACAGCTCTGACGGATAGCGGTCGTGCTTGTCGGCGATGCCGACCAGCGCGAGCAATTCGGTCACGCGTGCCCTGATGTCGGCTTTGGACCAGCCGGCGATCTCCAGCGGCAGCGCGATGTTGTCCGCGGCGGTGCGCGAGGACAGCAGATTGAAGTGCTGGAAGATCATGCCGATCGAGCGCTGCGCCAGCCGCAGCTCGCGGCCCATGAGCGCGGAGATGTCTCTGTTGTCGACCACGACGCGGCCCGTGCTCGGCTTCTCCAGCCCGTTGATGAGCCGCACCAGGCTCGACTTGCCGGCGCCGGAGCGACCGATCACCCCGGTGACGGAGCCGCGCGCGATGGAAAAATCGATGCCCTGCAGCGCGACGACGCCGGGCTTGCCGCGATAGGCCGGATAGGTCTTCGCGACGGTCTCGAAGCGGACCATCGCGTCCGGCTGAGCTGAGCCATCTTGGATTTTGACCGGTTCGCCGATCAGCAGCGATGGGTGCGCATTCATGGAAGCGGCTTTCATGGAAGGATATTTAGCCCGTCCGCCCGCCCGAAAGGCGCACGCGGGGCCAAGTCGCGATCCGAGCGACATGGGTGGAACCAAAGCAGGCGCCCGGTGGCGACGCTGCATTGCAGCAGACCATCGCCTTTTCCAGTCTTTCTTGCAATTTCAGATATTTGCGGGGGATTGGGCGAAGTTTTCCCAATCCCCCGCCGGGGAAGAAAATTCTCCTGCCGCGGGGTATCAGTCTGCGAGGAAGCTCACCGGACCATGGCCAGCCAGGGCAGGACGATGACCAATAGCCCGGCGAAATAGAGCACCCCGAAGATCAGGCCAAAGCCCCAGAACTGGCCCTTCCCGATATAGCCGCTGCCGTAATACATCGGCGCCGGCCCGGTGGCGTAGGGCGAGATCACGCCCATGAGGCCGAGTGAATACATGCAGAGCATGGCCAGCGTCGTCACCGGCAGACCGGGAATGCCGGTGCCGACCGCGAGCACGACGGGCAGCACCGCCGCCGCGTGCGAGGTGATGCTCGAGAAGAAATAGTGGATCCAGAAGAATAGCGCGACCAGCAGGATCATCGCGGTCGACGGCGAGAGCCCTATGAGCGGCTTTGCGAATTCATTGGCGAACCATTTGATGAAGCCGATCTCGTTGAGGCCCGAGGCCAGCGTCAATAGCGAGGTGAAATAGAAGAACACCTCCCATACGCTCTTCTCGCTGGCGATGTCGGCAAATTCGATCACGCCGGTGACCAGCATCAGCGAGATCACGATGAACACGACGGTCGTGGCATTGACGAAGTTCGAGCCGAGCACCGGGATGTGAATGTCCGGGCTGGAGCCTGCGATCCACAGGAACATCGCGAGCACGATCAGCACCAGCATGATCCACTCGTTGCGCGACATCGGGCCCATCTCTGCGAGCTCTTTCGCGGCCCATTCCGAGATCTCGGGACTGCGCTTCACCTCCGGACGGCAGATCAGATAGCTGAGCAGCGGAACGAGGACCATCAAGAGAATGCCGAGCGGCGCAAAGCCGATGAACCATTGGCCCCAGCTCACGTCGACGCCGACGGTCTTCTTGGCGATCGCCAGTGCGGCCGCGTTCGGCGCCAGCGCCGTGAAGAACAGCGAACTCGTGATCGCGGTTGCCGCGAACGCGGTCCACATCACATACGTGCCGATCTTGCCGGCGGTCGGCCCCGGCTCGGAACCATAGATGCGCGGGATGTTGCTGATGATGGGATAGACGATGCCGCCGCTGCGTGCGGTGTTGGAGGGCGTTGCCGGTGCCAGCAGGAAGTCCGACATCGCAACCGCATAACCGAGCCCGAGCGTGTTGGTGCCGAGGCGCCGCACCAGCACCAGCGCGATGCGCCGGCCGAGCTGGCTCTTGCGATAGCCGATCGAGAACACGAAGGCGCCGACGATCAGCCACACCGTGCTCTCGGCAAAGCCCGCCAGCATCCAACGCAGCGATTTGCCGGGATCGGGATCGATATAGCCGGCGACACCCGCGACCGTCAGCCCGATCAGGCCGACTGCGCCAACCGGCATCGATTCCAGGATCAGCCCGGTGATGACAGCGGCGAAGATCGCAAAATAGTGCCACTGATTGACGTTGAGACCCGCTGGCACCGGCCACAGATAGATCGCCAGCCAGACCACCAGCGGTACGATCAACTTCCAGCGAAAGCTTTTCGTCCCAGGTGCCTGCGTGTCCGCGGTCATGAGCCCTCCCCTGTCATTTCGTCGCGTGTGCCGGCCCATTGGCAGGGCCGCTTTTGGTCCCTGCGCGGCGTATACGGACTGTCTGCGGCATGATCAATGGCCTGACGCGAGTTCTGCGGCCGGGTGCCCGATTTTGCCAGCGGGCCTCACAAATGCCCGGTGCGCCGGTGCTCCGGCGCACCGTCGCGGACCGGAAAGCGGATGGTGGTCCCGATCGTGATCCAGTTGGCGTTCTCGCCGGTGATGTTGCGGCCGTAGATCACGTCGACGGAGAATATCTCGTTGGGCCGGTAGCGCACGCCGGTCTGAAAGCGCGGCTGCACCACGCTCGCGGTATCGGCGGCGCCGGCCTGGCCAAAGGCCTCGATCGTCCACTGCAGCGTGTCGGTGAACTTCCAGTCGAAGCCGATGCCGTAGGTCAGATAGTGGCGATCGACCGTGCGATCCCAGAGCCAGCCGCCGGTGACGTTGATGCGCATCGTCTCCGACAGACGATAAGTCGCGGGGATGACGGCAAAGGCGGACAGGGCCTCACCGGTCGCCGCATCGAACGATCCACCGCCATAGGCCGACAGTCCCCACCGCCCGATCCCGGTCGGGATGAAGTTCGTCTTGGCTTTCGGCGCAACCGTCGTGCTCCAGTCGCCATCGCTGCGGGCCCGGACGGTCTGCATGCTCAGCTCAATCGGCCTGAAGGGATCGACGACGCAGGAGGGATTGGCGACCGCCAGGAAATCGGTGTTGGCGGCGGCCGACATCCAGCTTTCCACCTTGCAGGAGCCGACCTCGGAGATGTCGGCGGCATCCACCGCATAGGCGCCATTCGCCGCGCGCGCATCCTGCGCGCCGAATGCGACAAGAGCCGCAATTGCGGCGGTTTCTCCAGTTCGTGCAACCCAGCCCATGGTGCGATGTTAGCAGAGTCTTCGCCTCGACAAGGTCCGGATTCTGGGACTATCTTCGCGCCATGAGCGAGCATCATCACGATCACGATCACGACCATTCGGAACTGTCCGAGACCGAGCTGCGCGTGCGCGCGCTCGAGACTGTTCTGACCGAGAAAGGCTATGTCGAGCCGGCTGCGCTCGACGCCATCATACAGGCCTACGAGACCAAGATCGGCCCGCATAATGGTGCACGCGTCGTCGCCAAGGCCTGGACCGATCCGGCGTTCAAACAGGCGCTGCTGGAGGATGGCAGCAAGGCGATCGGCACGCTCGGCCATGTCAGTCGCGTCGGCGATCATCTCGTCGTGGTCGAGAATACCCCGACGCGCCACAACATGGTCGTGTGCACGCTGTGCTCCTGCTACCCCTGGGAAATGCTGGGGTTGCCGCCGGTCTGGTACAAGGCTTCGCCCTACCGCTCGCGCGCCGTGAAGGATCCGCGCGGCGTGCTCGCCGATTTCGGCGTGAGTGTGCCCAAGGAGATTGAGATCCGGGTGTGGGATTCCACCGCCGAGACGCGCTTCCTGGTGCTGCCGATGCGCCCCGTGGGCACGGAAGGCTGGAGCGAGGAGCAGCTTGCCGAGCTCGTGACCCGCGACTCCATGATCGGCACCGGCTTCCCCAGGACGCCGGGAGCTCCGTCGTGAACGGCGTGCACGACATGGGCGGCATGGACGGCTTTGGAAAGGTCGAGCCCGAGCCGAACGAGCCTGTCTTCCATGAAGAATGGGAGTCCCGGGTGCTGGCGATGGTGCGCGCGATGGGCGCGGCCGGCGCCTTCAACATCGACACCTCGCGGTTCTATCGCGAGACGATCCCGCCGCATGTCTACCTCTCCAGCTCCTACTACAAGAAGTGGTTCCTCGGCCTCGAGGAGATGCTGATCGAGAAGGGCTACCTCACCCGCGAGGAGGTCGCCGCCGGCCATGCGATGCAGCCCGGCAAGGCGCTCAAGCACGGCAAGTTCGATCTCGGTCAGGTCGAGCGCATCATGGTACGCGGCAAGTTTGCCCGCCCAGCGCCTGCGCCCGCCAAATTCAACATCGGCGACCGCGTGCGTGCCAAGAACATTCATCCGACCACGCATACGCGGCTGCCGCGCTATGTCCGCGGTCATGTCGGCGTGGTCGAGCTCAACCACGGCTGCCACGTGTTCCCTGATACGGCGGCGATGGAGCGCGGCGAGAACCCGCAATGGCTCTACACCGTCGTGTTCGACGGCCATGATCTCTGGGGGGAGGACGGCGATCCGACCCTGAAGGTCTCGATCGACGCGTTCGAGCCCTATCTGGACCCGGCGGCCTGATGAGCAGTGAAGCTGCTGCCGCCGCGACCGCGGCGATTCCAAGCATTCCGCGTGACGACGACGGCCCGGTGTTCCGCGCGCCCTGGGAAGCGCAGGCCTTTGCCATGGCCTTGACGCTGCACGACCGCGGCGTGTTCACCTGGCCCGAATGGGCTGCGGCCTTGGCCTCCGAGATCAAGCGCGCGCAGGAAGCGGGCGACCCTGATACGGGCGAGACCTACTATCTGCACTGGCTCGCCACGCTGGAGGGCCTCGTCGCGAGCAAGGGCGTCGCGTCGATGGACACACTGCACCGCTATCGCGACGCGTGGGATCACGCCGCGGATCGCACGCCGCATGGTAGGCCGATCGAGCTGAGGCCGGAGGATTTCGGCTAGCTGCGATTGGCACGCTCGCGCCAAGCCCTCCGCTGTCATTCCCCGCGCAGGCGGGGAATCCAGTACGCCGCGATCGCTCGGCTCAAGCACCGCCTCTGGAATACTGGATCGCCCGCCTTCGCGGGCGATGACGGCGGAGTGAGACCACTACTTGCTTGCCACGAACTCGCGCCAACCCTTCGCCCGCAGGCTGCACGCCGGGCACTCGCCGCAGCCGTACCCCCAATCGTGCTGGGCGCCGCGTTCGCCGAGATAGCAGGTGTGCGACTGCTCGCGGATCAGATCGACCAGCGCGTCGCCGCCGAGGTCATGCGCGAGCTTCCACGTCGCGGCCTTGTCGATCCACATCAGCGGCGTGTGCAGCTCGAAGGCACGCGCCATGCCGAGCGAGAGCGCTGATTGCATGGCCCGAATGGTCTCGTCGCGGCAGTCGGGATAGCCGGAATAGTCTGTCTCGCACATGCCGCCGACGATGTGGGTGATGCCGCGCCGATAGGCCAGCGCCGCGGCGAAGGTCAGAAACACCAGGTTGCGGCCGGGCACAAAGGTGTTGGGCAGGCCGTCGGCGCCCATCGCGATCGCAACGTCCCGGGTCAGCGCGGTCTCGGACACGGCCGCCAGCGTCGGGATCGACAGGGTGTGGCTCTCGCCCAGTTTTGCCGCCCAATCGGCGCGAAGGCCGTTGATGCCCTCGAATAGCCGGTCACGGCAGTCGAGCTCGACGGCGTGGCGCTGACCGTACTCGAACCCCAGCGTTTCCACCCGCGCAAAGCGGCTCAGCGCCCAGGCAAGGCAGGTGGTGGAATCCTGGCCGCCGGAGAACAGCACAAGGGCGGTTTGGGATGAAAATGTGTCGCTCATGGGCCGCGCTTTAGCACTTGCGGGGCGTGTCAGCCAATCGGTGGAAATCGGCCTGTTCCGCCCCGCCGCGCTGGGAACGGCGGCGCGCTTTTGGCATAAGGATTTGGACCCAGGAGACTGCCCCCGCAATGACCCCTTCCCGCGACATTTCCCGCCTGATCGAGATCATGGCGGCGCTGCGCACGCCGGTGACCGGCTGCCCCTGGGACCTCGAGCAGGATTTTTCGACGATCGCGCCCTACACGATCGAGGAAGCCTATGAGGTGGTCGACGCCATCGAGCGCAACGATCTCGACGATCTCCGCGAGGAGCTCGGCGACCTCCTGTTGCAGGTGGTGTTCCACGCCCAGATGGCCTCTGAGCAGAACGCGTTCTCCTTTGGAGACGTCGTCGAGGCCATCACGCGAAAAATGATCCGGCGCCATCCCCATGTGTTCGCCGACAAGGACGGCAATCTCGCCCCGCATCACGTCAAGGAAGTCTGGGACCGCATCAAGGCCGAGGAGAAAGCCGAGCGCGCCGCGCGCCGGCCGCCGGAAGCTGCGCCGAAACACAAACCGCTGCTCTCGGGCGTGAAAGCCGGCCAGCCGGCCTTGACCCGCGCCATGGAGCTGCAGCGCAAGGCCTCCACGGTCGGCTTCGACTGGAACGATCCGCGCGCGGTGCTGCAAAAGATTCGCGAGGAAGCGGACGAGATCGAGGCCGCTCTCGATCGCAACGACAAGCAGGAGATCGCGGAAGAGACCGGCGACCTCATGTTCGCCCTCGTCAACCTCGCCCGCCACGTCGACGCCGATCCGGAAGCCGCGCTGCGCGCGACCAATGCGAAATTCGAAAAGCGCTTTGCCTATATCGAGCGGGCGCTCGAAGCGCAGGGGCGCACGCTGGAGCAGGCATCGCTGGCGGAGATGGATGCGCTGTGGAATGCGGCGAAGATGGCTACCTGACGCGAGGACATCAAGTGGAGATCAGACAGGACAATCCGAAGGCACCTCACGTTGCTGACTTGTTGGCGCATCATCTGGAAGAGCTGCGCAGCGTCATGGGCGAGCATGCGCAGGCGCTCGACGCGAGCGGTCTCTCGGCTCCATCAGTGACGTTCTGGACGGCCTGGCAAGGCGACGTGCTGGCCGGCTTCGGGGCTCTGAAGCAGCTGGACGCGAGGCACGGCGAAGTGAAGTCGATGCGTGCCGCGCCTGCCGCACGCCGGACCGGAGCCGGGCGCTCGATTCTGAACCACATCATTGCCGAAGCCCGCAAGCGCGGATATGCGCGTCTCAGCCTGGAGACGGGCACGGCGCCGCTGCACGCGCCCGCCGTCGCGCTTTACCGCAGCGCCGGCTTCGTCTCGTGTGCGCCGTTCGCCGACTATCAGGCGAGCCCGCACAACCAGTTCATGAGCCTCGACCTGTCGAGGTGATGTTCGGTGCGTAGCCCGGATGGAGCGCAGCGCAATCCGGGGTCTCTCCGTGTGGTGATATCCCGGATTTCGCTGCGCTCCATCCGGGCTACGTCCGACTCACGCCGACAGGCGTGGCACCGCATCAAACCTGTTCACCACGATGTCGCGCTTCGTCTCATCCACGCGCACGGTCATGTCGAAGCGGCCGTCGTGCAGCTCCTTGGCCAGCACCTCGGAATTGCGGTGCAGCCAGCTGATTCCGGCGCCGTCGGCGGCGTCGATGGAGAGATCGAGCGTGGTGCGCTTGGCGGCGAGCCGTTCTTCGATCGCGGCGAGCAGCGCGTCGATCCCCTCGCCTGACACGGCCGAGACCAGCATCGCGGGATGATCTTCCGGCCGGCGCGCGGCGATATTCAGAAGCTCTTCCCGCTGCTCTGCGTCGTAGCGGTCGATCTTGTTCCAGACCTCGATGATGCGGCCTGAGTCATCAGGATTGATGCCGAGCTGGCGCAGCACCGCGTCGACGTCGCTCTGCTGGGCCTCGGCGTCTTCATGCGAGATGTCGCGGACGTGCAGGATGACATCGGCCTCCAGCACCTCCTCCAGCGTGGCGCGGAAGGCGGCGACGAGCTGCGTCGGCAAATTGGAGATGAAGCCGACCGTGTCCGACAGCATGGCCTTGCCGCCATGCGGCAGGTTGAGCGCACGCAGGGTCGGATCGAGCGTGGCGAACAGCATGTCGGCCGCCTGCACGTCGGCACGCGTCAGGCGGTTGAACAGCGTCGACTTGCCGGCATTGGTGTAGCCGACCAGCGCAACGACCCGATACGGCACGCGCTGGCGGCCGGCGCGATGCAAGCGGCGCGTCGCCTGCACCTTCTTCAGCTCGTTTTCGAGCTTGGTGATGCGCTCCTGGATCAGGCGGCGGTCGGCCTCGATCTGGGTCTCGCCGGGGCCGCCCATGAAGCCGAAGCCGCCACGCTGGCGTTCGAGATGGGTCCAGGATCGCACCAGGCGCGAGCGCTGATAATTGAGATGGGCGAGCTCGACCTGGAGTGCGCCCTCCTTGGTCTTGGCGCGGCGGCCGAAGATTTCGAGAATGAGCCCGGTGCGATCGAGCACCTTGGCCTGCAATTCCTTCTCGAGATTGCGCTGCTGGATCGGTGCCAGCGCGCAATCCATCACCACGAGTTCGACGTCAAGGCTCTTGGCGAGCGCGGCGATCTCCTCGACCTTGCCCTTGCCGATATAGGTCGCAGGCCGGATCTGGCTGATCGGCGCGATGATGGCATCGGCAATGACGAGGTCGATCGCGCGCGCGAGGCCTGCGGCTTCGTCGAGCCGGGCCTCCGCGTCACGCTGAACATGACTCTCCGATTGCGCGTCGGCACTTCCCGCGCGCGCTCGCAAATAGGGGCCGACGACAAGCACCCGCCCCGTTTGTTTAGCCCCGGCTGACCGCGGACGGTCGGCCTCCCCGTCAAAATTGCGGGGTTCCAATCAGATCACTCTCAAGCCGGCTGATCCTCGCCGCCTTCGAACAGCTGGATCGGAGCGCCTGGCATGATGGTCGAGATCGCGTGCTTGTAGACCAGCTGCGAATGACCGTCGCGCCGAAGCAGCAAACAGAAATTGTCGAACCAGGTCACGATGCCCTGGAGCTTCACTCCGTTGACCAGAAAGATCGTCAGTGGCGTTTTGGTTTTGCGAACGTGATTGAGGAAGGTGTCCTGTAGGTTTTGTGCGCGGTCTGCCGCCATTGTTTTTTTCTCGCTTTGAGTTTCTTTTTATTGCACCGGAAGCGACCCTGTTTTCAAATTGGGCCTTCCTCCGGTTGCCGCTCCTCATGAGATCCCCCTCGGAGGAACGGCTGGTCGATTAGAGGACAGGTGGACATTTTAGGCAAGCCGCTTCACGCGGCACGACGCGCCCTATTTCTCCGAAAAACTACGGAAATAGATGATTTTTCCCAGATATCGGCCGCGGCGTCGAGCTTAGCCGACCCCGAGCGCCTTCAACTTCCGGTGTAGCGCCGACCGTTCCATGCCAACAAACTCGGCCGTGCGAGAAATATTTCCTGAGAAACGGCTGATCTGGGCAATCAAATAGTCGCGCTCGAACACTTCACGTGCCTCGCGCAGCGGCAGGCCCATGATGTGCTCGCCATTGTTGCTGGTCGGCATCGCCGGCACCATCGAGCCAACGTCCTGGGGCAGCATGTCGGCGGTGATGATCACCTCCGGCCCGCCCGCGGCCAGAATCATGACTCGCTCAACGTTGTTGCGGAGCTGACGCACATTGCCCGGCCAGACATGCGATTGCAGCACCGCCATCGCGTCCTGGCCGATCTGCCGTTTCGGCAGGCCGCTGCCGGCCGAGATCTGCTCCATGAAATAGTCGATCAATTCAGGAATGTCCTCGCGCCGTTCCGACAGCGCGGGCACGCGAATCGGCACCACCGAGAGCCGGTGATAGAGGTCCTCGCGGAAATGGCCGGCCGCGATCTCCTCTTCGAGGTTGCGCGCGGTCGAGGAGATGATGCGGACGTCGACCTGCACCTTGGCGGTGCCGCCGACGCGCTGGAACGACTGCTCGACCAGCACGCGCAGAATCTTGTTCTGGGTCTCGCGCGGCATGTCCGCGATCTCGTCGATGAACAGCGTGCCGCCATGGGCCTCTTCCAGCGCACCGGGCTTGCGCGGATGCTCGCCGTTGGACTGTTCGACGCCGAACAGCTCGTGCTCCATGCGCTCCGGCGTGATCGCCGCGGCGTTGATGACCACGAAGGGGCCGTCGGCGCGGCCCGAGGCCATATGCAGCGTGCGCGCGGTCAATTCCTTGCCGGCGCCGGCGGGGCCGACGATCAGGATGCGGCTGTTGGCCTTGGCGGCGCGCTCGATGGTCTGGCGCAGCTGGTTCATGCTCGGCGAGCGGCCGACCAGCGAGCTTGCGCTCGGCGCGAGCTGCTTCAGCTCCTTGACCTCGCGCTTGAGGCGCGAGTTTTCCAGCGCCCTGGTGGCGACCAGAATGAGACGGTCGGCCTTGAAAGGCTTCTCGATGAAATCATAGGCGCCGCGCTTGATTGCGGCGACGGCGGTCTCGATGTTGCCGTGACCGGAGATCATCACCACTGGCAGATCGGCATTGTCCTTCTTGACCTGCTCCAGGAGCTGCAAGCCGTCGAGCTTGGAGCCCTGCAGCCAGATGTCGAGGAACACCAGATGCGGCCGCCGGTTGGCGATCTCGGCCAGCGCCGAGTCGCTGTCGCGCGCGGTCCGCGTGACAAAACCCTCGTCTTCGAGGATTCCCGCAACGAGATCCCGAATATCGGCCTCATCATCGACAATCAGAATTTCACTTGCCATGGGTCGCGCCTGTCTTCTCAGCTGCCTGTTGAGGCTTCGATTTTCGTTGAATCATTGGTCTTTTCAGCCGGCTCTTTGGTTTCGGCCGCCGGCTCTTTTGTTGCCTGCGCCGTAGCAGAGTCCTTGGCGGAATTTGGGGCCGTTTCCCTGATTTCGGGCGTGGTTGCGCCCTTGGCGGTGTCCGTCACCGCTGCCCCGGGCTCGGCACCTTCGGCCTTCTTGGCCTGTCCGGAGATCGCAAAGCGCATGCGCATCCAGGCGCCGCGCTGGCCTTCGCGGAAGTCGGAGGCGTCCTTCAGCTCGATGCGGCCGCCATGGTCTTCCAGCACGCGGCCGACGATGGCAAGGCCAAGGCCGGTGCCCTTGGCGCGCGTCGTCACATAGGGCTCGAGCAGCCGCGAGCGCGCAACCTTGGGCAGGCCAATGCCGTTGTCGATGACGTCGATCAAGACGTCGTCGCCCTCGCGCGACACCACGACGTCGATGCGGCCTTTGCCGAGCTCTTCCGGCGGGACCTGCTCGATCGCCTCGGTGGCGTTTTTGACGATGTTGGTGACCGCCTGCGAGATCAGCCGGCGGTCGAACTGGGCGCGCAGCGGATCTTCTTTGAACTCGGCCTCGATATCGAGCTCGGGATGGGCGACCTTCATCAGGAACACGGCCTGCCGCACGGTGTCGGCGACATCCTCGCCTTCCATCACGGGTTTTGGCATCCGCGCAAAGCGCGAGAATTCGTCGACCATGCGCCTGATGTCGTCGACCTGGCGCACGATGGTGTCGGTGCATTGGTCGAAGATCTGCTTGTCCTTGGCCTCGGTGATGTCCTTGCCGAACTTGCGGCGGATGCGCTCGGCCGAGAGCTGGATCGGTGTCAGCGGGTTCTTGATCTCGTGGGCGATGCGGCGGGCGACATCGCCCCAGGCCGAGGTGCGCTGCGCCGAGACCAGCTCGGTGATGTCGTCGAGCGTGATGATGTAGCTGTCGTGCGGCTGGTTCTTCTCGGCGCTGACTCGGACCGAGAGATTGCGCTCGGTGCCGTCGCGCGTGATCGTGATCTGGCCCTGCACCAGGCGCTGGGTGCCTTCCCGCGACGCCTTCATCATCTCGTCGAGCTCGGGCAGCACGTCGGAGAGCGGATGGCCGAGCGTCTCGGCCTCGGAATGCCCGATCAGCTTCTCGGCGGAGCGGTTGAGGATGCCGACGCTGCCCGAGGTGTCGACGCCGATGATGCCGGCGCTGGCCGAGGACAGCACCGCCTCGATGAAGCGGCGGCGGCTGTCGATGAGGTCGCTGGCATTGACGAGCTCGTCGCGCTGGCTGCGCAATTCCTGCGTCATCTTGTTGAACGTCTCACCAAGCTGGGCGAGATCGCCTTCCGATTGATGCACGGGCACCTTCACATGGAGATCGCCGGTCGACACGGTGTGAGCCGCATTCATCAGCCGCCTGATCGGTGCCACCAGCGAGTTGGCGAAGTTGAGGCCGATCAGCACGGAAGCCATCAGGATGGTCAGCGCGATCACCGCGAACATCAGCGCGAACGCGACCTGGATGCCGAGCCGGCGCGACTCGATCTGGGCATATTCGGCGACGCTGATCTCCGTCTGGTTGACCTGACTGACCACGTTCGGGTCGAGCGGACGGGCGACATACAGGAACGTATCGTTGAAGGCGCGCAGGCGGATCACGGCAGCGACGGAGCTCGCGTCCGGAAGGATCGCGATTTCCGGCTCGGTCTCTTTGACGTTGCTGAGGAATTCCGGCGCGGGCGGCGAATAGGTCAGCCGCATGCCGGTGTCGGCGGACTCCAGGATGTTGGTGCTCTTGTCGATGATCATCGCGCCCGGCAAGTTGCGGGACGCGGCGCTGGCCGTCAGAATTTCGCGGAACGACCGCCGATCCTGATCATAGAGCGGCCGCGCGTGAGCTATGTCGTTGGCCATTCCAAGAATGTCGCCCTGGATCAGCTGGGCATGGTCGTTCATGTAGGCCCGCGCGATCGTCAGCGAGTTCTGGATCACTTCCTTGGTGGGCCCCGAGAACAGCCGGTCGAGACCGCGCTCGATGGTGACGTTGGCGACGACGGCGACCAGCACCGCCGGCAGCACGGCAACGATCGAGAACAGGCTGACGATCTGGACATGAAGGCGCGCCGCCGCCCGTCCCCGCCGCCGGGCCAGGATCAGCTGCCAGAGCTCGCGGACGATGATGCCGACCAGCAGCAAAATCGTGCCGGCATTGATCAGGTAGAACGAGCGCACCACTTCCGGCGTCGGCTCGATCTTGGCCAGACCGGTCAGGACCAGGAAAGTCAGGAGCGCCGAGAGCAGCGCCAGGGCCACCGCAAATGGTGCCAGCCAGCGTCGCGCAGACCAGCGCCGGGGCTCTTCGGCTGGGGCCGTGTCAAAGGATGCGGCCGAGGTGTCTGCGCTGGTCATTCCGGCAATGGTGCTGAAAACGTGGGTCCGCTCTGGGCGGAGACTGATGTATTCCTACCACATTGTTGCTGAGACGCGACAGTGTCAAATAGCCACGCGATCTCAGCGGCTTACCGAATTCAACTTCTTCTTTTAGCCACGATTTCCCAAAACGGAAGGTCGGGATTCGAGAGCTTCTCGCTGTCGGTGCCCCGGCCGGTAGCTGCGGTGGAACGGGGTCCGTCCGTGGTCCGCAACGGCGCCGCGGACCGGCGGCCCGCGCAGTCAATACCCCGGTGACCCCGGAGGACATCCCCGCTTCGGTGATGTCAGCTGATCGCCCCGGCGCTGCCAGCTCAATCCTGCCTGCGCCGATCGAGGCGTTTTCGCTGAGCCCTCATGCGCCTGATCTCCTCGTTCAGCTCGTCGGTCTTTGCCTCGAGCCGCTGATCCCTGGATACTCGCTGATCGGCGCCGCGCAGCTTCTCGATCGTCTTTTCGACCGAGAGTTTGTTGATTTCAGCCATGACTTTCTCCATCCGGCGATGCAGCTCAGATTTTTGTGCCGAACATGGCACTCGCCGCCTTCATCGCGGACTCGCCCATGGTCTTGGCCTGGTCGGTGAGCGTGCGCATCTGGTCCTGGAAGAAGTCGGACTGAATCTTGAGGGCTTCCTGCACGTCCTGGACCTGGATCAGCTTCTCGCCGAGATCGAACGTCGCGGAGACGTTATGCTGCATCCGGGCGCAGATCTCTTTTGCCTGGCCCGAAATCGACAGGGGCGAAGAGCTGAGCCCCTTCTCCAGCAGATCGAAATATTCCGCATTCGCCTTGCGCAAGCGTCCGAGCGTCTCTCCGAGCATCGTTCGGATTGTTTCTGCGGACGGGTTGAAGTCAGCCATGCGTCACTCCCTTGGTTATGCGGCAAGTCCGCCGAAGCAGGCGCCGAAATAGCCGGCATAGAGCGCGGGGACCTCGAGGTTCATCGAATGCCCGACGCCGGGCACGATCACGAGACGGCAATCCGGCATCGCCGCAGTCATGGCACGAAGATCGGCCGGCGCGATCCAGCCGTCCCGCTCGCCCCACAACACCAGATGCGGGTGGCGCAGCTCCGGCATGCGCCGCTCCAGCTCGCGGCTCTCTTTTTCCCGCGTCAGATTCACCGGCGTTCCAATCCAGATGCCTTCGGAGACGCTGAAGGTCTGCTCGATGATGCGATCGAACAGCGCCTGGATGTCTCCCAGACCTTGGCGAAATTGCGGGATCATGTTTGGCGCCATACTCTCCGGCACGAACAGCGAGGAAGCCGCGGTCGCCATGATCGTCCGCGTCAATTCCTTGCTCGCCATCATCGCCCGAAACAGGCCGATCTGATCGGCATTGAAGGCCATGCCGAGCGGCGTCACCGGATCGAGCGCGAACACGCGGCCAAAGCGCTGCGGCTGGGCCAGCAGCATGCGCGCGGCAATGATGCCGCCGGTCGAATGCGTGGCAAGATGGCAATAGCCGATGCCCAGCGTATCGAGCGCGGCGAGCATGTCGTCGGCATGCTGCTGCATGGAGTAATTGGAATAATCCGCCGTGGCCCTGGGACGGTCGCTGTCGCCGCAGCCGCGCCAGTCGATGCCGATGACGCGAAGACCCGATGGAAACAGCGGCGCGGCGAGCTCGATCCAGTCCTTGCTGGCGAGATTGCCGTGGATGAAGACGACGGTGACGTCGCCCTGCCCCCACTCCCGCCAGCCAAGCTGGACTGCACCCGCCTGCACCCGCGGCATCAGATCATCCTATTTGTTCAACCCTGCCGTCGGCGCCGCGCCAGGCGGGGTCGGCGCCACGGGGATGGCCGAGGCGACGGCGCCCTTGATCATGCGGTCGGTGCCGAGTGGCGATGACGTATCCACTCGTCCCCTGGTCACGAAGTCGACGACATCGGCCGAATACTCCACCGGATTGTCGGTGTGGATGAAGTGTCCGGTCTCCGGGTAGATCTTGAGCATCGGCCGGTTTCCGACATTGGTCATGCGCGTCATGAAGGGCGTGATGACGTCGCGTCCGAGATCGGTCAGCCCGTTGAAAGCGGGCGTCGGGATGAACGGCTCCTTGTCGCCGAACGCCAGGAAAATCGGCGCCTTGATCTGCGTGACCCGCTCGTAAAGGTTCTTCGGATCATCCTGCTGGAGCTCTGATCCGATCGTGTAGATATCGAAGATGAAGACGTTGCACCATTGCTCGAGCTCTTTCGGATTGCCCTTGGTGAGCCCGACGCGCTGTTCGGTGTGGAAGCGGGCATATTCGCTGTCGCTGAAGAAGTAGCCACTCTTCGCCGCCGACACCACGCCGGTGTCGGGATCACGCTTCTTGAAGTAGAAGAAGTCGCGAATGCCCTGCTCGTCACGGGCCTTCTCCGCGGCCAGAATTCCGGTCTGGTCCCAGATCTGCTTCCATTTGTCGAAATCGCGGCCGAGACCAGCCTGGAACAAAGGTGCCTTCTTGTCCTTCGCGATCGTGATGTCGCGCGGATATTCCTCGAGGCCCGACGGCGCTTCGAGCGCCAGGCCCTGCACCGCGTCCGGCCAGGTCAGCGCATAGCCCACGACGAACTGGCCCCCGAGCGAGTGGCCGAGATAATAGGCCTTCTTGACGCCGAGCTGGTTGACGACCAGATCGTAGATGGTCTCGCGCATGTCCTGCATGGTGCGCGCCGGGCTCTTGTCGAGATTGCCCGGCCCCGACATGCCGTAGCCCGGCAAGTCAGGCACGATCACGCGCAGGCCGCTTCGCAGCGCGTATTGCATGATGTTGCCGTAGTGCCCGCCGAAGGCGCCCTTGCCATGGATGATGACGAGGACCTTCGGGTCCTTGTCGGTGCCGGCATACTCATCCATGTAGCCGATCTGCCAGGTATTGCCGATCTTGTCCTTGGCGTTGGCGTATTTGACCGGATAGGGATAGGTGACGAAGTCCTTCCAGAAGGATTTGCCCGGATCGATCTTCTCGGCGACTCCAGGAACACGATAATTCTTGTCGACGAACAGCTGGGCACGATCGAGCGCCGCCACGTCGTCCATGAAGGCGACGAATTTCGGATCGTTCTTGCGCTGGTTGATGATCGGAAATACGCCGTAATGGGCGACCGGACTTTCCTGCGCGATCAGGTCCGCGCCCGGCACGCGATCGACCGCCTTCTGAGCCAGCTTGAAATTCAGCCAGAGGTCATTGGTGATGTGCATCACCAGCGTGCGCGCCTGAATACGGCCGAGATACGGATTGATGTTGTGGGTCTCGCCGACCCGGTTGCGCAAGACGAGATCGACGGCGTCATAGAGCTTGGCACGATTGGTGACGTTCAGGCCCGCCTTCTCGTTCGGCGGATCCCAGTAGAAGATTTCAGGCTGTACCGCGGCCCAGTTCTGGGTCGTGCGATAGGCAAAATCGTAACCCGTCATGCCGAGGATCGACCAGCCGAAAGCGACGCCCGGCACCGGATGTTTCTCCTTGGGCAGGTTGTAATAGTCGCCCTTGGTCGCCTGCCAGACCGGATCGCCCTGGATCGCGGCAGTCATCATCTGGAAGGTCCAGTTGCCGACGGGGTCGTCGCCATCGGACTGCGTGGTGCCGCCGATCGGCATGATCGCGCTGACATATTCCGGATGCATCACGCCCCAGACATAGGTCTGCGTGCCGCCCATGGAGACACCGGTCACGAGCGCAACGCGCGCGACCTTCAGCTCGTCGCGGAGCAGGCGATAGTTTGCCTGCACCATGTCGTAGTAGCTGTATTGCGGAAACTTGATGCCGAGACCCTCGGACGGCTTGCTGGCGCCCCAGGTGCCGAGCGGATCGACCATAATGACGTAATAGCGATCGGTGTCGATCGGCCGGCCCGGTCCGATGATCGGGACGCCGCCCGAGAGTGGCGCCCCTTTGACCCACTGCTCATACATGTCGGTGGAGTCGCCGGAATAGTAGGAATTGACGACGACGGCATTGGTGATTTCGCCCTGCGCATTGCGCCGCGCGTTGCCGATCGCGATGTAGCTGGTGTGCAGCTTGCCCGCACCGAGCGATTCCAGCGTGACGCCGCCCTCGCCGCCGAGCTCAAATTTCGAGGGATCGGACAGATCATACTTGCCGCCAATCTTGAAGTTGGCGATCTCGTAGGTCTTTTTCAAACCATCATGTTGCACTTGCGACGAACGCCGCGTGAAAGGTTGTGCAACTGCGAGCGATGTGCCGACGAGCAGCAGGATGAGGCCGACGAGGCTGCGCCTTACGAATCCAGTCCCGATCATGATGGAGCCTCCCTTGCATTTTGACGGGACGCTAGACAGCTCGATCGGGCGAGCTTTGATCTAACTCAATGGAATGCGGCCCGTCGGATGAAGGATCGCGCAGTCGAAAACTGCTGGCGAACGCAATGCCCTTCCTCAGTCATGGCTCGTACCGGATCCGCTATGAGATTGACGGACCGGCAGACGCCCCCGCCTATGTGCTGGTGAATGGGCTTACGCAATATGCCGAGCTGTGGGCGGCCTACCGTGATGCGCTGCTGGCCCGGCATTTTCGCGTCGCCACATTCGACCTGCTCGGCCAGGGCGTCTCGGACAAGCCGGCGCTATTCATCAATCAGGACGATCATGTCGCCGTGCTCCACCGACTGATCGGCACGCTCGGCGACGGACCCGTGTTCCTCAGCGGTATCAGCTTCGGCGGTCTGATTGCGCTGCGCTATGCCATCGAACACGGCAAGCGTCTCTCCGGGCTGGTGCCGATGAGCTGTTTTGCCGAGCTGTCGCCGCAGCTGCTCTTGATCGGCAACGCGCTGCGTACCGGTCTCATCCTCGGCGGCACCAGCTACCTGCAGGACCTGCTGTTGCCAATGAACCTGTCTGACCGGTGGCTGAAGCCGCTGCTGGACAAGCTCGACGGCGTCAAGCGACAGGGTTGGCTCGTCAACGACGTCTATGCCCTGCAAAACCTGATGGAGTCCTTTCTGGACTTCCATCCGATCACCTCGCAGCTCTCGTCCATCGCCGTCCCGACCATGATCCTGAATGGCGAATTCGACTTCCTGACTCCCCGCTGCCTGCACGAGACGCTCCGCGTCGAAATCCCCGACAGTGCGCTGGTGATCATTCCGGAGGCCTATCACGCCTTCACCCTCGAGAAGGGGGCGCTCACCGCAGACCTGCTCGCGCGCTTTGCCGAGGACGTGCTGGCCGGGCGCTGGCAGGGCAACAAGGCCGTCTTGATCGCGGCCGGCGAGCCCGGCGGCGAGCTCTCGCCGTTTCCGGCCGGCTACGACCACCTGCGCGCGATTCCCGTGCAGAGGCCCTCGCCATGAGCGGCTTCCTCGGCCCGCTCGATGCTGACGGTCGGGTGCCGCCGCAGCAGCAGACGCGCGTGGCTGCCTTCCTGATCTCGGCGCATGGAGCGCTCGCGCGGCAGTTTGCTCTGGCGCTGCCGTTGCGGATCGAGGCTGCCTGGCAGACCGAATTGAACGCGCAGTTCTATCGCGAGTCCGAGATCGTCTCGTTGCTGCAGCGCGCGACCATTTGGGTGCCGGATATCGCCCTGGGCTACATGGCCGCTTCGTGGGAGGCGGCCTGGCTTCCTCCACCAACCGGATTGACTGGGGATCGCAGCCTTGCGCCATCAGTCAATCTCGCCACGCTTGCGCACGCCGTTCACGCCGCCATTCGCCCGGCAGCGCTGCTGCCGACCGAGGCCAGTCCGGCCGATCCCTTCGTCCTGGCGCTGCGGCGCATCGAGTTCGAGAGCGGTCGTTTGCTCCAGGCGCAAATCCTGTTCCTGAAAGGGCCTGAGCTCTTGCCCTTCCGCGATGCCGTCAGCGCGGCGCTGGAGCAGCGGCACAATGAGGTGCGCAGGCTCTGGCGCGAGATGCTGGCAAGCATCGGCATCGACCCACGCGAATGATCGGAAGCCTTGACGCAGATCAACGATGGCAATCTGTCGTCCCGGAACATCAGTCCATCACCATGTCCGCTTCCGCCGATCGGAGTTCCATCGATGAAGGCCGTTTCCATCGAAGAAGCAGTTGCGATGATCCCCGCCGGTGCAAGCCTCATGGTCGGAGGATTCATGGGTGTTGGAACGCCGGAACGCCTGCTCGACGAACTCGTGCGGCAGAAGAAGACCGGGCTGACCCTGATTTGCAATGATGCAGCCACCCCGGGAAAGGGTGTCGGCAAGCTGTTCGATGCGGCGCTGGTCGCTCGCTTGACCGCCACCCATATCGGCCTCAATCCCAAGGCGCAGCAACAGATGCTGGCGAACCAGATTGCCGTCGATCTCGTCCCGCAGGGTACCTTCGTCGAGCGCATTCGCGCAGGCGGATGCGGTCTCGGCGGGGTTCTGACCCCCACGGGGGTCGGCACGTTGGTTGCTGAAGGCAAGCGTGAGATCGAGGTCCACGGTAAGCCATTCCTGCTGGAGACCGCGCTGCGAGCGCAGTTCGCGCTGGTGCATGCATTCCTCGCCGACTATCTCGGCAACCTCGCCTACGCGCTGACGTCGCGCAATTTCAATCCCGTCATGGCGATGGCCGCCGACACGGTCATCGTCACCGCGGAGAACATCGTGCCCGTCGGCGTCATCGCACCCGATCACGTCGTGACGCCGGCACCGCTCGTCGACTACCTCATCACCAACGGGTGACACATGGACCCGCAGATCATCATCGCCCGGCGCGTCGCCAAGGAACTGAGAAGCGGCAATCTCGTCAATCTCGGCATCGGAATCCCGACCCTGGTCGCAAACTACGTCCCATCCGATCTCAAAGTCTTCTTCCAATCAGAGAACGGGTTGATCGGCACCGGCCCAATTCCGGAGCAAGGCATGGAGCACCCGACGCTCACCGATGCCGGCGGCCGTCCGATCAGTGCGCTGCCGGGCGCGGCCACCTTCGACAGCGCGATGTCGTTCGGGCTGATCCGCGGCGGCCATGTCGACGTGACCGTGCTCGGAGGCCTCCAGGTAGATAGCTCCGGCCATCTCGCCAACTGGATGATCCCGGGCAAGATGGTGCCCGGCATGGGCGGCGCGATGGATCTCGTGACGGGTGCCAAGCGCGTCGTCGTCGCCATGCAGCATGCGGCCAAGGGCAAGTCCAAGATCGTCGCCAAATGCACGCTGCCGCTGACCTCGGCGCGGCCCGTGGATCTGGTCGTCACCGACATGGCGGTGATCGGCTTTCCCGGCGGCAAGGCCACTCTGCTGGAAACCGCGCCCGGCGTCACCGTCGGTGAGGTCCTGGCGGTGACCGAAGCCGAGCTGGCGATCCCTGAAACCGTGCCGGAAATGAAGATCTGACGAGGCCAGGCCATGCGGATATTCAGCGATTTCGACGACATCAAATCCGCCGTCGGCACCGAGATCGGCGTCAGCGACTGGGTCGAGGTGTCGCAGGATCGCATCAACCAGTTCGCGGCGGCGACCTGCGACGAGCAGTGGATCCATGTCGATCAGGAACGCGCGGCTAAGGAAATGCCTGGCGGCAAGACCATCGCCCACGGCCTGCTCTCGCTGGCGCTCGCGCCCCTCTTCATCCGCTCCGTGATCGGCCTGAAAGGCTTGCGCAACACGCTGAATTACGGCGCCGATCGCATCCGTTATCTGGCACCGGTTCCGGCCGGCTCAAAGCTGCGCGGCCGCGTCACCGTTGCGGAAGCCGAGGACGTGCCGCCGGACGGCCTGCGCGTCAACTATCACCTCGTCATTGAGATCGCGGGCGGCAAGAGGCCCGCCTGCGTCGCTGAGCTCATCGCCTTGCATTATCGTTGAGCGCGTTCAATCGATGATGTGATAGCCACCATCGATATAGAGCACCCCGCCGGTGATCAGCTTGGCGCCGTCGAGCGCGAGGAAAGCGGTGGCATTGCCGACATCGTCGATGCTGACGAGGCTGCGCGATGGCGCCTTTGACTGCGCCTTGTCCATCAGCTCGTCGAATTCAGGAATGCCGGAGGCAGCACGGGTCGCCAGCGGTCCCGGCGAGATTGCGTGGACGCGGATGCCCTTCGGACCCAGCTCGGCCGCGATGTAGCGGACGGAGGCTTCGAGCGCGGCTTTGGCGACGCCCATCACGTTGTAATTCTCCACCACCATCTGGCTGCCGTAATAGGTCATGGTGAACAGCGTGCCGCCGTTCTTCATCAAGGGTTCGGCGAGATGGGCCATCCGCATGAACGACCAGCACGAGACGTCCATGGTCTTGAGGAAGCCGTCGCGACCGACGTCGACGACGCGGCCATGCAGCGCCTCCTTGGGCGAGAAGGCGATGGAATGGAGCAGGAAATCGAGCTGGCCCCACTCGGTCGCGATGCGCTCGAATACCGCCTCGGTCTGGCCCTCGACCATCACGTCCATCGGCATGAAGATCGGCGCCTCCAGCGCCTGGGCCAGCGGCTCGACATGCTTCTTGGCGCGGTCGTTCAAATAAGTCACGGCGAGATCCGCACCGAGCGCGCGGAACGCTCGCGCGCATCCCCAGGCGATCGACTGGTCGTTGGCGATGCCGACGATCAGCCCCTTCTTCCCCTTGAGCGCCACCTTGCTGTCCGGAAATACGGGGATCATGACACCCTCTCAGATCTTGTGTTGTGCGATTGGCCGTTCATCAGCAGCGACAGCGTGTGCTGGGCGATCATCAGCTCCTCGTCGGTCGGAACGACATAGACGGGAATGCGGCTGTCGGCATGGGAGATGAGGCGCGCATGGCGGGCATTCTCGCCTGCATCGAGCACCGCGCCGAGCCATTCGAGCCTGGCAGCAACGCGCGCGCGGATCGATGCGGAGTTCTCGCCGATACCGGCGGTGAACACGAAGGCATCGAGCCCTTGCAGCGCCGCGGCAAGCATTCCTGTGTTGAGGGCGATGCGGTAGACGAAATAGTCGATCGCGAGCCTTGCTTGCGAATCGTTGCTGGCCTCCAGCTCGCGCATGTCGTTGCTGATGCCGGAAAGGCCCTTCAGGCCACATTCGCGGTAGAGGAAGTCCTGCACTTTCGCTGGCGGCATGCCCTTCTCGGAGATCAGATAAAGCAGCACGCCGGGATCGATCTGTCCGGGTCGCGTTCCCATCGGCAGGCCGTCCAGCGCCGTGAAGCCCATGGTGCTCTCGACGCTGCGGCCCTCCTTGAGCGCGCACATCGAGGCGCCGCTGCCGAGATGGGCGACGATCACGCGCTGCTTGGCGATCGCGGGCGCGACATTCGGCAGCGTTCGGGCGATGTACTCGTAGGACAGGCCGTGGAATCCGTAGCGCCTGACGCCCTCGGCGTGAAGCTGATGCGGAATGGCATAGTGATCTGCGACGGCATCATGGTTGCGGTGAAAGGCGGTGTCGAAGCATGCCACCTGCGGCAGCTCCGGAAAATTCGCCAGCAATGAGCGGATCGGTGCGAGATTGTGCGGCTGGTGCAGCGGCGCCAGAGAAACAAATCGTTCGAGACGGGACACGACGCCATGGTCGATCAGGACCGGCTTTGAATAGTCCGGGCCGCCATGCACGACGCGGTGACCGACCGCGATGGGCGTGACCTGGAGCTCGTTGCGCAGCCAGTCTCCGGCAACGGCCATTGCCGAGGGAACATCGGGCACGGCCTCGATCGGATAGGCGCGATCGGCCAGGGACTGCCCGCCGGCGTCGCCGGCGCGCAGGCGTGGCCGGCTGCCGATGCCGTCCATCTGCCCCTTGATCTGCCGGCGCAGCCTGGCCTCGCCTTCGATCGAGTAGACCTGAAACTTGACGCTTGAGGAGCCGGCATTGACGACGAGGATGGTGTCCATGGCGGTCACGCGGCGACTGTCGGCGCGTGCTGGCGCCGGGCTGATGCGTAAAGCGCTGCGACCGCGCAGGACGCCATGCGCGCGCGCGGCGAGTCCGCGCGCGAGGTCAGTACGACCGGCACCCGTGCGCCCAGCACGATGCCGGCGCCATCGGCCTTGGCGAAATAAGCGAGGTTCTTGGCCAGCATGTTGCCGGCTTCGAGGTCCGGAACCATCAGGATCTGGGCTCGTCCCGCGACCTCGGAGACGATGCCCTTGATCCGCGCCGCCTCCGGGTCGATGGCGTTGTCGAATGCCAGCGGGCCGTCGAGCATGCCGTCGGTGATCTGGCCACGATCGGCCATCTTGCAGAGCGCCGCGGCCTCGATCGTGGACGGGATCTTCGAGGTGACCGTTTCGACTGCCGACAGGATTGCAACCCGCGGCGTCTTGCCGAAGCCGGCCTGGTTGTAGAGATCGATCGCGTTCTGGATGATGTCGCGCTTGGCATCGAGATCGGGGAAGATGTTGATCGCGGCATCGGTCACGAAAATCGTCTCGGCGTAGGCAGGCACGTCCATGACGAAGACATGGCTGATGCGCCTGTCGGTGCGCAGGCCGCCCGTCTTCGCCGTGACGGCGCGCATCAGTTCGTCCGTATGCAGGCTGCCCTTCATCAGCAGCTCGCCCCTGGCGGCATGGATCAGCTCGACACCCTTGGCCGCCGCATCCTCGCTGTGCGCGGCGTCGACGATCTCGAATCCGGACACGTCGAGGTCGAATTTTGCGGCCGTGTCCCTGATCTTCTTTTCGGGCCCGACCAGGATCGGCCGGATGATGCCCGCGCTGGCGCTGTCGACGGCACCGCGGAGCGAGGTCTCGTCGCAGGGGTGCACGACGATGGTCGGTGTCGCCGGCACCGCCTGCGCCGCCGCGATCAGCCGGTCGTACTTGCTGCCGGTCTTGTGCATCGTATTGGCCGACATCATGTCGCTCCCGTTTCCGCCAATCCGCGCTACGACGCCCGGGCCTGCGAGTCGAAAGGGGCGACGTTCGACATTGTCTCGCCCTCCCCGTCGAGGCCAAACAGCCCGGCAACACGGCTCAAGCGATTGGCGCGCTCGCCCGTGATCTCCTCGCTCGCCGACAACACCTCGCGCATCGCCGCGAAGGCCGCGCGCCGCTGGTTCATATCGGCGGGCAACAGGCTTGGGATGGCCGCCAACGCGCCCTCCCGGTCCAGCAGCAGCATGAAGAACTGCTCGCGCACCAGCATCTTGAATTCGGACAGCGTCATCCGGGGGCCGGCATGGTCGCGCCTGACCTGACGGAGCGCCTCGATGCTGCGCTCGTCCACCATGCCGCGCGCGGAGCCGACATAGAGCAGCGCGCGGATGGAGGCTTCACGGAGACCACCCTCGCCGATCTTCGCCTTCAATTCCGCAATGCGCTTTTCGAGCATGGCGCGATGCTCGTCCGACATCTCGCGGCGGCGCGACGGCACGGAATTGGGATCGATGCCGACCGCGGCCTGCAGCGCAGGTGAGCCATAGACGTTGAGGAAGATGGTCTCGCTGAGCGCCTCCTGGGTGTCGCGCCAGCTATCGAGCGCGTGCACGATCTGCTTCGAGATCTGCTCCTGGAAGGCCAGGAACGGATTGTCCTTCGACACCGGCCGGCGCTTCTCCTCGACACGATCGGCGGCCGCTTTCACCGTGGACATCCAGGGATTCTGGCTGCTGAACGCCTCGTACTGCATCCGCAACGGATGCATGTTGCGCGCCCAATCCGCCACCTGCGGCGTCACCATCTTCTTGACCCAGGGCTGCACGAATTTCTGATAGGCCGCCAGATTGAGCTCGGAGATGCGCTTGGCGGCCGCGAACCGCCGCTCGTCCTCGGGGGAATTGCCGCCCATCGCCCTGATGTCGTCGAGCGTTCGTGCCTCGCAGCGCATCACCCATTGCCCGGCCGCAAGATCGGCATTGAGCGTCTCGTCGCCCCTCGCCTCGAACGTCGCCTCGTAAAGCCCGGGGGGCAGCACGTCGATCAGGTCGATATTGCTGGAGAACTCGGCGTGCTCCTTCTTGGCGACGCCGCCGGACACGAAGATGCCGAGATGGCCGATGCTGTCGTGAACGGTGTAGACGATGGTCTGGCCATAGGCCCTGATCTCGTCGACATCGGCATAACAGTCGAGAATCCAGTCCAGCGCCTGCTGCGGCGGGGTGACATTGTCGCCCTTGGAGCAGAACACCACGATCGGCGAACGGATGTTGCGCAGATCGACCTTCTGGCCATCGGACATCTCGATGCGGCCGGCCGCGAGATTGTTGCCGATGAAGAGCTCGTCGACGATGAACTGGATCTCTTCCGCATTGAGGTTGACGTGGCCCCCCCACCAGCGCTCGAAATCGAGATAGCGCTCGGCCTCGGTGTCGACCTTGGAATAGACGTTGTATTGCTTGGTCCAGAGCGTGTTCGAGGGGTTCTGGTTCTCGAAATTCTGCACCAGCCAGGCGCCGTCGAACTTGCCGGCGCCGAGATCGCTGGCGAGCGCGGTGAGCCAGCTTCCGCCCAACAGGCCACCCGAATAGCGCATCGGATATTTGCCGTGGACGCCTGCCCAATACGCGAGCGGCGCGCCGGCAATGATCAGCGGACCGAACAGTTCCGGCCGCAGCGATGCCAGGATCATGACCGCCCAGCCGGCCTGACAATTGCCGATGACGCAGGGCTTGCCGTCGGCCTCGGGGTGACGGTTGATGACAGTTTCAAGAAACTTCGCTTCCGCCCGCGCGATGCGCTCGATCGTCTGGCCCGGCATGGGTTCGGGCAGGAACCCGATGAAATAACAGGGATGCCCGGCCTTCATCGCGACGCCGATCTCGCTGTCCGCCTTGAAGCCGCCGATGCCGGGGCCATGGCCTGCGCGCGGATCGACCACGACGAATGGTCGCCGGGTCATGTCGATCGTGACGTCCTTGGGCGGGATGATGCGCACCAGCGCGTAATTGACGGGCTCATCCAGCGTGCGGCCGTCGGTGATTAATTCGGCAGCATATTGCAGCACATGCGGTGCGGTCTGCGCGACATGCTCGCGATATTGGTCGCCGCGCTGGCGCATGATGTCCAGGAACAGCACGCTGCGCTGGCCGGCATCGACCAGATATTCCACGGCCGAGGCGACCAGCCCTGACATGGGACCATCAGGCAGCTTCAAATTTTCCATTGCCATGTTCGACCTCGTCGTGGGTGCGAGGTCATTCAAGGCGAGCCGCCACGGCTCACGTTGACATAGGTCAACGGTGGGCGACTTGCGCGCGCCGCCGCTACGCGGAACCCCTGTGAAGAAGAGGCAAGAAGACCGAGGTCGACGGCGGGAACGGATTGCAGCCTTTCCGGCTTAACCGGAATGGACAGATTCTTCCTCGCAACGATGGTTTCGGCGGTGTTGCTGCTGATCGTGGCCTCTGACCTCCTGGTCAACGGGCCAAGCAGGCAGGACCCGACCGTGGAGATGGCCAATATCCAGCCAGTCGCAGCGCGCCTGCTCAGATAGGCGCGAGGTGGCGTGCTGCGACGGCATGACGACAATTCGAATGTTCTAGCGGAACATATCAGCCCTATCAGGACTTCTGTCCTTCGCGCCTGCCACGAACAGCCAGCGCGATCCGGACAGGCTCAGCTCCGCTGTGGTAGGGGAGCTGAGCCACTCCTGCGCAAATGCACTCGGCGTTTGTCGCTGGGACTAGCCCCCGCTCCTGTACACCTGGATATCGAGATCCCGGATCTTCTTCCGCAGCGTGTTGCGGTTGAGGCCGAGCAGATCGGCGGCGCGGATCTGGTTGCCGCGGGTCGCGGCGAGCGCGGCCGTGAGCAGCGGTACCTCGATCTCCTTGAGGATGCGGTGATAGAGGCCGGGCGGCGGCACGCCGTTCGGGAAGCCCTGGAAGTGCGATGAGAGATAGGCTTCCACCGCGCCGCCAAGATTGTCGACACCTTGCTGGACCGCGGCCCCCGGACTGACCGAAGGCGGCGCCAGCTCGCCGTCGATGACGGAGGCGGTGATCACGTCCTGCGGGTAGAGCGCGGCGAGGCGACGGGCGAGGTTCTCCAGCTCGCGCACGTTACCGGGCCAGCGGTGCTGCTTCATCCGCTCCAGCGCGAGCCCATCGAGCTTCTTCGGCGGCAAGCCGTCCTTCTCGGCGAGCGCGAAGAAGTGACGCACGAGATCCGGAAGATCCTCGATGCGCTCGCGCAAGGGCGGCAGCCGCAGCGGCACGACGTTGAGGCGGAAGAACAGGTCCTCGCGGAACAGGCCCTGCTGGATCAAGACGCGCAGATCCTTGTTGGAGGCCGCAACGATGCGCACGTCGGTCTTGATCGGGGTGCGGCCGCCCACCGTGGTGTATTCGCCCTGCTGCAGCACGCGCAGCAGGCGGGTCTGTGCCTCCATCGGCATGTCGCCGATCTCGTCGAGGAACAGCGTGCCGCCTTCGGCCTGCTCGAAGCGGCCGGACGCACGCGTGTTGGCACCGGTGAAGGCGCCGCGCTCATGGCCGAACAGCTCGGATTCGATGAGGTCGCGCGGGATCGCCGCCATGTTGACCGCGACGAACGGGCCGTTGCGGCGCTTGCCGTAATCGTGCAGTGCGCGCGCCACCAACTCCTTGCCGGTGCCGGACTCGCCCGTGATCATCACGGTGAGGTCGGTCTGCATCAGACGCGCGAGCACGCGGTAGATTTCCTGCATCGCCGGCGAGCGGCCGACCAGCGGGATCGCCTCCATCTCTGCGTCATCGTCCGGCGACGAGACGCGTTCCTTCGGCTCGGCCAGCGCGCGGCCGACGATCGCGATTAGCTCCTTCAGGTCGAAGGGCTTTGGCAGATATTCATAGGCACCGCGCTCGGAGGCACGGATCGCCGTCATGAAGGTGTTTTGCGCGCTCATGACGATGACCGGCAAATTCGGCCGCATCTTCTTGATCCGCGGCAACAGGTCGAAGGCGTTTTCGTCCGGCATCACCACGTCGGTGATGACGAGATCGCCCTCCCCCTGGCTGACCCAGCGCCATAGCGTCGCGGCGTTGCCGGTCAGCCTGACTTCATACCCGGCCCGGGAAAGTGCCTGGTTGAGAACCGTGCGGATGGCGGTGTCGTCATCAGCGACGAGAATGCTACCTGCGGGCATTGTTAATCCTCATTTTGCCCCCTGTGATGCAGACGACGACTTCCCGGCAGAGCCGTCGCGACTGCTGTGATCTGTGTGTTTGACCGATGTCGAGTACATCGGCATCAGCACGCGGAAGGTGGTCTTGCGCGGCTGAGACTCGCATTCGATGATGCCGCCGTGATCGCCGACGATCTTGGCGACCAGAGCAAGACCGAGGCCAGAGCCGGTCTGCTTGGTGGTCACGAACGGGTCGAACAAATTGGGCAGAAGATCGTCCGGCACGCCTGGTCCATTGTCCCGCACGCAGAATTCGAGCGGCAGGGATACCCGGGATTTTTGACCGGGAACTGACAGGCGCACGCCGGGGCGGAACGCGGTGGTAAGCTGAATCTCGGCGTCGGGGACGTCGATCAAGGCTTCCGCGGCATTCTTCACCAGATTGAGGAACACCTGAATCAGCTGGTCCTGGTTGGCCAGCACCGGGGGGAGCGAAGGATCATAGTCCTCGATGAGGCGGATGTTGCGGGCAAAGCCCGACTGCGCCAGCCGCTTCACGTGATCGAGCACGGAGTGGATGTTGACGGGACCGCGCACCACGGGGCGCTCGTCGCCGAACACTTCCATGCGATCGACCAGCGTGACAATGCGGTCGGCCTCGTCGCAGATCAGGCGGGTCAACATGCGGTCTTCGGAGGATGCCTGCTGCTCCAGGAGCTGCGCCGCGCCGCGGATGCCGGAGAGCGGATTCTTGATTTCATGCGCGAGCATCGCTGCTAGCGCTATCACCGAGCGCGCAGCGCTGCGGTGGGTGAGCTGGCGGTCCATCTTGTCGGCGATGGAGCGCTCCTGGAGCATCACGACGATATGGCCGGGCCGCTCGGTGAGCGGGGCGACATGCAGATCGACCTGGCGATCGCCGCCCATGCGCGGCGTGCCCAGATCGACCTTGTATTCGTTGACCGGCGAGTTCGACGACCGCACCTGGTCGATCAGCGCCAGCAAGGGGCTGCCGAACGGCACCAGCTCTTTCAGCGACTGCCGCTTCAGGAACTGCGTCGAGATATCGAAGAAGGCTTCGGTCGCAATATTGGCGGCGACGATCTTGCCGTCCGGCCCGATCAACAGCACGGGATTGGGCAAGGCATCGAGGATCGCCTCGCTGTCGGCGGGTTTGCGATGGTCCGCGGCTGAGCTCATGCAGCAGCGCTCCATGCAAAATCGTCGAAGGCATCCTGTAGCGATCGGTGGACCAGGCCCGGATCCTCGGAGGTCAAGATCTTCTGGCGCCAGGCCTTCAGCGTCGGGGCTGGCGCACCGCTGGCGTCGGCCGCGACATCGAGCGCCCAGCCAAGATGTTTGCGCGCATGCTTGAGCCCGACCCGCAGGCCATAGAGTGCGCAGACGCCCTCATAAAGCGTGCGGACATAATGCAGCTGCGTCGCGAGCGAGGGCGTGGCTTCAGCCGCCCCACCCTTCAGCCGTCGCCCGATTTCGCCGGGCAGCCAGGGCTGGCCGTTGGCGCCGCGACCGATCATCACGGCATCGGCGCCGGAGGCCTCGAGCGCCGCGAGGGCCCTGTCGTAAGAGGTGATGTCGCCATTGACGACGAGCGGAATCGAGATGGCCTCGCGCACGGCGCGGATCGCATCCCAATCGGCCTCGCCCTTGTAGAACTGGCAACGGGTGCGGCCGTGAACGGTGACGAGCCTGACGCCGGCGGCCTCCGCGCGCCGCGCTAGCTCCGGCGCGTTGCGGGTGCGATCGTCCCAGCCGAGCCGCATCTTCAGCGTCACCGGCACTTTCACCGCTGATATCGTCGCCTCGATCAGGCCGACGGCGTGATCGAGATCGCGCATCAGGGCCGAGCCTGATTGGCCGCCGGTGACGTGACGGGCCGGACAGCCCATGTTGATATCGATGATGTCGGCGCCCTCGGCCTCGGCAATCCGGGCGCCCTCCGCCATCCAATGCGCCTCGCAGCCGGCGAGCTGGACCACATGGGGCCCAACCCCGGTCGCTTCGCAGCGCAACCGCGACATCCGGTGACCATTGGCGAGCTCGTCACTGGCCGTCATTTCGGAGACGACCAGGCCGGCCCCCAGCTCGGCGGCCAGACGGCGGACGGGTGAGTCCGTCACTCCCGACATCGGTGCCAGGAAGACCGGACTGGCGATTTCAATATCGCCTATTTTCAACGGCTTAGAGCCTGATACTGCCGAGCCGGTCACGGGGGTCTCGTTGCCTGGGCAGCGCCTCATCGCGCCTGCCATGATCTATCTTGCGCACAATTCTTGTGCAGTCAAGCGCCATGCCTACAGTTTAGACAGTTCTGCAGATCTTTCAAGTGCAGTGCAGCAAAATGCTGAATCCCACAATCCCGGGAAACCCCCTTTTTTTGCGGGCCTGCCGTGCTAGAGGCATGCCGGCAATCACCTCACTCCGACTCTTCCCTTAGCAGTTGAATATTTGAGTCCTATGGCGAAATCACAGCGCACCGCAGTCGTTCTCGTCGCGGCCGGACGTGGCCTGCGCGCAGGCGCCGGTGGCCCCAAGCAATATCGAGAGATCGGCGGCGTTCCCGTGATCTACCGCGCCATGGAGGCGTTCAGCACCCATCCCGAAGTATCAGCCGTGCAGCCGGTGGTGAACCCTGATGACAGCGCCATGTTCACGGCGGCGGTCGCAGGCCTCAAGCACGAGGCACCGGCCAATGGCGGCGCGACGCGCCAGGCTTCGGTGCTGGCGGGTCTCGAAGCGCTGGCGCAGCACCAGCCCGACATCGTCCTGATTCATGACGCCGCGCGTCCGTTCGTCTCGGCGGGCGTGATCTCGCGCGCGATCGAGGCGGCCAGCCGCACCGGCGCGGCCATCCCCGTCGTCCCCGTCACCGATACCATCAAGGTCACGAGCGCTGACGGCGATGTCGAGGACACGCCGGACCGCGCGCGTTTGCGAGTAGCCCAGACGCCGCAATCCTTTCGTTTCGATGTCATCCTCGAGGCGCATCGTCGCGCGGCCAAGGACGGGCGATCTGATTTCACCGATGATGCCGCGATCGCCGAATGGGCGGGATTGACGGTTGCGACCTTTGAAGGCGATGTTGCCAATATGAAGCTGACCACACCCGAGGATTTCGTGCGCGAGGAAGCGCGCCTGGCCAGCCTGCTCGGTGATATCAGGACCGGCACCGGCTACGACGTGCACGCCTTCGGCGAAGGCGACCATGTCATGCTCTGCGGCGTGCGCGTGCCGCACACGAAAGGCTTTCTGGCTCATTCCGACGGTGACGTCGGCCTGCATGCCCTGGTCGATGCGATTCTCGGCGCGCTCGCCGACGGCGACATTGGTTCGCACTTCCCGCCGAGCGATGCGAAGTGGAAGGGCGCCTCCTCCGACCAGTTCCTGAAATACGCCATCGAGCGCGTCACCGCGCGCGGCGGCCGTATCGCCAATCTCGAGGTCACCATGATCTGCGAGCGACCGAAGATCGGCCCGCTGCGTGACGTCATGCGCGCGCGCATCGCCGAGATCTCAGGCGTCGACATCTCCCGCGTCGCGGTGAAGGCAACCACCAGCGAGCGGCTCGGCTTCACCGGCCGCGAGGAAGGCATCGCGGCCACCGCGAGCGCCACCGTCCGCCTGCCCTGGAGCGCGTAGGATCATGGGAGGCAGCGACGCACGCGCCCTCTCCCGCTCGCTGCTCGATTTGTGCCGGATGCGCAAGCTGACGATCGCGACCGCCGAGTCCTGTACCGGCGGCCTCGTCGCCGGCGCACTCACCGACATCCCCGGCTCGTCCGACGTCATTGACCGCGGCTTCGTCACCTATTCCAACGACGCCAAGCGCGCGATGCTGGGCGTCGAGGCCAGCACGCTTGCCAATTTCGGCGCGGTCAGCAAGGAGACCGCGACCGCAATGGCAGTCGGTGCGCTTGAACGGGCGGACGTCGATCTTGCCGTTGCGATCACCGGCATCGCGGGTCCCGGCGGCGCCACGCCGGGCAAGCCGGTCGGCCTCGTGCATTTCGCCGCTGCCGCGCGCGACGGCCGCATCATCCATCGCGAGCAGCGCTTCGGCGCGATCGGCCGCACCGCGGTGCGCCAGCGTTCGGTGGTCGAAGCGCTGCGCATGCTGATGGAGCTCGCCCGTGGCCCGCAAGTCGCGGCCAAGCCGCAACGCGCCGCCGCGAGCCGCCTGCGTCCCCGCGTGACGCGCACGCCGCGCCGGCATGCGGCAAAGCGCAGGCCGCCACGATCACCGAGGGGATAGCAAGTCCCGCAGACCGGATGAAGCGCAGCGCAATCCGGGACTTTTATGTTCGCGGAGGGAATCCCGGATTGCGCTGCGCTCCATCCGGGCTACAAGCAAACTACGACGACGCCAGCTTCGGCCGGCCATAGATCGCATCCGCCCTTTTTTCGAATGCGGTTGAAAACCGCGCAAACGCGGCGTCAAACATCGAGCCCATCAGCATTGCCAGCATGCGACTCTTGAATTCATAGGCGAGGAAGAAGCCGACGTCGCAGAATTCATTGCCGTTCTGCTGGCCCTTCGGCTCGAAGGTCCAGCGGTTTTCGAGATTACTGAACGGGCCTTGCAGATATTCGACCAGGATTTTCAGATTGGCGCGGTCGAGCGTCACGCGGCTGGTGAAGGATTCCTTGACCAGCTTGAACGACACCGTCATGTCGGCGACCAGCACCTCGGTGCCGTCAGGCTTGGCCATGCGCTGGCGGATCTTCAGTGCGCTGCACAGGGGCACGAATTCCGGGTAACGCTCGACGTCGGCGACCAGATCAAACATCTCGGATGCGCTGTGATTGACACGGCGCTTGCTCGAAAATCGGGGCATATCGGTTCAGCGCGCGGTCGCAGCCCGCGCGGCCTTCAGTCTCGCAAAGTCCTCGCCGGCGTGATGCGACGAGCGGGTCAGCGGGCTCGCCGACACCATCAGGAAGCCCTTGGTATAGGCAACCTTTTCGTAAGAGCTGAACTCGTCGGGCGGCACGTAGCGCATCACGGCGTGATGCTTGCGGGTCGGCTGGAGATATTGCCCGATGGTCAGGAAATCGACGTCGGCCGAGCGCAGATCGTCCATCACCTGCTGCACCTCGTGGCGCTCCTCGCCGAGGCCGACCATGATGCCGGACTTGGTGAAGATGGCGGGATCGAGCTCCTTGACCCGCTGCAGCAGCCGGATCGAGTGGAAATAGCGCGCACCCGGCCGCACCGTGAGATAGCGCGACGGCACGGTCTCGAGATTGTGGTTGAAGACGTCGGGCCGCGCGGCCACGACGACTTCGAGCGCCCCCTCCTTGCGCAGGAAGTCCGGCGTCAGGATCTCGATCGTCGTCGAGGGACAGGCAGCACGGATTGCGCGGATGGTCTGGGCAAAGTGCTCGGCGCCGCCGTCGGCGAGATCGTCGCGGTCGACGGAGGTGATGACCACGTGAGCGAGACCCAGCTTGGCGACAGCCTCGGCGACGTTCTGCGGCTCGGCCGCATCCAGCGCGTTGGGCAGGCCGGTCTTGACATTGCAGAAGGCGCAGGCCCGGGTGCAGGTGTCACCCATGATCATGAAGGTCGCGTGCTTCTTGTCCCAGCACTCGCCGATGTTCGGGCAGCCCGCCTCCTCGCACACCGTGTGCAGGCCGTTGGCGCGCACGATATTGCGGGTGTCGGCATAGCCGCGGGTGTTGGGCGCGCGCACGCGGATCCAGTCCGGCTTCGGCGGCGAAGCGGAATCAGGACGATTCACCTTCTCGGGGTGGCGCGGGCGCAGCGGGTTCGTGATGGTATCGACAATAACGACCATGATCTGTCCGGTCTGTTCAGGTCCTACCTAGTCGGTCTGGCTGCTTGCCGCAACCCGGCTCGCGCCGCTTCAGGGAACATGGCAGATATGGGCAATATCCTGCTCAGTTCTCAGGCGATTCTCACCTCGAATGGCTCCAGTCTCGAAGTCTTCCACACCCCGGCTCGGCAAGGCCCTGAAGCGCAGCTTTTTCGACCGCGACGTCCGCGAGGTCGCGTCCGACCTGATCGGGGCGACCATGCTGGTCGACGGCGTCGGCGGGATCATCGTCGAGGTCGAGGCCTATCATCATACCGAGCCGGCGGCACATTCCTACAATGGCCCGACCCCGCGGAACCAGATCATGTTCGGTCCGCCCGGCTTTGCCTATGTCTACCGCTCCTACGGCATCCACTGGTGCGTCAACTTCGTCTGCGAGGCGGAAGGCTCGGCTTCCGCCGTGCTGATCCGCGCGCTGGAGCCGACGCATGGTTTGGCTGCGATGCGTCGCCGCCGCCATCTCCAGGAGGTGCACGCGCTGTGCTCGGGCCCAGGCAAACTGACCGAGGCCCTCGGCATCACCATCGCGCACAACGCCCTGCCCCTGGACCGGCCGCCGATCGCGCTGCATGCACGGACGGAGGATGTCGAGGTCGCAACCGGCATCCGGATCGGCATCACCAAAGCTGTCGATCTGCCCTGGCGCTATGGTGTCAGGGGCTCGAAATTCCTCAGCAAGCCGTTCCCGAAGTAACTGTCATTCCGGGATGGTCCGAAGGACCAGACCTCAGGTGCACGATTGCGCACCGGGGAATCTCGAGATTCCGGGTTCGGCTCTCCGAGCCGCCCCGGAATGACGTTACCGGGTTCACGACGCCTGCTTCAGCCGCTCCAGCGCCTCGAGCAGCTTGGCCTTGCGGGCCAGCGCCGCCTCGCGCTTTTCGCGCTCTTCCTCGACGACCTCCTCGGCCGCGTTGGCAACGAATTTTTCGTTGGCGAGCTTGGACTCGGCACGCTTGATGTCGGCGTCGGCCTTGCCGATTTCCTTGTCGAGACGGGTCCGTTCGGCGGCGAAATCGACCACGCCCTTCAGCGGCAGCGCCGCCACCTCGCCGCGCACCAGCAACTGAACCGCGCCGTCGGGCGCGCGATCGGCGAAGGAGATGTCAGACAGCCGCGCCATACGCTTGATGACGTCGGTCCAGCGCGGCGCGCGTTCCCTGGTCTCGGCCGAGGCGCCCGCGAGCACCAGAGCAGTGAGCGTCGCCGGCGCGATGTTCATCTCCGCGCGGACCGAGCGGATCTGCGTGATCAGGTCGATCACCCAGCCGATCTCCGCTTCCGCCTTGGGATCGGTGAAGTCGGCATGGTCGAAGATCGGCATCACGAATGCCGGCGAGACCAGCGGATCGGTGGGACCTGCCGCCGCTGCCAGAATCGCCAATTGCTCCGGCGAGGGAGCGGCTGGCTTCAGCGGCCACTCCGCCAGCGCCAGCAGGCCGTCGCGCTTGGCCGTCACCTCCCACAGTTCTTCGGTGATGAAGGGCATGAAGGGGTGCAGCAGCTTCAGAATCTCGTCGCGCGCCCAGGCGACCATGGCGCGGGTCTCATTCTTGGCCGGGCTATCGGGACCGAGCAGCACGGGTTTTGCGAGCTCGACATACCAGTCGCAATAGACGTTCCAGACGAAGCGGTAGATGCTGCCTGCGGCGTCGTTGAAGCGATAGGCTTCAATGGCCTCGGTCACCTCGCGTGTGGTGTGCGCGGTCTCATGCGCGATCCAGCGATTCAGCGTTTCCTTGGCCTTGGCCGGCTCGAACCCTTCGGGCACGGCGCAATGGTTCATCTCGGCGAAGCGCGAGGCGTTCCAGAGCTTGGTCGCGAAATTGCGATAGCCCTCCACGCGGCTGGTGGCGAGCTTGATGTCGCGCCCCTGCGCGGCCATCGCAGCCAGCGTGAAGCGCAGCGCATCGGCGCCATATTCGTCGATCAGGTTGAGCGGATCGATGACATTGCCCTTCGACTTCGACATCTTGGCGCCCTTCTCGTCGCGGACGAGCGCGTGGATGTAGATCGTCGAGAACGGGATCTCCTTCATGAAGTGAAGGCCCATCATCATCATCCGGGCCACCCAGAAGAAGATGATGTCGAAGCCGGTCACCAGCGCGTTGGTCGGGTAGTAGCGCTGAACTTCGGGCGCGTCCTCGGGCCAGCCGAGCGTCGAGAACGGCCACAGCGCCGAGGAGAACCAGGTATCGAGCACGTCCTCATCGCGCGTGATGAAGCCCTCGCGCTTGTTGCGGTCGAGCGCCATCTCGCGGCCCTGCTCGGCCGTGATCACCTCCTGCTCGACGTAATAGCCGAGCGCGTGGCTGACCGCCTCCTCCTCGGTCTCCGCGACGAACACCTTGCCGTCGGGACCGTACCAGGCCGGAATCTGATGGCCCCACCAGAGCTGGCGCGAGATGCACCAGGGCTGGATGTTCTCCATCCACTCGTAATAGGTCTTTTCCCAGTTCTTCGGCACGAAGGTCGTCTCGCCCGACCGCACCGCCGCGATTGCGGGTTTTGCCAGCGTCTTGGCGTCGACATACCACTGGTCGGTGAGATAAGGCTCGATCACGCTGCCCGACCGATCGCCGTGCGGGACCATGTGGGTGTGAGGCTCGATGCGTTCGACAAAGCCGAACGATTCCAGCCGCTCGACGATGCGCTTGCGCGCCACGAAGCGGTCGACCTTGTTGAACTCCTCGGCGAATTGCGTGGCGCCTTCCGGCAGGCCCTTCAGATAATCCTCGTTGTCGACGAGGTCGAGACAGCCTTCCTTGTCCAGCACGCTGATGCGGCGCAGGCCGTGGCGATTGCCGACCTCGAAATCGTTGAAGTCGTGCGCCGGCGTCACCTTCACGGCGCCCGAGCCCTTTTCCGGATCGGAATATTCGTCGGCGACGATCTTGATCTTGCGACCGACCAGCGGCAGGACCACGTTCTTGCCGATCAGCTTCTGATAGCGCTGGTCCTCGGGATGCACGGCAACGCCAGTGTCGCCGAGCATGGTCTCGGGACGCGTCGTGGCAACCACGATGAAGGTCGAGCGATCCTCCGGGTCGAAGGTCTTGCCCTCGATCGGATAGCGCAGATACCAGAGGTGACCCTTCACCTCGGTCTGCTGCACTTCGAGATCGGAGATCGCCGTGAGCAGCTTGGTGTCCCAGTTCACCAGCCGCTTGTCCTTGTAGATCAGGCCTTCGCGGTGCAGCTCCACGAACACCTTGATGACGGCCTTGGACAGACCCTCGTCCATGGTGAAGCGCTCACGCGACCAGTCGCAGGAGGCGCCGAGGCGCTTGAGCTGGTTGATGATGGTGTCGCCGCTCTCGGCCTTCCACTGCCAGACCCGCTCCAGAAACTTCTCGCGACCCATCTCGCGGCGACCGGGCTGCTGGCGCTCCATCAGCTGGCGCTCGACCACCATCTGGGTGGCGATGCCGGCATGGTCGGTGCCGGGCTGCCACAGCACGTCGCGACCGCGCATGCGCTCGAACCGGCACAGAATGTCCTGGAGCGTGTTGTTGAGGGCGTGGCCCATGTGCAGCGAGCCCGTCACGTTCGGCGGCGGGATCACGATGGTAAAGGGCACCGCGTCGCGGCGGTCGGGACGGCCGGCCTTGAAGGCAAGGCTGTCCTCCCACACCACAGACATGCGGGCTTCGATATCGGCGGGCTGGTAATTTTTCTCGATCATGGGGCTGCTAGAAAGCCGCGCGCGGGGCTCAAGTCAACGGAAAGCTCAGCGGCAAAAGGGCTTTCCGGCCCGTTCGGAAGCCCTGATATAGCGCTCAAGCGGGGCTTAATCAGGGCTTGGCTTGGAAGAGCTTGGTTTGGAAGAGCTTGGCTTGGATGAGCCTGGCTTGGCCCTCAGCGGCCGCCACGCGAGACCCGCTCGATTTCAGCCTTGACGATGCGTTCGACCAGGCCCGGCAGATTGTCGTCGAGCCAGGATTTCAGCATCGGACGCAGCATCTCCTTGACCAGGTCCTCCAGCGTCCGCGCATTGCTGCTGAGCACCGTGTGGGCCAGCGAGTTGAAGGCGGATTCGACCGCCGAGACGGTCGACTGGGCCAGAATCGGCTGCTGCGGCGGCAGCGGCGGCGCGTCATAATCGACCGGCGCGTAGGACGGCGGAGGCGCCGGACGCGGCGGCGGCGCCTCGGCGAATTCGAGATCGTCGCGCGGCTCGACCTTGCGGAAGCTTGGCGGCGGCGGCGCCGGTGTCGGCGCGGGATCCATCGCCATCTCGTCGGTCAGCTCGAGCACGTCGGGCTCGGGCTCCGGTTCGGCCTCGGGTTCAGGAGCCCGCACTTCGGGCGCCTCCGTGGCCTCGTCGAGCCCTGCCAACAGTGCGTCGATATCGTCCTGGCTGTTGGGCCCGGCATCAGCGGCGGGCGCAGGCGGCGGAGGTGGCGCGGGCTTGGCAGCCGGCGGCGGCGCCGGCTTTTCGGCAGCAGGCTTTGCAGGAGCGATCTTGGATGGAGGAATGTCAGCCATCGGCTTTGCTGCAGGCGCAGGTGCAGGCTTTGCAGCCTCTGCGGGCGGCGGCTTCGCCTCGTCATCGGCAATGATGCGCCGGATCGAGGCCAGAATCTCCTCCATGGAGGGTTCTGTGACCTTTGCAGGCTGCGTCATCTCCGACTCCACATCATCAACGCCCTCGCATGCGTTGTTTTACACCAAGCACGACGGCATTGGCCGGTTCCGGATGCGTCGTCCGACATTTTCGTCGCGACAGCCAGACTTGTCCCCAGATCACGACTCAACATGAGGCGGCGCGCCCCTGCCCCGTCACTCAAGCGCCACGCACGCAACATCGGATGCGGGCCGAATCGATCGGCAGCATCTTGGCAAGGCTATGTCAGGGATTTTGACGATTGCAAGCAAGGCACCGGTCGGTCTCGGCAGTTTGCGAGGCCGACCGGAGAACTACGGCAATCAGCGTCCGTCAGGCGTGCGCACGCCGACCCAGCTGTCGCGGACCTGCTGGTAGTGCACGCTCGGATCGTAGACGGTGGTGTTGAGGCCGAGCACCTGCGGTGCAAGGCGGCCAACGGAGGCGAGCACGTTGTAGGATGCGACGACCCGATCGTGCTGTGCGGTGACCAGCGCGACGCGCGCATTGACCAGCGCCTGCTGGGCGTTGAGGACGTCGAGGGTGGTGCGCTGACCGGCCTTGGCTTCCTCGCGCACACCGTTCAGCGCGATCTCGGACGCGGTGACCTGCGCCTGCGCGGACTGCACCTGCGCCTTGCCGGCCTGCAAAGTCCCCCAGAACTGCACCACGTTGGCGCGAACAGTGTCGCGAGTCTTTTCGAGGTTCAGACGTTGCTGCGCCAGGTTTTCCTTCGATTGGCGGATCAGCGAATATTCTGCGCCGCCCTGAAAGATCGGCACGGAGGCCGTCGCGATGGCTGACGCGGTGCTCGTTCGGAAGACCGTCAGCTGCTGCTGGTAGGCCGTGCTGGCAGTCGCCGCGACCGTAACAGTCGGCAGCAACGCGCCTTCGTTGATCTTGACCTGGAGATAGTTGACGTCGATGCCGTACATCGCAGCCGTGACGTCGGGATGTTGGGTCAGGCTGAGCTCGACGGCCGAGGCGAGCGTTGGCGGCAGGAATCGGTCGACCGGGGAGCCCGGCGCCAGATTCGTCGGCTCGTTGCCGATGATCCGGCGGAAATTCGCGCGCGTCGTCGTGAGCGTCGATTCCGCGGTCAGCGCTTGAGTCCTGCCGGCAGCCAGCTGCGCTTCGGACTGCGCGACGTCGGTGCGTGTCACTTCGCCCACGTTGAAGCGATCACGCGTCTGCTTCAGCGTCTGTTCGAGCACGCGCACGTTGCTGCGCTGGACTTCCAATGTCGCGGAGTCGCGCAGATAGTCCATATAGATCGTAGCTGCACTCAGAAGCACGGATTGGTCCATGCTGCGCAGTGCTTCGCGCGTACCGGAGACCTGGCTCTCCGCCGCGCGCGTCTTGTTGGCGGTCTGGTTGCCATTGTAGAGCGTCTGGCTGACGCTCACGCTGGCGGCGTTGGGCTGAAGCGGCGGGTCGCTATGGATCGCGAGGCCCTTCTGCGTCGGCTGGACGTCCTGGTATTGATAACCGCTGCTGAGGCTCAGATTGACCTTCGGGCGATAGCCCGACAGGGCCTGAGGCACGCCTTCGTCGGTCGAGCGCACCTGCGCACGCTGTGCGTTGAGCTGCGGATTGTTCTGATAGGCGCGCACGAGCGCAGCCTCGATCGTATCCGCCAATGCAGGCACCGGCCCGGCAAGCGCCATCAGCAGGACCGAAACCGCTGCTCCGGTGAAAAGCTTCACCCCATGCATCCCTGAAATTCCGTTCATTCTCACGCCAGGCTCGTGCCCGCGAGCCTGGTTACCGTATCCGAGTGGAGTCGTTGCCCCGCCGCAACATAAGACGCGGTCAAGCGCGACGGAACCACCTCCCGGTGGTTCTCAGTGGAAACTCTTCACGTGCAGCATCCCGGCCACACTTCTGATTCAGAACGGGATTTTACGGGGTTTCGGTCGTCAGAAGACGAAGGCAGGGGCCCGTTCCAGGCCGGGCAGCACCGGGGCAGCCGCGTCGAACAGCGGCCGGTAGCCGAACTCGCCGTGCGAGCGGGTCACGATCATGGCCCGAGAGGGCCTGGATTCGGCCGAGACCCCCACCAGGCGCCCGCCTTCTTTGAGCTGGCCAAACAGGCCGTCCGGCGTCACTTCGGTGGCGCCGTTGAGGACGATCACGTCATAGGGCGCGCCGGCCGGCTCGCCCTCGGTGCAGGCGGCAGCCTTGCAGGTCACATTGGTGAGCCCGAGCGCGGCGAAGGCGTCCTTGGCTTTGGCCACCAGAGCCGAATCGCTTTCCGTGGCTGTAACCTGGCGCGCGAGCCTCGCGGTCAGCGCAGCGAGATAGCCGGTCGCGCAGCCGACCACCAGTACGCTGTCGCCCTCGCCGATCTCGGCGGCCTGGAGCAGCTTGCCGGTGAGCTGCGGCTTGATCAGGAAGCGCTTGGCGCCGCTCTCGCTGACATCGAGATCGAGGTCGAGATAGGCCAGAGCCTGCCGGCCCGCCGGCACGAAGGCCTCGCGGGGAACCGTGAGCATGGCATCGAGAATGCGGCGATCGGTGACGTCATTGGTGCGCACCTGGCCATCGACCATTTTTTGGCGCGCGGTCGAGAAACCGGACATTTGCGGACCCTGCAAGGCGGACGATGCCGCGAAAGATGAATTTGGCGGCATCTTTGGAACAGGCTCCGCGAAAACGCAACACGTCCGTTGGCCGGTCAGCCAGCGGCTGCGCAACGTCAGCGCATAGAGGTGCGAAGGCTTATTCGATCGCGACCGCCAGACGGCCAATCAGGGCCGCCACTTCGTCCAGCCGCGCCGAATCGGGTGTCTCGACCGCGCGAGCGAGACAGGCAAGGCACTGATCGTCGCTCAATTCAGGGATATCAGCCGGCAGAATCGAGGGGGCCTGGTCGGCACGGTCGATCTGGATGTCGGGCATGGGAATCAGCTCCGTAAGAGTCCGGCCCAGCGAAGCTCGATGTGAATTAAGTCGATTTGGTGCCGTCTGCGTTACGGTGTGCGTCTCGACGTACACATCCGCTTGAACACGATTCTGCGGGGCCTGGCCGTGCGACGGGGTTGAGAGACCAATCGAGCAAGATCGCCCGCCACATCAATATGCGCCTGCAAATTATTGAAAGTAAGGCGGAATTTGGCTCCCCGGGCTGGATTCGAACCAGCGACCATCCGATTAACAGTCGGATGCTCTACCGCTGAGCTACCGAGGAAAAGGGCGAACCGTTCGTTCGCGCGCGCTGCGTATAACAAAGCCGATTGCGCTTGCAAAGGACGAATTCGTCATCATCCGCAAAGCATCGAGGCAGGGCTGATCGAGCCCTCCCCGCGGGCTTGTCAGGCCTCGGTCAGGCCGAGTTACTCGGCGACGAACGAGGTGGTCTTGGTGCCGGGGTCGTAGCGCAGCCGCAGCGCCGTAAACTTGCAGAGGTTGACGTTCTTCCAGAGGACAGACTCGTCATAGTTCTGCCAGTCGACGCGGATGTTCCAGACGCACCCCTCATCGTCATCGTCGAACTCGACATAGGTGCTCGCCTGGTTCTGCAAAACCTTGTCAAGTTCGTTGTCCCATTCGTCCAGGCCATCATCAGGGGCATTGAAGCCGAGGAATTTGATGGCGTAGCCGGTCTCGTTGACGACGGTGACGTTGCGGGCATCGGCGGCGAAGGCTGCCGTGGCAGCGACAGACAGGCCAACGGCGATCAGCCCGGAGAGAAAATACTTCATATGAAATCCCCGATCGAAACAGGCCTCAGCGCCTGACGTCGATCGGCGCAGGCGCCGCGGCAACAAATGGCGTTGCCTCGAGAAATTCGTCCGGAGCGCAGTCGAAAGGCTCAACACGCAATCGAACCGCCCTCCGGAGCCGTGCGCGACGCGAGACGCGCACGGGACGTTCTTATCGTTCCGACTTCTCAGCAGCAATGAACCGGCATTCATAGATCGGCCGAGTTGGTTTTCTCCGGCGCAGGCACCGCCGCCGGCGTACCCGCCGCACCATTGGCCTTGCCGGTCACGGCGCCGACCAGCGCCTTCACGGGATCATCGCCGGGCGCAAAGCCGCTCTGGCGCAGGATCTCGTCGATCATCGGTCGCAGCGCGTGCACCTTGAGCAGCTCGCCGGCGAGCCCCTCGCCGAAGCCGACGCCGCCGCCCACAGCTCCGTTGCCATTGCCACCGAACGCGCCGCCGGTGTGCAGGATGCGGACGTCCTTGAGGTTGGCGATCGGCCTGACCATCTCCGCCAACGCCGAGGGCATCGTCTCGATCCGCTTCTTGGCGATCTCGAAATCGATGACGTTGGCGCCGAGCTTGTTCTGCGCCTCGTTCTTCATGGTGATGACGGCAGCCTCGGCCTCGCCGATGTTGCGCACGCCAACCGCCTTGATCTTGTTGGATTCAGCTTCGGCGGTCGCCAGCGTCTTGACGGCCTCGGCGCGGTCGAGCGAGGCCCTCTTCTCGGCTTCGGCCGCGACGATCAGCTCGGTCGATTTGCGTTCGGCCTCGGTGCGTGCGGCAAGCACCTGGGTCAGACGGGCACGGTCCGCGACCTCGACGGCGCGCGCGGTGACCACCTTTTCTTCGGCGGAAACGGCAAGCGCTTCGGCCGTCTTGGCCTCGGCGACAGCTTCCGAGGTCTGCTTGCTCTTGGCCGCGATCTGGATCTCGTTCTCCTGCGTGGCGATCTGGATCTCGCGCTGCGCGTCGGTCTTACGCTTGTTGATCGCAAGATCCGACTCGATGACTGCGGTCTCCTTGATTTGTTTCGCGCCCGCTTCCTTCTCGGCGACCGCCCGATCGGTGTCGATGCGGGCGTTCTCTTCCGTCAGGCGCGCGGTCTGGGTTGCGGTTGCGACCTCGGCGCGCGTGCTCGCAGTCTTGTTGGCGATGTCGCGCTCCTGCGACAGCTCGGCCTCCTTCTTGGTCCGCTCGATCCCCAGCGTCTGCTGGCGCGCTTCAAGATCCTTCTGGGCGATCGCGACTTCGTTGTCGCGCACAATGGCGTTGCGGTCACGGCGGCGGGTCTCGGTGATGGTCTTGAGCTGGGTCAGGCCTTCGGCGTCGAAGAAGTTCTCGGGGTTGAAGAACTTGACGTCGGTCTGGTCGAGCTTTGTCAGTGACACCGACTCCAGTTCGAGGCCGTTGGATTTCACGTCGGACTCGACCGTTGCCTGCACGTGCTTGACGAAATCGCTGCGCTTTTCCTGCAATTCCAGGATGGTCATGGTCGCCGCCACCGAGCGCAGGCCGTCGACGAATTTCGCCTCGACCTGGTTGCGCAGGGCTTCGGCGTCATTGGTCAGCGCGCCCAAGGTCTGGCTCGCCAGCGCAATGCTCTCGTCGTCGGGGCGAACGCGGACGTAGAATTCGGCGACGATGTCGACGCGCAACCGGTCCTTGGTGATCAGGGACTCCCGCTCCTTGCGCTCGACCGTGAGCCTGAGCGTCTTCAGGTTGACGCTGGCATAGGAATGGAAGATCGGCAGGATCATGGCGCCGCCGTCGAGCACGACCTTCTTGCCGCCGAGGCCGGTGCGCACGAAGGCCTCGTCGCGCGTGGCGCGCTTGTAAAGGATGGTGAAGATGATGCCCAAAACGACGATCAGCGCGACGCCGATCATGGCCGGGACTGCGATGTCGAACATAACTTTCTCCGCTAATGGACTTGCTGGCTTAGAGTTGCTTTGGCCGGTTTGAGTTCATCGTCTGCCTTCACCGCGACGAAACGGGTGTCGACACGATCGACCAGGAGGACGAGGGTTCCCTGCGGCAGCGGCGCCGAGTCCGGCGCTGCAACCGCAAGCACGAAGTGGCGGTTGCCGTGGATATCGGCGACGCTGACGCGACCGGGCGGGCCCTGGTCGAGCGGGCCGACGACGACCTCACCGACGCGGCCGACGAGATCGCCGAGGCCGATAACGTAGCTTTCATCCTTCGGAATGATCCGGGCAATACCCCGGCTCGCGCCGCGGACCAGCGGGACCGAGACGACGACCGCCGCCAGCGAAGCGATTGAAGCCGGCAAGGGCCCGGCCACCATCCGTGCGACGTCCTGGATCAGGAAGCCGGTGATCGAGAAGGCGCCCAGCGCCAGCAGCAGGAAGATCAAGAGCGGCACGCCGCCGACATTGATCCAGGAGATGGCGTTGATCACGCCATTGTCGCTGGAATGGCTGAAATCGATGCTGGTGCCGAGCATCTCGCTCAAGGAGGCCCCGACCAGCATCGTGACCACTTCGAGCGCGCCGACGATGAGGATCATGGCCGCCGCGATCGCGAACGGCCGGACCTCCGGCGCCATGACGTGTTCGAGCAATGCGCTCATGACACGATACTCTTCAGGAACGCGACTTCAACCGCGCGAGCCTTGCCGCAATCTCCTTGTCGCGATGCAGCGCGCTGAGCTCGTCGATGTCGCTGGAATACGGAATGCCCGCCGGCACGCCGGTGACGCGCGCCACCGCCCTGCCCGCACGCAGCGCCTTCGCCGCCGCGGCGCTGCCGCCGCGCTTACGCGGCGAATGCGAAGCGTGGTGGCTTGCTTCCGCCTCGCTCTTTGCGAGATCGACGCGGCGCTGCTCGGCATCCTGCAGCGCCGAGAGCACGGCACGCAGCGATGTCACGCATTGCTCGATCTTCTCGTTGTTCTCGTCGATGGCGCGGGAGAGCACCTCGAACTGGGCCTCCAGATCCATCTGCCGGGCGATGCCGGCGCGGGCGAGATCGTCGCGGCCGTCTGTGATCGCGCCCTCGATCTTGGCGGCAAGATCGGTCATCTCGCGCTCGATCTCGGTGCGGCGGGCGTTGAGGCGGTATTCCTCGGCGCGGGCAGCGGCGAGTGCATCGCGCGCCTCGCTCTCGGCGCGCTCGATCTCGCGAATGGCCTGGCCCACGACTTTCAGCTTGTTGTTGCCTTCCGCCTGCTCGATCGCGTCATAGGCGATGCCGGCGATCAGACGCCCGACCCGTGACAGGAAATTCTCGGGAGCGGCTGCGATGGTATCCATAGCGTTCTCCTCCTCTGGCAGACTGTTCGGCGTGACGCCGTAGTGAACCTCGAAACCGTCGTCGGTGCGGATCAGGTGCGCGGGCACGCTCTGCCCCCAGCCCTCCGCGTAGCCGGCATAGTCGAAGGGGACGCTGAAGCGCCCCTGCACGGTCGAAATCGAAATGGTGGCCGGGCCCTTGATCTTGGCGAGCTTGTCGTCGAGCGGCAGGCGGCGGCCTTGCGACGCGCGGTACTCGGCGCGGTCGCGCAGGCCCAGCGTCACCAGCCGCGACGGCAGCGCGGTCTCTTTGCGGATCGGCTCATAGGCATGGGCGTGCAGCAGGACGACGTTGGAGCCCACATTGTGGGTCCGCGCGACCTCATCCAGGATCTCCATCATGCGGTCATAGGCCTGGAACGTCGCCTCCATCGCGGCCTTGGCGGCCGGGTCAGGGGCAAGCCGGTATCGAAGCGCCGATGGCGCATTTCGGGGCGACGGGCTCATGGAAAGCACTAAAGCACCATTTTAGTGCTTTCCAAGAGGGAAGCTCGATCAAATTCCGCTGATCCTGGTGCACTCTATGGGTTAGTCGCTGTCGCCTGGGGCCGCGTTCAAGGCGGCCCATCACTCCTACCTCACCGCCGATCAAGACTTCTTGCACGCGCGGGTTGCAATTTGAGACGAAATGCGAGGGAGCGATTGGCAACGCAGTTGGCAGCTCCGCCTCATGTCCCGGACACGCTGCAAGGTGAAACGTTGCGGCGCAGAGCCGGGGCGCGAGACCGAGGTTGACGCGCTCCACTCTCTCCACCGTCATTGCGAGGAGCCCTTCGCGACGAAGCAACCCAGAATCTTTCCGCGGAGGGATTCTGGATTGCTTCGCTACGCTCGCAATGACGGAGCGAGGGTCCTGCATGGCGCTCCGATAACTCGCATCTTACTCGCAGATATAGCTCCGCGTCCTGCGTCCACCATGGCTCACCCCACGTTCGTGACGATCGCGATACGCCCCTCTGACCGGGAAGAGGTGACGCATGAATACGCCAAAGTCGAATTTCGGTAACACGGAATATTTTCGCGCGCGCCGATTGACCCGCTGCTTGGGTGTTTTGCCCGCCGGGCAACGCAAGGGATGGTGTTTTATTCCGGACTGGGCCATCAATCCGTCACGGGACTATCCCCTCAAGCGTCCGCCGAGCGCGGTTCGAGACCGGGACACGATCGATGACTGCTCCGCATCAGGCGACCGGCTATCGAGTGCGAACCGCCCGGCTGCTCTGGGCACTCGCCGTCAGGATCGCACGCGGGCCGGTGTTGGCACTGCTCATCTGCGCGGCGTGGTCGACGGCCGAGGCCGAGACCGCCAAGCTGAGGGTCGCGACCCGCATCGTGCCTCCCATGGTCGTCGAGAATAACGGCGTGCTGGGCGGCTTCAGCATCGAGCTCTGGAACAGCATCGGCAAGCGGCTCAATCGCGAGACCGAATATGTCGTGTTGCCCGATGTGAGCGAATTGCTCGATGCGGTGGCAAGTGGACGAGCCGATCTCGCCATCGCGGCAATCTCGATCACGTCGGAGCGCGAGGACAGGTTCGACTTCTCGCAGCCGATCATGAACTCTGGCCTGCAAATCCTGGTGCGCGGCACGGCCGTCAATGTCGAAGCCAATCCGCTCCGCGAGCTGATGCAATTGTTCTTCTCGCGCACCCTGCTGGTCTGGCTCGGCATTGCGCTGCTCCTGATCCTCGTGCCGGCGCACCTGATGTTCCTGGTCGAGCGCACGCATCACAGCGGCATCATTCCAACCCAAAAATATTTTCCGGGGATTTTCCATGCGATGTTCTGGGCGGCGGGCACGCTGGCCACCCAGGCCGATCAGATGCCACGGCACTGGATAGCCCGGATCGTGGCCGTGCTGTGGATGTTCACGGGGGTGGTGTTCGTCGCGTTCTATACAGCCCAACTGACGGCTTCACTGACGGTGCAGCAGATCAAGGGGCCGATCAACGGCCAGCAGGATCTTGTCGGCAAGACCGTCGGCAGCACGCGCGGCAGCACGGCAACCGCCTATCTGAGCGAGCTCAAGGCAGAGGTTCGCGAGTTCGAGAAGGTCGATGACCTCTACAAGGCGCTGCTGGACCAGCAGGTCGACGCCGTCGTGTTCGATGCACCCGCCCTGCTCTACTACACCACTCATGACGGCCGCGGATTGGCGCGGACTGTCGGCGACGTCTTTCACAAGGAAGATTACGGCATTGTCTTCCCAACCGGCAGTCCTTTGCGCAAGCAGGTCAACGAAGCCCTTCTGGGGCTGCGCGAGAACGACACCTATCTGCGGATCTACGAGGAATGGTTCGGCAAGCACTAAGGCGCGATGAGATCGGGTTGAATCGTCATGGGGCTGGCCGTCATGGCCGCCGGCAGACCAAATCGATCTCGATCAACGCATCGTAGGCAAGCCCGGTGACGCCGACGCAGGTGCGGGCCGGAAGGCAACCGGGTGCAAAGTACGTGCGGTAAGTCTCGTTCATCATGGCGTAGTCTTCCTTGAAGCGAGTCAGGTACACGCGCGTCATCACCACGTGCTCGAGGCCGAGATCGAGACCGGCAAGAACCAGTTTCAAGTTCTCCATCACGGCACGGGTTTGCGCGACGATGCCGTCGGGCAGGACGCCCGGTGCGTGTGGCGTATCCGGCATCTGGCCGGTGACGAAGACAAAGCCGTCGGTTTCGACGGCGTGGCTGAAGGGCGCGACCGGCTTCGGTCCGCCGCTGATCATGTGGAATTTCACTCGAATGATCCCTGGGTTTTGGACGCGTCCCGAAACAGGCGCTTGCTGAGGATGGCGTGCACGCCCCAATTGCCGTCGACCACCTGCGTCACGCCGAAATCGACCGCGGCCGACATCAGCGCGATCGCCTCGTCCTCGCTGAGGCCCTTCACGTTCATCAGGAAACGCCGCATCTTGCGGAACGCATCCTTCATGGCGAGGTCGAGCGAGGATGTTGCATAGACCTCGCTCTGGCCCTGCGCGCCGAACTCGGCGAGATAATTGGGATGGCTGAAGCCGGTCAGAACCCAGTCGGTCGCGGTCTCGATCAGGGGATAAGAGAGATCGGCAAAGGGCCGGCCGGCGAGATCCGCCTTCTTGTGCAGGATCACCTCGAACGTCCCGGTCATCGAGCATTCAATCGCGGTGCCGCTGAGCTCACCGTCGCCCTGTGTAGCGTGGGAATCCCCGACAGATAGCAGCCCGCCGGGAACGGACACCGGCAGATAAACCGTCGATCCCTTGCCCAGCCGCCAATTGTCGAGGTTGCCGCCGAAATAGGACGGCGGAACCGAGTCGACGAAGTCAACCTCGCGCGGTGCTACCGCGATCACGCCGAAATGCGGCCGCAGCGGAATACGGACGCCGTCGAGCACGGCATGCCGGCGCTTGATCGTAGCAGGTGCAACGGGAATGCCAGGATAGTCGTAGGTGGCGTGCACAACACCGAAGGGATCGGTCTGCGGTTCCCAGCGGTAGGAATAAAGCGCGCGGGCGTGCGGCTCCACCGCGTCGTCGAAGATCTCGTAGATAGTGACGATCTCGCGCGGCCTCGGGCCGCCGAGAAACTCGTTGTAATGATAACCCCACCACGCCGCCACCGAAGAGCCGAATACGCGACCCGCATGGTCCGGGCTACGACTTGCGCGAGGCACGATGTCGAGGATGCGCACCTCCAGCACGTCGCCGGGCTGCGCGTCCTTCACCGCAACGGGCCCGGTGCAGATGTGGACGCCAAACCCCTCGCCGGCGCCACGACCAAACACGCTGGCATCCATAGGGCCCGCGCCGCGGCGGTCGACGTTCTTCCTGGCGGCCGTCCAGCCAAACACGCTTTCAGCGCCGGGATCGCCTGCGATCATCATCTCCGGCGCATCCGAGGCGTGCTGGGTCAGGGTCTCGATCGTGATGGTATCGCCAGAAGCGATCTCGATCTGCGGCGGCAGCGAGCGGCTGAAATAGCCCCAATGGACGCGACTGGCCTCGACCGGGAGATGATGATGCCGTTGCCCGGCGGTTCTCGCCTCCCCGGTGTCCGTGCGCAAGACATTGCTGCGGGCCTCCGCGCTCGCATGCACGCGCAGCTGCGCAAGCGCCTCTTGCGGCCAGCCGCGCTGACCGGCAAGACCGTGCTGCAACGTCGCGCGCTCGGCCTCCTGATGGCGAAACTCCCGCGGAGCGAGGCCAAAGCGATGGCGGAAGGCGCGGCTGAAATGGGCGGAATCGCCGAAGCCATAGGCGTAGGCGATTTCCGAGATCGAGCGATGCGCTTCGGTCGGGCTCGACAGATCGGCCCAGGCGCGCTGGAGCCGTCGCTCGCGAACGTAATGGGTAAAGTTGTCGCCCACGGTTTCGAACAGCTTTTGCAGGTAGCGCTCGGAAATCCCCTCAGCCTGTGCGACGCGCACCGGCACCAGATCAGGATCGCCGAGACGGCGTTCGATGGTCTGGCAGATCCGGTGCAGCAGCGCGGCCTGCGTCGCACTCGATCCCGCGTCTGACGTCGCGGTGGCCTGCTGATGGGCGAGCGTCAGCAGGAGATCGACCAGCGACTGCGCGACCGCATTCCACTCGGCATCGCCGAGTGTGTCGAGCGTGCGCGCGGTCGCGTCCAGCAAGCGGGCGAAGACGTCAGCGAATCCGCCCGATGGAACGACGCGGGGCTCGCCGAGCCGAGGTTTGCCGGAGAGGCGCCCATGCAGCGCCTCCGAGGTCACGGCCAGCACAATGGCGCGCATGTCGCGCTGGAACACGATGCTCCAGTCGCCGCTGCGCGGCAGCAACACCAGATGGCCAACCGGAACGATGCGATGACCGCCCGTGCTTTTCAGCACCATGCCATCCTCGACCGGCATCAACGCAATCGGCGGATCGTCATTCGCCTGCGCGAGCGGTGCGACGCTCTGCGCCCCCGCGGCCATGCGCGTCAGCGCGACGCCTGTGGCATGACGATGCGAGGCGGTCGCGTGCCCGTCATAAAACAAATTATTCGCCGCCGGTCGCAGGCCGACCGCAGCCAGCACGTCCCGCCAGGCTTCAGGGCGGTCGTCTTGCGCGTAGGACTCGCTCGTGAAAGGGCGAAAACTCATCGGATCGACCCAGATTGCGGTCGATCGAAGCAACCTCTGTGCCAGACGCACGCGGTCATCCGTCGCAGCGACGGGCTGCAGATGAGGTTCGTTGGTCACCGCGATTGTCCTGCCAGTCGTTCCGGGGCTCGCGAAGCGAGAACCCGGAACCTCGAGATTCCGGGTTCGGTCCTGCGGACCGCCCCGGAATGACGGAGTATGGCCATCACTCGCACCGAAACATGTTCTTTCTGATCGTGCCGTGGACGCCCCAATTGGCATCGACGACCTGGGTGACGCCGAAATCGGCGCCCACCGACATCAGCGAGATCGCCTCGTCCTCGCTGAGACCATGCACGGTCATCAGGAACCGGCGCAGTTTCCGGAACGCATCGCGCATCGCGCGGTCGAGGCTTGAGTGGTTGGCAATCTCGGTTTGTGCGTCGGCACCGAGGGCTGCGAGATAGTTCGGATAGGTGAACCCATAAAATGACCAGGCGTGGTCGGTCTCGAGCATGGGATGGTCGAGGCCTTCGAGATGGGTGCCGGCCAGATCAGCCTTCTTGTGCAGGATGAACTCGAAATCGCCGGTCAGCGAGGTTTCGATCGCGGTGCCGCCGAGCTCACTGTCGCCTTGCGCGGCATGGGGATCGCCGACCGAGAAATAGGCGCCTGGCACCGCGACCGGATAGAACATGCGCGCGCCCTTGCCGATGCGCCAATCGTCGATATTGCCGCCGGTGTAGCTCGGCGGGATCGAGCTGACGAAATCGGCCTCCGACGGCGCGAGGCCCATGGTGCCGAAGTGCAGTCGCGCCGGCACCTTCACGCTCGCGAGGATGTTCTCGCGTTTCCTGATCGTGGCGTGGTCGACACGGACGCCGGGATAATCGATGGTCGGATGCACGATGCCGTCGGGGTCGGTCTGCGGGGTCCAGACGTAGTTGTAGACGGCTTTCGCGTAGGGCTCGCCTGAGGTGTCGAGCTCGAAGATGGTGACAACCTCGCGCGGCTTCGGCTCCTCGATCAGGTCGTGATAGTGAAAGCCCCAATTCGCCGCGACATTGGAGCCGAAGCAGCGGCCGGCATGGCAGGCGCTGCAGCTCGGCCGCGGCCTGATATCGAGGATGCGCACCTCTAGAATATCGCCGGGTTCGGCGCCCTCGATTGCCACCGGACCTGTGAGGAGATGCACGCCGATCCCCTCGCCTGCGCCGCGGATGAACGGGCCTTCGGTCGGGCCTGAGCCGCGGCGCGCCACCGCCTTGTGCTCGCGCGTCCACTGGAACACGCTCTCGGCGCCGGGATCGCCCGCGATCATCCGCTCGTAATCGTCATTGGCGTGATGGGTGAGCGTCTCGATGGTGGCGCGATCGCCCGAACGCAGTGTCAGCGCCGGCGTAACTTTCTTGGAGAAATAGCCCCAGTGGACCGTTTTGGGCGAAACCGGCAGCGTGAAATGCTTCATGAGGTGGCCTCTTCGGGAGTCTTGAACGTCGCGGATGCGGGGCTCATCGCACCGCCTCCGGGGTCCTGTCGGCTTCCATCACGCTGAGGAAACGTGCGGTCAGCGGATTGCGCGGGTTGGAGAGCACCTCGTGCGCCGGCCCCTCTTCGATGATCGCGCCGCCGCTCAGGAAAGCGACGCGGTCGGCGACCTCATCGGCGAAGCGGATCTGATGGGTCGAGATGATCATGGTGAGGCCATCGTCGATGGCGAGACGGCGGATCACCTCCAGCACCTCGTTGACGAGCTCGGGGTCGAGCGCCGAGGTCGGCTCGTCCAGCAGCAGCACGCTCGGGTTCGGCGCCAGCGCGCGCGCAATGGCGACGCGCTGCTGCTGGCCACCGGAGAGATGCCGCGGCAGTGCGTCGGCACGATGTGAGAGACCGACGCGGTCGAGCAGCTCGGTGGCGCGGCGATCGGCGTCGATCCCGGTCATGCCGTGCACCCAGCGCAGCGGTCCCGCGATGTTTTCCCGCGCCGACAGGTGGGCGAACAAATTGAATTGCTGGAACACCATGCCGACGCCGACGTTCGCGCGTTCGTTGGCGATGGCGCGCGGCGTCAAGGGCTTGCCGTCGTCGGCAAAGCCGAGGCGGCGGCCACCGACGCGGACGGAGCCGTTGTCCCAGTTTTCGAGATGGTTGATGCAGCGGAGCAGCGTGCTCTTGCCGGAGCCGCTGGGCCCGAGCAGCGCGACCACCTCGCCGACGCGGACCGTGAGGTCGAGGCCGTCGAGCACTTTCTGCCTGCCGTAGCTCTTGGTGAGACCCTTGGCCTCCACCGCGATATTGTTGCGCGCGATCGTGGCGGCGCGGCGGGCGCGCTGTTCGCGGGTCAAGGCCAGCGGTGGCGTGTCCGCAAGCTCGGCCGGCGCCGGTTCGGGATCGGCCAAGGCGGTCTCGGCGAACGTAAGCTTGGTGGCGAGATCGACGCGCCTCCACGGCAGGTAATCGGCGAGCTTGCGCTCACGGCTGCTTGTGCGGTCGAGATCGAGCAGCCATTCGACGAACAGCTGGATGCCGCTAATGGTCGCTGTCAACACAAGATAGAGCAGCCCCGAGGCGAAGAAGATCGAGAAGAAGTCGAAGGTCGAGGACGCCAGCTGCGTCGAGCGCAGCGTCAGCTCCTGCACCGCGACGACGGAGGCAAGCGAGGAATTCTTCAGCGCGCTGACGGCCTCGTTGCCGAAGGCCGGAATCATGGTGCGGATCGCCTGCGGCGCGATCACGCGCCACATCAGTATCCGCGGGGTCATGCCGAGTGCCTGGCCTGCCGTCACCTGCCCGCGATCGACGCCGAGCACGCCGGCACGCAGCATCTCCGCGATGAACGGTGCTTCGTTGCAGGCGAGCGCGAGACCTGCGGCCAGCACCGCCGGCAGCTTGATGCCGATATGCGGCAGCGCGTCGTAGGCGAACACCATCTGGAGGATCAGCGGCGTGCCGCGGAAGATCACGGTGTAGCCCCGCGCGATCGCCGCAAGCACCCAGAAGCGCGAGAGCTGCATGCCGGCGAGGATCAATCCGAGGATCGATCCGCCGCCGAGCCCGAGGGCGGTCACCTCGAGGGTGAGCTCGATGCCCTCGAGCAGATACGGCATGCTCAGGTAATGGAGGAACAGCGACATCAATCGGCCGTCAGGACGTCCGGCTCCTTGAAGTTGTTCACATCGAGCTCATGCTTCTTCAGGAGCTCCATGTGAATGCCGGCCTTCTGCACCTCGATCAGCGCAGCGAGCACCGCGTCGCGGAACTTCGGCTTGTCCTTCGGGACGGCGATGCCGACCGAGTACGGGATCGTCACCGCGATCGCTTTCTCCAGCTTGTCCGGATAGGCCTTGACCGCGCTGTCGACGGTATTGACGTCGTTGACATAGGTGTCGGCGCGACCGGCGAGGATCGCCTGGATGCAGTTGGCGTTGTTGTCGTAGAGCTGGACCGTCGGCTCCGCCTTGCCTGCCTTCTTGCACTCGGGCATCAGCGCCTGAACCAGCGGCACCTCGACAAAACCGGTGTTTTCGGCCGCGGCTGCGCCGCACATCGACATGTTGATGCCGTTGATGCCCTTCGGATTGCCCTTGGCGACCAGCACGCCGTCGAACACCTTTGAGTAGGTAATGAAGTCGGCCGCCTTGGCGCGCTCCTTGGTGGCGTAGATGTCGGAGATCACGATGTCGGCCTGCCCTGCGGACAGCGTCGTCAGGAGCGCCGCGAACACCACCGGCTTGTAGGTCAGCTTGAAGCCGAGGCATTCGCCGATGGCTTCGCCGAGATCGATGTCGAAGCCGATATATTTGCTGGGATCCTTCGGATCGATCGTCTCATAGCCCGGCGTGTGCGGGTTGATGGCGTTGACGAGCGTCTTGCCCTTCCAGTCCGGATATTTCTCCTGGAGAGCGGCGCAGGTAGTGGGCGCCGCGGCCTGTGCGCTCGACGGTGCCGCGGCAACGAGGCCGACCGCGATGGCGGCGCCGAGCGCGGCCGTGCGCGACGGCAATGCGCGCGACATCCCCCGCCGCATGTGGTGCAATCTTTGGGGCAAAACCCGTCTGTCCATCTCATGCTCCTTCGAATTGTCATGGCGTTGGCCATGTTCCAGATCTCGGGAGGGAGCCTAGGTGGAGGGCGAGCCGAAAAGCTTGTCCGCGGGCGTACAAAAAATTGGATGGAAGCGGCCCGCGATTTGGGCAGTCGGCTGCACAAAAACTGTTCGCGCGGGAGGCGCACGACGGCACGCAATTCCGAATTCGGAAGAACCAAATGGTCTCGTCCTGCGAAATAGTCCACGCAACCTGGAAATCATCTGGTTAGGTCATTTGACAGAGAATATGCCGATACCTCGCCCAGATACGGCGCGGGCGAACATATCTGCGGTCGGAATCCACAGCACTCCACAGCCTGTCCGCAGCATATCCACAGGCCGACCATGCCGGATTCGCGAGACCACACGAGCACTTGCTGCGCACAAACCCACAGGGAGTGCGTCAGCCGCCGGCCTGGTCGAACACGCTGCGGCAAGCCTCGCTCAAGCTGGAGCGGTTACGACGCAGACAGGCCGTGATGGCCCGGACGTTGGGGATTTCGCCGGCACAGAGCCGGTAGACGTCGGGCGTGCAGGCCCGGCGCTGCTCCGGTGTGCCCTGCTGCGCATTCGCAGCTGATGCAAACAACGTCAGGAACAGGCCGACTGTGGAGGCGCGACGCGCCCGGCTTCTCACACCCGCAAACCGCAAGAACCTCGCCTTCATGACCAGTCTCCTGTCTGCCCTGCCGGACCGGCCGCTGTTGGCCGGTGCGGGCAAAGAGGTAGGAGGAATAAATCGCGGGGGATGTGATCTCTTGCACACTGGCGGCCGCCTGGAACTTCCTAGAGGTCCCCGGATTTACTGGGGGTTCGGGGATCTTCAGAAATCGGTAACCAAACGGACCTCGATCGCCCGATCGTTAAAATCCGAACGATCGGGTCAACCGGCCAACAAACCGGCTTTGCCACAGTTCGCCATCCGCGTTCCGGAGGGTGTGATGAGCGAAGCCGAATTCAATTTGATGCTGGATGCCGTCCGGGACGCCATGATTCACGACACTTTCGCGCCTGCGCCGCTGGAGGACTTCGTGCCCCGCCCGTGGAGCTTCGACGCAGCGCTCAAGAAGCCGCTCAAGGCCGCGAATGACAATGAGGGCGCATGGCCCCTGCTGCCCTTTCCGGATGGCTGGTACGCCGCCTCCTGAAAACCTGCTGAAACCTCCTAGCCAAACCTGACGGCAGGCCACGGGTCTGCGATCAATTCTTGACGCTGTCCTTGTCATCCTGCGGCGCCCTGTCGGGCACATCAGGCGGGAAGATGCTGTCATAGATCGCGCGCGCCTCGGCAATAAGGCGAGCCCGCTCAAGCTCGGATTTCGGGATAAACCGGACGATCTCGCCCACGTGTGCTCCAGCGCTCGATTGATAGGACTGCATGCCTTCGCAGATGCGAAGTTTATGCCATCGGGCCTGAATCGAGGGTTTCCAGCAAGCCCCGGGCAATTCCGGTGGGCGCGGCTCGTGCAGTTGCTGTCCGCGCCCTTGGCGGACCGAACGGAATCACGATTTAGGCTGAAATATCAGAAGTTTGGTGATGGAGGCCACGACCAGAATTGAACTGGTGTACACGGTTTTGCAGACCGTTGCGTAACCACTCCGCCACGTGGCCCCGTAAGGGCGGACCAATATAGAGGATCAGGGGGTTAGGCAACCCCGGCCGGGCGCTTACGCCTTCGCACCGCGAGGCAATCAACCGCAGAATTGGGATCAGCCCAGGTCAGGACCGTTTGCCGCGGCGGAAGTCGCGCCGGCGGCCTTTGGGTTCCGGCTTTGGCGCGAGTTCAGGCATCTCGGCCTGGACTTCGCGATAACGCGTCAACAGCCGTTCAAAACTGGCGTTCAACGTCTCGGCGATGTCGGGGCGCCGCTCGAGCCCCGCCAGCAGCGTCGCCGCTGCCTCGATGGTCGACAGCCCGTCCTTGCGTGGCTCGCGACGCAGGCGACCGTAGCGCGATGGGTGCTTGGGGTTGAGGATCACGCGCTGGCATTTCAGCATCCAGGGATTGCGCCACCACAGCGCCTTGGCCTGGCTCCAGGTGCCGTCGAGCAGCACCACGCCTTCGAGCTTGCCAAAAATGGCACGCTGGTTCTCCGCGACCTCGCCCTTGCGGTTGAGCGCGACGATCTCGCCCTCGACGTCGAGGTCCGCGGCGCGCGCCGAACCGAGATAGAGCACAGCCCAGTGCGAGGCGTTCTCGACCGGACGGCCAAGCGCCTTGGACAGGCTCGGCCAGGACAGGCCGACCTTCACAGTCGCGTCTTCAAAGTGCCTGGCAAGCAGCCGCGCCGTGCCGAGCGCCCTGTCCTGCTCCTGCGGATGCTGCAGGATCAGGAGCGAGAGCTTGTTCTCGATCGGCGTGACAGTGTCGCAGATGCAGAGCGGCATCGGCTTCTGGCAGTGCGGGCATTCGGGGACAGGCTCAGGCGCTGCGGCCGTGGTCTCGGCTGGGTTCGACATGACCGCCGCTATACGCTCGGTACAGCCGTTCAACAACCTATTCCGCCGGCGCCGGCAGCGCACGCGGCTCGGACCGCCGACGCAGGCGGTCAATCAAGAGGTAAATCACCGGCGTGGTGTAGAGGGTGAGGACCTGCGAGACGAACAGGCCGCCGATGATGGTGATGCCGAGCGGACGGCGCAGCTCCGTGCCCGGCCCGGTCGCGACCACGAGCGGAATGCCGGCGAACAGCGCGGCCATGGTCGTCATCAGGATCGGACGGAAGCGCGCCTGGCAGGCCTCGAAGATCGCCTCGGCCGAGGACAGGCCGCGCTGGCGCTCGGCATCGAGCGCGAAGTCGACCATCATGATGCCGTTCTTCTTGACGATGCCGATCAACAGGATGATGCCGACGAAGGCGATCACCGTCAGCGGCGTATTGGTGATCTGCAGCGCCAGCAGCGCGCCGAGGCCGGCCGAAGGCAGTGTCGAGATGATCGTGAGCGGATGGGCGAGGCTCTCATAGAGCACCCCGAGCACGATATACATCGCCACCAGCGCGCCGAGGATCAAGAGCGGCTGCCGACTGCTGGTCCTGGCAAATTCGCCGGCATTGCCGTCAAAGCTGCCGCGGATGCCCTCGGGCATGTGCAATTCGTCGACCGCACGCTGGATGTTCCGCGTGGCAGCCTCGAGCACGACGTCAGGCAAGGTGTTGAACGATACCGTGGTCGATGGCACCGATTGCGAATGATAGACCGCGAGCGCGGCAAGCCCGCGCGTCGCGCGGACCACGGCCGACAGCGGCACCTGCACGCCACCAGCGCCGGCGACGTAGATGCGATCGAGATTGGACGGGTCGACCTGGAATTTCGGATCGATCTCCAGCACCGTCATGTACTGGTTGCGCTGAGTGTAGATGATCGAGATCTGGCGCTGCGAGAAGGCGTTGTTCAGGGCGTTGTCGATGTCCTGCACCCTGACGCCCAGCGCCGCGGCCTTCTGGCGATCAATGTTCAATGTCAGCTGGAGCCCGCCGGGATCGCGGTCGCTGGAGATGTCGGTGATGCCCTCCACCGTCTCCATCCGCTTGGCCACGATCGGCGCCCATTTCTGCAGCAGATCGAGGTCGGTGCTGGAGAGCGTATATTGGAAGTTGGAATCGCTCTGCCGCCCGCCGGCGCGCACGTCCTGGGCGGCGAACATGAACAGACGAATGCCGGGCACGGGATACAATGCCTTCCTGAGACGGTCGATCACGATCTGGGTCGAGACGTGATCGCGCTCTTCCGGCGGCTTCAGGCTGATGAACATGGTGCCACGATTCGAGGTCGCCGAACCGGGGCCCCCGACACCACTGCCGACGGTCGACCCGATGCCGGCGACGGCCGGATCCTGCATCACGATGTCGGCGAGCCGCTGCTGCAGGCTCAGCATCGACTGGAACGAGATGTCGGCCGAGGCGCGCGTCGCTCCGATGACGAAGCCGGAATCGTCGACCGGAAAATCGGATTTGGGAACCTTGATGTAGAGCGTTACGGTTAGACCGATGGTGGCAAAGAAGACCAGCAACGTCAGCAGCGGGAATTCGAGCACGGCGCGCAAGCTGCGGGCATAAAAGGCGACGATACGCGATAGCAAACCTTCAATGACGCGATCGAACAGCGTCGCGGTCTCCGACGTTGTCTGCCGGATATAATGGGCGCAGATCATCGGCGTCACCGTCAGCGACACCAGGGTCGAGACCACGATTGCGAAGGTCAGCGTCAATGAGAATTCACGGAGCAGGCGTCCCTGAATCCCGTTCATGAAAAGGAGCGGTGTGAACGCCGCGATCAGCGACAGGCTGATCGAAACCACGGTGAAGCCGATCTGTTTGGCGCCCTCGAGCGCCGCCCGCATCGGCCGCATGCCATGCTCGAGGTTGCGGAACATGTTCTCGATCATGACGATGGCGTCGTCGACGACGAAGCCGACCGAGATCGCCAGCGCCATAAGCGACAGATTGTCGATCGAGAAGCCGGCGACCCACATGCCGGCACAGGTGCCGGCCAGCGCCAGCGGCACCGAGATGCCGGCGGCGATCGTCGGCGTGATCCGACGCAGGAACACGAACACCACGACCATCACCAGGCCGGCGGTCGCAAGCAGCGTCCACTGCATATCCATCACGCTGGCGCGGATCGTGGTGGTCCGATCGACCAGCGTAGACACGTCAACGCCGGCCGGAATCCATTGCCTCAGCTCGGGAATCAGCGCCTTGACCCGGTCGACGGTGTCGATGACGTTGGCGTCCCCCTGCTTGGTGATCTGGATCAGCACCGCCGGCTGCTTGTTGAACCAGGCGATCGAGCGCGCGTTGCGGACGCTGTCCTCGATATCGGCGACGTCGGAGAGCCGGACGAAATTGCCGTTCGAGCTCTTGACCACGATGTCGCGGAATTCCTGCGCCGTGCGCATCTGCCGGTTCAGCGACAGCGTCTCGCTCTGGCGCTCGCCGTTGAAGATGCCGACGGGGCCAAGCGGGTTGGCGTTGATGATAGCGGTACGCACGTCGTCGGTGGCGATCCCCGCATTCGACAGCGCCACCGGGTTGAGCTGAATCCGAACCGCCGGCTGGTCGGCGCCCGATACCGTCACGTCGCCGACACCGGGTACCTGCGAGATGCGCTGCGCCAGCACGGTATCGGCGACGTCGTAAATCGCGCTCGCCGATAGCGTCTTGGAGGTCAGCGCCAGCACGAAGACCGGCGCGCCGGCCGTGTTCGCTTTCCGGAAGCGCGGCAGCGCCGGCAGGTCGCTGGGCAGGTCGACGAGGGCCGCGTTGATCGCGGCCTGCACATCGCGCGCCGCCTTGTCGATGTTGCGGCCGATGTCGAACTGGAGCTGGATGTTCGCGACGCCGAGCGACGACGTCGAGGTGATCTGGTTGATGCCGGCGATTTCACCGAGCCGCCGTTCAAGCGGCGCGGCGACGGTGGCCGCCATCACCGACGGGTCGGCGCCGGGACGGCTCGCCGAGACGAAGATGGCGGGGAAGTCGACGTTGGGGACGGAAGCGACGGGAAGCAACTCGTAGGCGACCGCTCCCAGTAGGAACAGCCCGATCGACAGCAGCGTGGTCGCGACGGGACGGCGGATGAACGGTTCCGAGATCGATGCCATCACTGCATCCCCTCGGTCGCGCCGGCCGTGGGCGCCTCGGGCTCGGGCGGCGGCAGCGCCTGCTCGAGGCGGCGATTGATGCGGTCGAGCGCGAGGTAGATCACGGGCGTGGTGTAGAGCGTCAGCAGCTGGCTCAGGAGCAGGCCGCCGATGATGGAGATGCCGAGCGGAAAGCGCAGCTCCGCGCCGGTGCCGCTCTCGATCGCCAGCGGCAGCGCGCCGAACAGCGCCGCGAGCGTCGTCATCATGATCGGCCGGAAGCGCAACAGGCAGGCCTGCACGATGGCTTCATGGGCCGGCATGCCCTGCCCGCGCTCGGCCTCCAGCGCGAAGTCGATCATCATGATCGCGTTCTTCTTGACGATGCCCATCAAGAGGATGATGCCGATCAGGCCGATCACCGAGAGGTCCTGCCCAAACAGCATCAGCGCCAGGATGGCGCCGACGCCGGCCGATGGCAGCGTCGAGAGGATCGTGATCGGGTGGATGTAGCTCTCATAGAGCACGCCCAGCACGATGTAGATCGTGATCACGGCGGCGAGCAGCAGCCAGGGCTGGCCGGCCAGCGCCTTGGCGAATTCGGCGGCATCGCCAGCATAGACGCCGACGATGCTGTTGGGCATCTCGATCCGGGTCTCGATCGCTTTCACCGCCTCGACGGCATCGCCGAGCGCGGCGCCCGGGGCGAGGTTGAAGCTGAGCGAGATCGCCGGGAATTGCGCCTGGTGCGAGATCGCCAGCGGCGCCGTGGTGCGCTTCAAGGTCGCCACCGCATCGAGCGGCACTTGCGCGTTGGGCGCGCCGGCGGTCGCGCTGGCGCCGCCCGGCAGATACAGCTTTGACAGGATCGAGGGATCGCGCTGGTACATCGGCAGCGCCTCCAGCACCACGCGGTACTGGTTGGCCTGGCCATAGATGGTCGAGATCTGCCTTTGTGCAAAAGCATCGTTGAGCGTGTCGGTGATGGCCTGCAGGCTGACGCCGAGCTGGCCGGCGCGGGTGCGGTCGACCTCGAGCTGCGCGCGCAGGCCGCCCTCCTGGGCTTCCGAGGAGACGTCGCGGAACAAGGGATCGCGCCGCATTTCATCGACGAGCTTGCGTGCCCATTCCGACACCAGCGCCGCGTCGGTGCCGGTCAGCGTGTACTGGTATTGCGAGCGGCTCGACTGGGTCGAGATCTGCACGTCCTGCACCGGCTGGAAATAGACGGTCATGCCGGGAATGCCGGAGACCTTGTCCTTCAACCGGGCAATGACCGCTCCGATATCGTCGCGTCGCTCGCCACGCGGCTTCAGCGTCATGACGAGGCGCCCGACATTGGTGGTCGGATTGACCGAACCCGCGCCAATCACCGAGACGACGCCTGTGACGTCGGGATCGGCCTTGATGGCGTCGGCGGCATCGGCCTGCCGCTTCTGCATCTCGGCGAAGGAGACATCCGGGCCGGCCTCTGTCACCGCGGTGATCGAGGCGGTGTCCTGCAGCGGCAAGAACCCCTTTGGCGCGACGACATACAGGACGAGTGTTGCGGCCAGCGTCACGAAGGTCACCACCAGCGTGGTGCGCTGATGCCGCAACACCACGAGCAACGTGCGGTGATAGAATTCGACGGTGCGATCGATGAAGCGGCTGATGGCGGCGAGGCCCGGCACCGCCAGCTCCTCATGGGTGTGCTTGAGCAGGCGCGAGCACATCATCGGCGTCAGCGTCAGCGAGACCACCGCCGAGGTCACGACCGCAATCGTCAGCGTCAGCGCGAATTCGCGGAACATGCGTCCCACAAGACCCGACATGAACAAAAGCGGGATGAACACCGCGATCAGCGACACCGTCAGCGAGATCACTGTGAAGCCGATTTCACTGGCGCCCCTCAGCGAGGCTTGCATCGCGTTGTCGCCATTCTCCATGTGGCGGACGATGTTCTCGATCATCACGATGGCATCGTCGACCACGAAGCCGGTGCCGATCGTCAGCGCCATCAGCGAAAGATTGTCGAGGCTGAAGCCGGCAAAATACATGATGCCGAAGCTCGTGATCAGCGACAGCGGCAGCGCCACGCCCGCGATCAGTGTTGCGCGCAGCGAGCGCAGGAACAGCAGCACCACCAGCGTCACCAGCACGACGGCAAGCACGAGCGTAAACTGCACGTCGTGGACCGAGGCGCGAATGGTGACGGTGCGGTCTGAGACGATGGTCAGTTTTACGCCGGCCGGAATGGCACGCTGCACCTTCGGAATCTCGGCGCGGATCTGGCTGACGACGTCAATGACATTGGCGCCGGGCTGGCGCTGGATGTCGATGATGACGGCCGGCGTGCCCTGGTACCAGCCGCCGGTGCGGTCGTTCTCGAGCCCGTCGACGATCTGCGCGACGTCGCCGATCGTCACCGGCGAGCCGTTGCGATAGGCGATGATGATGGGACGGTAAGCCTCGGCGGCGGCGATCTGGTCGTTGGCCGCGATGATGTAGGACTGCTGGGCACCGTCGAGCGAGCCCTTTGGCCCGGAGACATTGGCGTTTGCGATGGCTGCGCGCAAGTCCTCCATGGCGATGCCGTAGGCGGCAAGCCGCGCCAGATCGGCCTGGATGCGCACGGCCGGCTTCAGCCCGCCGAGCACGGAGACGCGGCCGACGCCGGAGATCTGGCTGAGGCGTTGGGCCAGCAGCGTGTCGGCGATGTCGCTCATCGCCCGCAGCGAGATCGTGTCCGAGCGCAGCGCCAGCGTCATGACCGGCGCATCCGCCGGGTTCACCTTGGCGTAGGTCGGCGGGTAAGGCAGCGTCTTGGGCAGGACGCCGGCGGCGGCGTTGATCGCAGCCTGCACGTCCTGGGTCGCACCGTCGATGTCGCGGTTGAGGTCGAACTGCAGCGAGATCTGGCTGACGCCGAACGAGCTCGTCGAGTTCATCGCCGTCAGCGACGGGATCTGGCCGAGCTGCCGCTCCAGCGGCGCGGTGATCAGCGAGGCGATCACGTCGGGGCTCGCGCCCGGCAGCTGCGTCGTCACCTGCACCGTCGGGAAGTCGACCTGCGGCAGCGCCGAGACCGGCAGCGCGAAATAGCCGAGCAGCCCGCCGATCAGCAGCGCAATGCCAAGCAGCGAAGTTGCGATCGGCCGGCGGATGAAGGGTTCGGAGACACCCATGGGATACGCCTGCCGCGTCAGGCGGCTGTTGCCGGGATCATGGCTGCTTGGCTCCAGATCCGGATGATTGAGCCCCCGATGGTTGAGCCCCCGGCCCCGGCGCTGGGCCCGTCTGGCCCTTCTGGTCGCCTTCGCTGCTGTTCCGCTTGGCGCGGAATTCGCCGTCCTTGCCTTGTCCGTCCTTCTGGCCCTCCTTCGCCTGACCGCCCTTGCCGTCGGCTTGCGGAGCGCGCGTGCGCTTGCGCGGAGCGAGGTCGGCCGACGGCGTCTGCTCGTCGCGGCCGACGCTGACCTTGGAGCCGTCGGACAGATTGGCAAAACCGGTGGTTACGACCCGATCGTTCGGCGTCAGGCCGCTCGCAATCACCGCATCACGCTCGTTCTGCTGCGTCACCGTGACAGGCTTGGCCGTCACGACGTTGTCCTCGCCGATGACGTAGCTGAACGTGCCGATCGGCCCGCGCTGCACCGCCGAGGTCGGCACCACCAGCGCCTGGTTCAGCGTTTCGACCTTGAGGCGGACATTGACGAACTGCCCGGGCCAGAGCTGGTAATTGGCGTTGGGGAATTCCGCCTTGAGCCTCAGCGTGCCGGTGGTCTGGTCGACCTGGTTGTCGATGCCGGTGAGCTTGCCGGTGTCGATCACGGTGACGCCGTCATTGCCGAACACGTCGACCGACAGCGCGCCCTTCGCGGCAGCGGCATTGACGCGCATGATTTGCTGCTGCGGCAGGCTGAACCACACCGCGATCGGCTGCAATTGGGTGATGACGACGAGGCCGGTGGTGTCGGAGGCGTGGATGATGTTGCCCTGGTCGACCTGGCGCAGGCCGGCGCGGCCCGACAGCGGCGCCACGATCTTGGTGTAGCTCAGCGTCGCCGCCGCATTGTCGATTGCGGCCTGGTCGGCCTTGACCAACGCCTCGGTCTGCGCGACCGCAGCGCGCTGGGTGTCGGCCTGCTGCTTGGAGCCGGCATTGGAGGCAGCTAACTGCTCGTAGCGCGCAAGGTCGATGCGCTGGTTGGCGAGCTGGGCCTCGTCCTGTGCCTTCTTGGCTACGGCCTGGTCATAGGTCGCCTGGTAGAGCGCGGGGTCGATCTCGCCGAGCACGTCGCCCTTTTTGACGTCCTGGCCTTCGGTGAACTTCACCGCAATCAGCTTGCCGTCGACCTGGGAGCGCACGGTGACCGTGTTGAGCGCGCGGATGGCGCCGACGCCGTCGAGATAGACCGGCACGTCCTGCACGCGCGGCGTCGCCGCCAGCACAGGCACCGGCAGATCGGGCCGAGCGTTGCGGTCATTTGCCGGCTTCTGATGCCACGCGATCCAGCCGAGATAGCCGAGACCGCCGAGGATCGCGAGCGTGATCAGAGTCATGACAAAGCCGCGGCCGCGCGACTTCTTCGCCATCCCCGCTTTCGCGCCGTCCTTTGTATCCGGCTTAAAGAGCATTGACCGGTTTCTCCATTCGCGGCTCCCAGCCGCCGCCGAGCGCCTGATACAGGCTCACGATGGCAAGAAGCCGTGCGAGCTGCGCCTGTGACAGGGTGTCTTCGGCCTGGAACAGCGTCAGCTGGGTGTTGAGCACGGTCACGATATCGGCCGTGCCGGCGCGCAGCTGCTGCTCGGCGAGATCGAAGGCGCGCCGCGAGGCGTTGACCACGTCGCGCTGCAATTGCAGCTTGATCGTGGTCTGCTTGATTGAAAATAGTGCGTTGTCGACGTCGGTGAAGGCCTGGACGATGGTTTTGCGGTAGGTCTGCAGCAGTTCGTCCTGCCGCGCCTTGGCATATTCGAAATTGCCGAGGATCTTGCCGCCGTCGAAGATCGGCTGGGTCGCGCTGCCGACCAGCTGGAAGAACGCCGCGTGCGGCTGGAACAGCGAAAACAGCGCCGAGCTCTGATAGCCGCCATTGCCGGTGAGCTGGATGCTCGGGAAGAACTGCGCGCGGGCGTTGCCGATATTCGCGGTGGCGGAGGCGAGCTGCGCCTCCTGCCGGCGGATATCAGGCCGCTGCGTCAGCAGTTCCGACGGCAGCCCGGGCGTGACACGCGGAATGGCGATCCGGTCCAGCGATCCGCCAGCAAGGCGCACGCTCTCCGGCGGGCGCGACACCAGCACGGCAAGCGCATTGGCGTTCTGGTCGAGGGTCTGGCGCAAGGGCGGCACCAACGCCTTCTGGTTGGCGAGCACACTCTCCTGCTGGGCGACGTCGAGGTCGGTCCCCGTCCCGGCCTTGCGGCGCTCGCGGATGGCATCGAGGATGCGCTGGGCGCTGGCGATGTTGCGCTGGGCGGTGCGCAGGCGGTCCTGTGAGGCCAGCACCTGGAAATAAGCATTGGCAACGGCGGCGAGCGTCGTCAGCGCGACGGTGTCGCGATCGAAGCGGTTGGCCTTGGCGGTCTCCTCCGCCGTTTGCAGCGCATCGCGGTTCTGGCCCCAGAAGTCGAGCTGATAGCTCGCGCTCAGCGACGCCTGGTAGTTGACGACCTCACGGCCGCCATTGGTAAGCCCCGAAGCCGAGGAGCCGGAGGTGCGCGAATAAGTCTCTTGTCCCGTTCCCGACAGGCTCGGCAACAGCGCCGCGCCCGCCTGGCGCGCCTGCGCATCGGCCTCGACGATGCGGGCGACCGCGGCAGCGATATCGAGGTTGACGGTCTGCGCCTCTTCCATCAGCTGCGTCAGCTCGGCCGAGCGGAAGCCGCGCCACCAATCCAACGAGGGCGGTGCGTCCGCCTTCCCGGCATATTTGTACTGCGTGGGGACATCGAGCGCGGGATCGGGAAGGTCCTGGGTCAACACGCAGGCGCCCGAGCTCGAGGCCAGGAATAGCACGGCGACCGCACGCAGCATTCGGGGGGCAGCCCCGAGGACTTGCCCGAGGACTTGCCCAAGGACTTGCCCAAGGACTTGCCGCCTGACAAGGGCCGGAACCCGCTGTGTCACATCCACCCCCCGACGGGCAGGTCATGCCGCTCCCGCGCGGCCGGACGAGCCGATAGGCGGGCGGGCGGCCGGAGGCCATTCTGTAACTCGTTCACAACGTGATGCTTTCTGCGGAACCGGAGATTCATACTAGCCGGGCGCGGAACTGCGGGACAGTCCCGCACCCGCGAAACGCACAGCCGATCACGCCCGCGATCCGATCGTCGGAATGAAGAAGATCCCTGTCTTGCAGCGGCTTTTTCGATTCCAGAAAGGTCCGGAAACACATCAAGCTTACAAAGATTTCATGTGATATTGCAGCCACAGTGGCCCCGAAGACGCAAAGCCAAGGGCCTGCTCTCCACTGAAACCCCCGCCGCAACGCATCGTAGCTTGTCCAGCACGAGGCAGGGACATTGACGCATGCGCATCGCGGTCATCGGAACGGGCATCGCCGGCAACACGGCGGCCTGGACGCTTTCCCAGCGCTACCCGGTGACGATCTATGAGCGCGAGCTGCGTCCAGGCGGCCACAGCCACACCGTCACCATCGACTATCAGGGCACGCCTGTAACCGTGGATATCGGCTTCATCGTCTACAACGAGCTCAACTATCCCGATCTGACCGCAATGTTCGCCCATCTCGGCGTTGCGACGGTCGCAAGCTGCATGAGTTTTGCGGTGTCCGCCGACGGTGGCCGTTTCGAATGGCGCGGCGGTGGCAATGATTGGTGGGCGACCGGGGCCGGCCTGTTTGCCCAACCGGCCAATCTGCTCTCCCCGTCCTACCTGCGGATGCTGACGGAGATCCCGGCGTTCGGCCGCCAAAGTATCGACGACCTTCGGAGCGGCCGCCTCAGCGGACTGACGCTCGGCGCCTATTTCCGCCAGCGGCGATTCTCCAAGCGACTTCTGACCGACTATCTCGCCCCCATGGGCGCTGCGATCTGGTCGGCTCCTGCGCACGACATACTAGACTTTCCGGCCGAGAACTTCGTCGCTTTCTTCGACAATCATCGCCTGCTGCACTACGACCGGCCGGTCTGGCGCACGGTGAGGGGCGGCAGCCAGACCTATGTCGGGCGGCTCCAGGCCGCGTTCAGGGACCGCATCCGGCTCGGCTGCGCCGTGACCTCGATCGCGCGCACGTCGCACGGCGTCGTGGTCGGTGACAGCCACGGCCGGCACGAGAGTTTCGACCATGTGGTGATCGCAGCGCATAGTGACCAGGCGCTCGCGATGCTGTCTGATGCAGACAAGCGCGAGCGCGACATCCTCGGCGCCATCAACTATTCTCCGAACAAGGTCTATCTGCATCGCGACGTCAGGCTGATGCCGAAGCGGCGCCGCGCCTGGGCGTCTTGGAATTTCCTGCGCTGGCAGCGCGAGGGAGCGGCGATGAACGACGTCGCGGTGACCTACTGGATGAACCGGCTTCAAGGGATCGACGCCGACAAGCCGTTGTTCGTCAGCCTCAACCCGCCCTTCGAACCCGCGCCCGAGCTCACCTTCGGTCAATATCTGTGCGAGCATCCGCAGTACAATGCGGCGGCCTTTGCAGCCCAGAAGCGCCTGGCGGAGATCCAAGGCCCGCGGCACACCTGGTTTTGCGGCGCCTGGACCGGCTACGGCTTTCACGAGGACGGCTTGCGCTCGGGCCTTTCGGTTGCCGAAGCGCTGGGGGTGACTGCGCCCTGGCGCACGGGCCCCGTCGAGCTGGCGGAGGCGGCGGAGTAGCGCGATGGCGAGGACAGCCCTTCCGGCATCGGATGCCGCCGCGCTCTATTTCGGCGACGTTATGCACGCGCGGCTGAAGCCGACGGGCCATCGCTTCAGCTACCGCGTCATGAGCCTCCTGATCGATCTCGACCGGCTGGATGAGGCTAACAGGCAGTCGGCGCTGTTCGGCGTCAATCGCGCCGCGCTCTACAGTTTTCACGAGAAGGATCACGGCCCGCGCGACGGCTCCTCGCTACGCGCCTATGCGGAGCGCTGCGCTGCCGCTGAAGGCATCGACCTCCACGGCGGCCGGGTCGAGTTGTTGTGCTATCCCCGCCTGCTCGGCTACGGCTTCAATCCACTCTCGGTCTATTTTTGCCGTAACACCGCCGGCGAGCTGGTGCTGGTGATCTACGAGGTGCGCAACACCTTTGGCGAGATTCATCCGTACGTGTTGCCTGTCGGGGCCGGCGAGCTGAATGCCGCGGGTCTGCGGCAGCAACAGGACAAGCTGTTCTACGTCTCGCCCTTCGTGCCGATGGCGATGCGCTACCATTTCCGGGTGCTGCCGCCGTCCGACACGGTCAAGCTGCGCATCCTGGAGACCGACCACGACGGCCCGCTGCTCGCGGCGACCTTCAGCGGTCGCCGCCGGGCTCTGACCACGCCTGCCCTGTTGCGATCGTTCTTCAGCCTGCCGCTCGTCAGCCTCAAGGTGATGGCGGCGATCCACTGGGAGGCGCTGCGGCTCTGGCTGAAAGGAGCGCGGCTGGTGCCACACCCCGATGCCGCAGGGCAGCGCAGCGACGAAACCATCTTGGCGCAGGGCAAATCGCACCCCTATATTATTTGATCGCTGACCGTTTGCGGGGCGCTCGGGTCAAGCAACAGAGCGGGATGGGCGCACTCGGCTCGCGGTCGGACAGTATCCGTCGGGACCATGGATCTGCCGATGTCGAATGCCATTTCGGTAACACCTGATGACGTCGAGACAGTGTTCGCCGACCTGCCGCGCATCGTTCGCCTTGCGCTGGCCTTCGGGTCGCGGCTGCGACGCGGCACGCTCGACGTCACTCTGCCCGACGGCCGTGTGATCCGGCTCGGCGGACACGAGCCGGGTCCTGAAGCCGCGATGCGGCTGCACAATTACGGCTTCGCATCGCGCCTGATCAACGGCGGCGACATCGGCATTGCCGAAGCCTATCTCGCCGGCGATTGGGACACGCCTGATCTCACGCAGTTTCTGTACCTGTTCTGCGTCAACCATGACCTGATCCAGGCCATGCTGCGCGACAAACCGCTGATGCGGTTCGTGCAGATGGTGCAGCACTGGTTCAACCGCAACACGCGCCGCCAGGCGAGGCGCAACATCCACGCCCATTACGACATCGGCAATGAGTTCTACTCGGCCTGGCTCGATCCGAGCATGACCTATTCGTCGGCGCTGTTCGAAGGCTCGACCACCGATCTCACGGCAGCCCAAACCAACAAATACCGCCGCCTCGCCGAGGCACTCGACCTGAAGCCCGGCCAGAAGCTGCTCGAGATCGGCTGCGGCTGGGGTGGCTTTGCCGAATTCGCCGCCAAGACCTTTGGCGCGCGCGTCGTCGGCCTGACCATCTCGACCGAGCAGCGCGATTTTGCGCAGAAGCGCATCCACGAAGCAGGGCTTGCCGAACAAGTCGAGATCCGGTTGCAGGATTATCGCGACGAGCGCGATCGCTACGACCGGATTGCCTCCATCGAGATGATCGAGGCGGTCGGCGAGCAATTCTGGCCGCGCTATTTCGCCCAGCTGCGCGACCGCCTGCTGCCGGGCGGATTGGCAGGCATCCAGGCCATCACGATCCAGGACCGGCTCTTCCAGGGCTACCGACGCGAGGTCGATTTCATCCAGCGCTACGTTTTTCCAGGCGGCATGCTGCCCTCGCCTGCCGTGCTGAAATCGCTCGGGGACAGGTTCAGCATACCCGTCATCCGTGAGCGCATCTTCGGGCAAGATTATGCCAAGACGCTCGCCACCTGGCGGAATAATTTCCGCGCGGCATGGCCGGCTCTCGCTCCCCTCGGCTTCGACGACCGGTTCCGGCGGCTGTGGGAGTATTATCTCGCCTATTGCGAGGCCGGATTCCTGTCCGGCAATATCGACGTCCGGCAGGTCATCTTCGCAAAGCAGCAATGAGAGTTAAGGCCCTCGCCTTGCAAGGGGTCCTTGTATGGCTGGCGACCCTACTTTAGGCTCTGACGACTTTCTCGCCCCCAGCCGGTAATTGCCTGACATGACCATCAAAAACGACGTTGTCGAAGCCATCGGCAACACCCCGCTGATCAAGCTCAAGCGCGCATCCGAACTGACCGGCTGCACCATTCTCGGCAAGGCCGAGTTCATGAATCCCGGCCAGTCGGTCAAGGACCGCGCCGGCAAATGGATGATCCTGGAGGCTGAGAAGCGCGGCGAGCTGAAGCCGAGCGGCCTCGTGGTGGAAGCAACCGCCGGCAACACCGGCATTGGGCTCGCGGTGGTCGCGAGCGCGCGCGGCTATCGTACGCTGATCGTGATCCCGGAGACGCAGAGCCAGGAGAAGAAGGATTTTCTGAAGCTGTGCGGTGCCGAGCTGCTGGAATCGCCGGCGCTGCCCTATTCCAATCCGAACAATTACCAGCATGTCGGCCGCCGTCTTGCCGACGAGCTGCGCAAGACCGAGCCGAACGGCGTGCTGTTCGCCGACCAGTGGAACAACCTCGACAATGCCAAGGCGCATTACGACTCGACCGGTCCCGAGATCTGGGCGCAGACCGGCGGCAAGATCGACGGCTTCGTCTGTTCGGTCGGCAGCGGCGGCACGCTCGCCGGCGTCAGCCGTTTTCTGAAAGAAAAGAACAAGGACATCCGGATTGCCTGCGCCGATCCGCACGGCGCCGGCATGTTCGAATATTTCAGGACCGGCGAAGCCAAGGCGACGCCCGGCGACTCCATCACGGAAGGCATCGGGCTCGGCCGCAAAACCGCGATCGTCGAGAGCGCCAGGGTCGATGACGCCTTTCTCATTCCGGATGCGGAAGCTGTGAGTGTGATCTACGAGCTGCTGCAGCACGAAGGCCTATGCCTCGGCGGCTCAACCGGCATCAATATTGTCGGCGCGATGCGGCTCGCCAAGCAGCTCGGACCAGGCAAGACCATCGTCACCATTCTCTGCGATTCCGGCAGCCGCTATCAGTCGAAGCTGTTCAATGCCGACTTCATGCGGGCCAAGAACCTGCCCGTGCCGGAATGGCTGGAGAAGCGCAGCAACATCAAGCTGCCGTTCGTCTAGCTCGATCGGTCGGCTCCAGCTGCCTAGCTCAGCGCAGGATCTGGCTCAGGAACAGCTTGGTGCGGGCGTGTTGGGGCGCGGCGAAGAATTCGTTCGGCGTGTTGGCCTCGATGATCTGGCCGGCGTCCATGAACACCACGCGGTTGGCGACTTCCTTGGCAAAGCCCATCTCGTGGGTGACGACCAGCATGGTCATCCCTTCCTCGGCGAGGTCGACCATGGTGTCGAGCACCTCCTTGACCATTTCGGGATCGAGCGCCGAGGTCGGCTCGTCGAACAGCATCACCTTCGGGTTCATGGTCAGCGCGCGCGCGATGGCGACGCGCTGCTGCTGGCCGCCGGACATCTGGCCGGGAAACTTGTTGGCCTGGTGCGGGATCTTGACCCGCTCCAGGAACTTCATCGCGGTGGCTTCGGCATCCTTCTTGGGAATGTTGCGGACCCAGATCGGCGCCAGCGTGCAATTGTCGAGCACGGTGAGATGCGGAAACAGGTTAAAGCTCTGGAACACCATGCCGACCTCGCGGCGCACCGCGTCGACATGCTTGAGGTTCGGCCCGAGCTCGATGCCGTCGACGACGATCTCGCCCTCCTGGAACTCCTCGAGCGCGTTGATGCAGCGGATCAAGGTCGACTTGCCCGAGCCCGAGGGGCCGCAGATGACGATGCGCTCGCCCTTGCTGACGTCGAGATCGATGTCGCGGAGCACGTGAAACTCGCCGTACCATTTGTTCAGGCCGGAAATCTTGACGATGGGGTCGGACATGGTGGCCTCGATCAATTGCGGCGGTGGGCGTTGAGGCGGTGCTCGACGAAGAGCGAGTAGCGCGACATTCCAAAGCAGAAGATGAAGTAGATGATGCCGACGAAGGCAAAGCCGGTGAACGCGGTCGATGGCGTGGTCCAGACCGGATCGGCGAATGAGGCGCGCAGCGAGCCGAGCAGATCGAACAGCGCGACGATCGACACCAGCGAGGTGTCCTTGAACAGCGAGATGAAGCTGTTGACGATGGCGGGAATGACGTGGCGCAGCGCCTGCGGCAGCACGATCAGCGATGTGGTCTTCCACCAGGACAGGCCGAGCGCGGAGGCCGCCTCGCCCTGCCCGCGCGGCACCGCTGCCAGACCGCCGCGCAGGTTCTCGGCCTGATAGGCGCCTGTGAACAGGGAAACGCCGATCAGCGCGCGCACCAGCCCGTCGACGGTGAAGTTGCCCGGCAGGAATAAGGGCAGCATGTAGGTCGCGAAGAACAGCACCGTGATCAGCGGCACCCCGCGCCAGAACTCGATATAGGTGATCGAGAAGATCCGGATCAGGGGAATGGTCGAGCGCCGGCCGAGCGCGAGCGCGACGCCGATCGGCAAGGACGCCACGATGCCGGTAATGGCGATCACCAGTGTCACCAGCAGCCCGCCCCACAGCCGCGTATCGACGATCGGCAAGCCGCCGTGATCGAGCCCCATCAGCTTGATCACCGCGGCAATTCCGGCGAAGGTGGCGAGGCTTGTGATCAACGGCCGCAATCCGGCCCGCGCGCCGCCACCGAGCACGAACAGGATCACCGAGACGACCACGGCCGTGACCAGGAAGTCGAGCCAGGGCCCCTGTCCTGCCGCCTGCATCTGGTCGCGTAGCCAGGTCAGTGGAAAGATCACCCAATGCAGCAACGTGCCGATCAGCGCGATGACGCTGCCGATCGCCCACAGCAGCGGGCCGACGGCCGAGGTCTTGCTCAGGCCGACCACAACCGCACCGGCTCCGCTGATGCTGTCGGCGAACAATTGCAGCAGGCCTGCAACCCAGCTCACGCCGAAGCCGGCGATGCCGCCGCCATGCAGCAGAAAGAAAGCAACGGCGGGAAACGCAAAGAAGAACAGTCCGGCATTCACGCTCTTGGCCGGCAGCCGCGGAATCAGCAGCGGCAGAAGCAGCACAGCGCCGAGCGCGAAGGTCAGGGTGACCCGCCAGCGTTCGGCCTCGGGATAGAAGCCGTAGATAAGCTGCGTGGACTTGGCCTGGATAAAGGGCCAGCAGGCGCCGACCGGATGACCGACATTCTCGGCAAGGCAGGCCGTGCGGTCCTTGCCGCTCCAGACCGCATCGACCAGCAAGAACTTGAAGCTTGGAACAACGATGTACCAGATCAGCAACAGGCCCAGGATGGTCAGCAGGATATTGGTCGGCGAGTTCAACAGGCGCGTGCGGACGAAGCCGGCAAAGCCGGTGGTCTTCACCGGCGCCGGGCGCTCGGCAACCAGGTCCTGTCGGACATAGGACGACGCCACGATATCGGTCATGCACCCAGGCTCCGGCTGATGCGCCAGCCATAGACGCTCATGATGGCGCTGGTGACGAGCGAGGTGAGCAGATACACGCCCATCGTCATGGCGATGATCTCGATCGCCTGTCCGGTCTGGCTCAATGCCGTGCCGGCGAACACCGAAACGAGATCGGGATAACCGATCGCGACCGCAAGCGACGAGTTCTTGGTCAGGTTGAGGTACTGGTTGGTGAGCGGCGGCACGATCACGCGCATGGCTTGCGGCACCACGATCAGCCGCAAGGTCGCGCCTCGGCTAAGGCCCAGCGAGGAGCCCGCCTCCATCTGCCCCTTGTGGACCGAGAGGATTCCTGCACGCACGATCTCGGCGATGAAGGCCGCGGTATAGGTCGACAGCCCCACTGTCAGCGCGACGAATTCCGGAATGACCCGCGCCCCGCCGGCAAAGTTGAATCCCTTCAGCTGTGGAAATTCGAACGTGACGGGAGGACCGAAGGCAAGGATCGTCGCGAGCGGCAATCCGACAAGCAAAATCAGTACGTATGGCCAGATCCGGATCACGCGGCCCTGACCGAACAGCGCCCTCTTCGCGTAGCTGCGCAACGCCAGCGACGCGACAAGGCCGAGCGCCAGCGCGGCAAGGAAAGGAACGAGGCCAGGCTGCCCCAGCGCCGACGGCACGATCACACCACGATTGTTGAGAAAGAAGGCGCCGAGGACCGACACGCTTTGCCGCGGCGACGGCAGCGCCGCGAGCACGGCGAGATACCAGAACAGGATCTGGAACAGCAGCGGCAGGTTTCGGATCGCCTCGACATAGAGGCCGCCGACGCGCGACACCAGCCAGTTCGGCGACAGACGGCAGAGCGCCACGACGAAACCGATCACGGTCGCAAAGAAGATGCCGACCACCGAGACCAGCAGCGTGTTCAGCACGCCGACCAGGAACACGCGGAAATAGGTATCTGACGCCGAATAGGAAATCAGGGTCTGATTGACGTCGAAGCTGGCGCTGTTTTGCAGGAACCCGAAGCCCGCGGCAATGTGCTGGGTTTCCAGGTTGGTGCGGGCATTGGATATGATCTCATAGGCCATCCATGCCAGGATCGCGCCAAAGACAAGCTGGACGGCGACGCCGTTCCAGCCTGCCTTGCCACCAAGCGCGCGCCGGAGCTTCAGCGCGATCTGCGGTGGCGGTTTCCGGGCCTCGACGCCCATCGGCGCAGCCTTCGCTTTGCCGATCAGCGGATCGGCGGCGCGTATTGCAGGCCGCCCTTGGACCAGAGGGCGTTGACGCCGCGGGCGATCTTGAGCGGCGAGCCGGCGCCGACGTTGCGATCGAACGACTCTCCATAATTGCCGACCGCCTTGACGATCCGGATCACCCAATCCTTGGTAAGGCCAAGCTGTTCGCCGAGATTGCCGTCGGTGCCGAGCACCCGCTTCAGCTCCGGCTTGTCGGACTTCACCATCTCGTCGACGTTCTTCTGGGTGATGCCGAGCTCCTCGGCCGTGACCATCGCAAACAGCGTCCATTTCACGATGTCGAACCACTGATCATCGCCGTGACGCACCATCGGACCCAGCGGCTCCTTGGAAATGATCTCGGGCAGCACAACGTGATCGGCAGGATTCGTCAGCTTCAGGCGGGTGGCATAGAGTCCGGACGAATCGTCGGTGAAGACGTCGCAGCGCCCCGACTCGTAGGCCTTGACGGTCTCGTCGATCGTGCCGAACGCGATCACCTCATACTTCATGTTGTTGGCCTTGAAGTAGTCGGCGAGGTTCAGCTCGGTGGTGGTGCCGGTCTGGACGCAGACGGAGGCGCTGTTGAGCTCCAGGGCTGAATTCACCTTGAGCGACTTCTTCACCATGAAGCCCTGCCCGTCATAATAAGTCACGCCGGTGAAATTGGCGCCAAGCGAGGTGTCGCGCGATATCGTCCAGGTGGTGTTGCGCGACAGCACGTCGATCTCGCCGGATTGGAGCGCCGTGAAGCGGTCCTTGGCAGACAGCGACACGAACTTGACCTTGGTCGGATCATTGAAGACCGCGGCGGCGATCGCGCGGCAAACGTCGACGTCAATGCCGGTCCAGTTGCCCTTGTCGTCGGGCGAGGAGAAGCCGGGCAGGCCCTGGCTGACGCCGCAGGACAACATGCCCCGATCCTTGATGGTCTTGAGCGTTTGCGCGTCAGCAGCTTGGGCTGAGAGGCCGGCGGCGAGAGCAAGAGAGAGAGCCAGGGTTACACGTTTCATGGGCTTCAAGCCTTTCAAAGTCATCTCAAGGTCGGGAACGGAATCCCTGCAAGGACGCGCCTTGCAAGAGTCATGCTGGAAAACCTTGCCGAACACCCGCCCATCCCAGGGAGCCATACCTTAATCCTCGCCGCTGGCGCCCGCCGCTGTGGCTGTGGCGCAAGGTCCGGTCAGACGATGGATCGAAGGTCGCGGCAGGCCCCTCAACATGCGGCGACTGAATAGCACCTGCGCATCACAGAACGACTGGCGAGCCGGGTCAAGGGGTTGACGGGACTCTTCTGTGTTCTGTTATTAACGATCGCGGCCCCGAGGCCGCCCCGGCCGTGCGGTCCGCGCCCGGCGGAAACGCTTTTTTGAAAGCAGACGCATGGATTCCTCGCACTCCGCAGAGCAGCACGCCGAAACCCGCCTGGTCACCTCCGGTCGCGACACCAAGGCGCAGAAGGGGTTCGTCAATCCGCCCGTGTTCCACGGCTCGACCGTGCTCTATCCCACCGCCGAGGACCTGCATGCCCACCGCGGCGAGTTCACCTATGGCCGCCACGGCACCCCGACCACCAGGGCGTTCCAGGACACGCTGATGGCGCTGGAGGGACCGCAATGCGCCGGTGTCGGCATCGTGCCGTCGGGCCTTTCGGCGATCTCCACCACCCTGCTCTCGGTGCTGAAGACCGGCGATCACATCCTTGTTGTTGACAACATCTATCGGCCCTCACGCAATTTCTGCAACGGCATGCTCGCCCGTTACGGCGTCCAGACAACCTATTTTGATCCGCTGATCGGCGCCGGCGTCGAGAAGCTGTTCAAGCCCAATACCCGCGCCGTGCTGGTCGAGGCGCCGGGCTCGCAGTCCTTCGAGATGCCTGACATCCGCGCCATCGCCGACGTCGCGCATGGGCGTGACGCGCTCGTCATCGACGACAACACTTGGGCGACGCCGCTCTATCACCGCTCGCTCGAACAGGGCGTCGACATCTCCATGCAGGCGGCCACCAAATATATCGGCGGCCATTCCGACATCATGTTCGGCACGATCTCGGCCAATGCCAGGGCCTGGCCGCAGATAGCCGAAGGCATCCGCCTGCTCGGTGTCTGCGCCGGCCCCGACGATGTCTTCCTCGCACTGCGCGGCCTGCGCACGCTGTCGGTGCGGCTCGCGCAGCATCACCGTTCAGGGCTGGAGATGGCGCGCTGGCTCGCTGGCCGGCCGGAAGTGGCGCGCGTGCTGCATCCGGGGCTCGAGACCGATCCGGGGCACGCGATCTGGAAGCGCGACTTCACCGGCGCCTCCGGCCTGTTCAGCATCGTGCTGAAGCCCGCGCCGCAAAAGGCGGTCGACACCATGCTGAACACGCTCAAGCTGTTCGGCATGGGTTTTTCCTGGGGCGGTTTCGAAAGCCTGGCGATTCCCTTCGATTGCGATGCCTACCGCACCGCGACCAAATGGGCACCGGGCGGCCCGACGCTGCGACTCCACATCGGGCTCGAGAGCGTCGACGACCTCAAGGCCGATCTCGACCGCGGCTTCGCTGCCCTCAAAGCGGCGATGTGAGCCTGCTCACGCGCCATTCCGCCTGCGCACGCGCCAATGCGCGCCGCGAGAACGTGCAGGAGCACCGGACGTTGACGCCGACGAGCCAACAAGGGGTTGATCCGCCGACGTTTGGCGTTAGCCTGCCCCCTTCGACTCCAGGTCCGGACACGGAGAATGGGTACGTTGGTTGTGCTCGATCTGATGGGTGGCGTGGCGCTGTTGCTGTGGGGCCTGCATATGGTCCACAGCGGGATTTTGCGTGCGTTCGGTCCTGACCTCAGGCATCTGCTCGGCAAAGCCCTCGGCAACCGCTTCAGCGCCTTCGCCGCCGGCCTTGGCCTCACCGCGCTGCTCCAAAGCAGCACGGCAACGGCCCTGCTCACCAGCTCTTTCGCCGCCGAGGGTCTGCTGAGCCTCGTCGCTGCGCTTGCCATCATGCTCGGGGCCAATGTCGGCACAACCCTGATCGTGCAGGTGCTGTCGTTCAATATCGCCGCCGTTGCGCCCGTGCTATTCGTGCTCGGCCTCGTCGCCTTCCGCGCGGGCCCGCGCTCGCGGATCAAGGACATCGGCCGCGTCTGCATCGGCCTCGGCTTGATGCTGCTGTCGCTGCACATCCTGCTCGACACGCTGGCGCCGGCGGAGAATGCGCCCGGCATGCGGGTGGTGATGACGGCGATCACGGGTGATCCCGTCCTTTGCATCGTGATTGCCGCCCTCCTCACCTGGCTGGTGCATTCGAGCGTCGCCAGCGTGCTGCTGATCATGTCGCTGGCCTATTCGCAGTTCATCACGCCGTATGCGGCTCTCGCTTTGGTGCTTGGCGCCAATCTTGGCAGCGCCATCAATCCCGTGTTCGAAGGCACCAAGCGCGACGACCCCGCGAGCTACCGCCTGCCGGTCGGCAATCTCGTCAACCGCGTGGTCGGTATCGCACTGGTCCTGCCCTTCCTGGGCACGATCGCGGATCACATCCACGCCTGGCAGCCGGACCTTGCCCGGATGACGGCCGCCTTCCATGTCGCGTTCAATGTCGGCACGGCCATCCTCTTCGTCGGCCTGCTCGATACCCTGTCGCGTCTGCTCACCCGGCTGCTGCCCGATCGCGTGCAGGAAACCGATCCCGCCCGGCCGCGCTATCTCGATGAGACCGCGCTGGAGACTCCGTCACTGGCGCTTGCGGACGCCGCCCGCGAAACCCTGCGCATGGGCGATCTGGTCGAGACCATGCTGCGCAAGGTGATGGCCGCGATGATGACGGGCGATCGTTCGCTGGTCGACCAGGTCTCCAAGATGGACAACATCGTCGACGGCCTCGACGAGGCCATCAAGCTCTACGTCACCAAGCTGACCCGCGGCAGCCTCGACGAGAGCGAGGGCCGGCGTGCGATGGAGATCATCTCCTTCGCCATCAACCTCGAACATATCGGCGATATCATCGACAAGAACCTGAGCGAGCTCGCCACCAAGAAGATCAAGCGGCGCTTCCAGTTCTCGCCCGAGGGCGCGGACGAGCTCGCCGCCTTCCACAAGCGCACGATGGATTCGCTGCGGATCGCTTTCGGCGTGTTCATGTCGGGCGATGCCAACGAGGCCCGCAAGCTGCTGGTGGAAAAGACCGCGCTGAAGAACACCGAGCTCGCCGCCGTCGAGCGCCATCTCGACCGCCTGCGCGAGGGCCGGCCCGAGACGATCGAGACCACATCGCTGCACCTGGATGTGCTGCGCGATCTCAGGCGCATCCACTCGCATATCTGCTCGGTCGCCTATCCTGTGCTGGATGCGGCGGGCGAGCCCTATCGCCGTTCCGAGGCGGAGACATCAGCCCTGCCCGCCTCAGGCGCGACGGCGCTGCCGCGCTAGGGCTGCGCGCACCAGCACGGCACCGCCCGACAGCAACAGCCCCGCTGCGCAAAGCAGCGTCGGGGCGATCCACAATGTCAGGAACGACAGCAGGCGAGCATCGCCGGGGCGCTGCGGATCGTAGGCGATCCTGACCGGCTCGCCATCGGCATAGGGCTGTGCGGTCGATCCGGATGGGGAGGTGAACGTCATCACGCGGCCGTCGCGTGTGGTGAATTGAAAGGTCGGATGGAGAAACGTGCCGCCGTGGTTTCCACCGCTTCGTGCGACGGCACCGACGAAGCGCGCTTCGGTCTGCTCGGCCCTGGCAAGAAAAGCGATCGTGTCGCCCAGATCGAAAAGGCCGCGCCCGAGCAAGGTCAGGCCGACCAGGAGGACCAACAGGAACAGAACTAGCGGGATTTTGCCCATGCCGATCCGGAGATTTGCATGTCGACGCGAGCCCTGAATCAGCGATCCAACGTCTTCGACGCGCGGCCGCGGTTCTTGATGATCAGCATGATGTTGCGGACGTAGATGATCGTCGCCAGCGCCTGTCCGAGGATGATGACGGGCTCACGTTTGACGACGCCGTAGACCAGCGTCATCAAGCCGCCGCCCATCGAGCAGAACCAGAACGCCATCGGCACTACGCTGTTGCCGGCGCGCTCGCTCGCGATCCACTGCACCAGGAAACGCGCGGTGAAGAACAGCTGCGCAACCAGGCCGAACGCCAGCCAGAAATCGAACTTGGCGACGAAGACGTCGTAGAGATAATTGCTCAACGCCTGTCCGTATTGGATGATCATGCGTTCACCTCAGTTACTTCCGGCGTCGGCTTCTTGCGGCGGATCAACCACCACACGCCGGCGAGATCCATGATCCCGATCCACAGCCGGTCGAAGAAGCCGTAATTGGACACGCCGGAATGGCGGGGCCGGTCGATCACGTCGACATAGGCGATATCGAAGCCTTCGCGGCGCATCAGCGCCGGCAGGAAGCGATGCAGCCCGTCGAAATAGGGCATCATCAGGAAGACCTCGCGGCGGAACGCCTTCAGTCCGCAGCCGGTGTCGCGCGTGCCGTCCTTCAGGATGGCGCTGCGAACCTTGTTGGCCACCCGCGACTGGAACTTCTTGAAGCCGGTGTCCTTGCGCCCGACGCGCTGTCCGGCGGCAAGGCCGACATTGACGCCCTTCTCAACCGCCGCGATCAGGTCCGGCAGGAAAGCAGGATTGTTCTGGCCGTCGCCGTCGAGCGTCGCCACGATCGCGCCGCGCGCCGCGCGCACGCCGCTGCGAACCGCGGCCGACTGGCCGGTGGATTTTGCGTGACGAAGCTGCCGCAGATTGCCGCGCTGCTTCATGATCGCCGCGAGCCGTTCGCCGGTCGCATCGGTCGAGCCGTCGTTGACATAGATGATCTCATAGGCCCAGCGGCCATCGAGCGCGGCCGTGATCTCCTCGATCAGGGGCGCAATGTTGTCGGCTTCGTTGCGCACGGGGACGACGATGGAGACCGAAGGCTGGGACGACGACAAATCGAAAGCTCGTGGTTGGATTGGCCCGTTCCCGGGAACCCTTGGCCCGGGAAGCAGCCGCTTTTATGAGGCGGATGGGCCGCGGGCAACCCTTTTGAGGCGCCCTGGAAGCGCTCCTGGAAGCGGCACGATGCTGCCGTCGGCGCGGATGGCGAAGGCGAGCCGGCGCGCCGCAAACCAATAGCGGACCGCCATGGCGCCGACCATGCCGACCAGCGCACCGGCCGTGACGTCACTCGGGTGATGCGCCAGCAGCACCAGGCGCGTCAGCAGGATGACAACGGCGTAAGTGAACATGACCACGCGCAGACGCGGCCAAAGCGCCGAAACCGCAAAGGCGAGCGCGAACGCCGTCACCGCATGCCCCGACGGCAGGCTGGCATAAGCCCCCGTGCCTTCGAGCGGGATGAAATTGAACGGATCGGCTTTGCCGCCGACGAACGGACGTCCGCGACCGATGAGATATTTCAGGATCTCGGTGACGAACACCGACAGCGCAACAGACAGAAACAGATATTGCAGCCGCGTCCCGAAGCCGAGCAGCAGCGCCCGGCGGCTGCCATGCATTCCGCTCGCGACGAGCGCCACGACCACCAAGGCTGCGCCCAGCACCCAGAGCACGTTCTCGTCCTTGCCGAAATCGGTGAGGATGCGGATCGGCCACAGCCAGGCCGTGCCGCGAGCCGGCATCAGCTGGATCTCGGTCCCATCGAACGCGAGCATCAGAACGATCACCAAAGCGGCACCCGCCGCGCTGAGCCACAGCGAATGCCGCGCCAGTTTTCGCGCAGCCGCAGCACGGCGCGAATGCGACGGCGAACGCACGAGCTGCGCGAGCGCCCGTCCCACGACAGAGACCAATTGCGTGGGGTAACTCGCACGCGGCGCGATGGTGGCCGTATCAGGCATCCTAGTCAGGGCCCTCGGAACGGAAGATCGAGATCGAGATCGCACGCCCCTGCGAGAAATTATAGCCGTCGATACGCGCGCCGACCTTGTAGCGCAGCCCGATCGCCTCGGCGCGCTGCACGAAGCTGCGCTCCGAGCGCTGCTCGACCAGGGCAAACCGGCAGCTTCCCTGCCTGAGGAAATCGGCAGCCCCCGATCCGTCGGTCAGCAGCGTCTGGGTGCCGGTCAGGAACACAAGGCTCGGCTCGGCATAGCCGGCCGAGGCCGCCCTGGGCCCGACGCAAGTCACGTTGCGCAGCGCGCGCGCGACCTCGATGCTCGGAAACAGCGGCGTCAACGACGGCAGCACGATGCCGTAGACCGCGACGGCCAGCATGAGCGCTGCGACCAGCGCGTTGAGCAACGAGCGCTCGGCGCGATTGGTGTCGACCAGCCACCAGGCGAACAGGCCGAAGATCAGCGAGGCCGCGATGAACGGCCAGGCCACGAAGGCCGGCTGCCGCGTCAGCATCACCGCGCCGACGACTGCGATGATCGAACCGCCCGCAGGGATCACGAACCACCAGGCCGAGCCGCGCGCGAGCCACGAGCGCGACAGCACGTTTCGCTCCACCGCGCCGGCGGTGAGGATCGCAATCGCGGGATAGAGCGGCAACACGTAATGCGGCAGCTTGGTCAGCACCGCCTCGAACACGATCCAGGACGGGATCAGCCAGGCCAGCAGGAATTGTGCGCCGGGCTCGCGCCGCGCCCGCCACACCGCCGGCGCCGCCATCGCCGCAAGCGGCGCGCCGGGCCAGAAGGTGATCCAGAACAGCGCCAGATAGACACCGGGCGGCGCGCCATGGGATTCCTGCGCGCCAATCTTGCTCAGCATGTCGCCGCCGACGGAATCCGCAAAGAAGGCATCGCCGGCGCGCCAGAAGATCGCGACGAACCAGGGCAGCACCAGCACCAGCACCCACATCAGACCCCAGACCGGGCGCAAGCGCCACAGCCAGGAGGCATCGCGATCCTGGATCGCGAGCGCGATGATGGTGAGCCCTGCGAACATCAGGATCAGCGGGCCCTTGATCAGAATGCCGACCGCGAGCGCGGTCCAGAAAATCGCCGGCCAGCTCCAGGGCGGATGGGCCTCGTCCTCGGCACGCTGCCAGGACAGATAGGCGCGTGACATCGCGCCCATTGCGGCGACCACCGCGAACAGCAGCACAGCGTCGGTCTTGGCGAGGCGCGCCTCGACACCAAGCAGCACGGAGGCGGCCATCAGCAGCGCGGCGAGCACTGCCCCGCGCCGCGTGACGAAGCCCAGCGCCGTCCAATAGGTCATCAGCACCGCGCCGATCGCACCGATCAACGAGGGCAGCCGATAGACCCAGATGCGCAATTCGGCCTTGGGAAGCTTCAGCACCGTGGCCACTTCGACGGCCGCGGATTGCAACCAGTAGATGCCGACCGGCTTCTTGTAGCGAACGTCCTCCTGGAAGCGAATGTCCACATAGTCGCGGCTCTCGACCATCTGCTTGGTGGCCTGCGCGAACCGTGCCTCGTCGCGGTCGACGGGCGGGATGGTGAAAAATCCCGGCAGAAACAGCAGCAGCGCGCACAGCACCAGGAAGCCCACGGCGCGGGCGTGGCTGGCGGTGACAAAGTCGAGCATCAGCACAAGCCGACTGCCCGGATTCACGGGCGTTTTCGGCTGTCGGGGCGCTCCAAATCGGGGAGTCGGATAGGTCTCGGCCATTGGTTCCGCTTACGCTGAAACCGCCATCGCCACAACCGCTTAAGCCGCTCTCATTGAATTCGAATGACGACTGTGTCCGCGGCGCCCGTGGCGTCGATCACCGTCAGCCGTGCAAAGCCCGGACCGGGCGGATCGATCAGGCGCTGGCGCCGTCCGTCGATCTCGCCGAGCGCCGTTCCGTTGACCATGACAGTCATCGGCAGTACCCCGCCGGCGACCTTGACCGGCATGGCGGCCGCCTCCGCTCCGCCCGACCGATCCACGTCGATCCTGCTACCGTTGAGCGGGAACTGGATGTGAAGCGCCTGCTCGCCGCCGGTCCGGACCAGTTCCCCGACGGGCCGGAACCGTTTCAGCGGCAACGGCAACTTGGCGTTGCTGGCAAGGAGGGTTCCCTTGGGGGGCTTTGGCAGTGGGGTCAACGTCTTGCCGGTCCGCGCGAAGGCATCGAACAGGATGGGCGCGGCGGCGAGGCGGCCGATCAGGCCGGGCACCGGCGCGCCATCGGGCCGGCCGACCCAGACGCCGATGGTCATGCGGCCGTCGAACCCCACCGACCAGGCATCGCGATAACCATAGGAGGTGCCGGTCTTGAAGGCGATGCGGTTATGGGCTGCGTTCTCCGGCGGCGGGGTTCCCAGCAGCACGTTGCCGACCTGCCAGGCCGCCACGGGGTCCAAGAGCCGCAGCGGCTCGCGATCATCCTTGGTGGCCATGATCTCGCGGAGTGGCTTGGTGGTGCCGAGCCGAGCGAAGCCTGCATAAAGCTGCGCCAGATCCTGGAGCGTAATGCCGACACCGCCGAGGCCCATCGCGAGCCCTGGCGACTCGTCCTTGGGCAGAACCAGATTACCGCCGGCCTGCCGCAGCCGCGAGGCCAGCCGGCTCGAGCCGACGCGGTCGAGCAGCACGATGGCCGGCACGTTCAATGACATCTGCAGGGCCTTCTTCACCGGCACGGTGCCCTGGAACGTCATGTCGAAGTTTTCGGGCGCGTAGGAGCCGAAGCGCACCGGACGATCGTCGATCAGGCTGTCGGGGTGAACGAAGCCGTCCTCGAAAGCGAGGCCATAGATGAACGGTTTCAGCGTCGAGCCCGGCGAGCGGATGGCGCGGGTCATATCGACCTGCCCTGCCCGGCTCACATCGAAATAATCGGCCGAGCCGACACGAGCGAGCACGTCACCGCTCTCGACGTCGACGACAATGATGCCGACCGAGATGTTCGGCCCCAGCGCAATGGCGCGGTCGCGCGCAAGCGGCTCCAGCACCTTCTGCAGATTTGAGTCCAGCGTCAGCTTGATAACAGGCGCATCCTTGACCGTTGCCAGCGCGTTGTCGGAGGCATGCGGGGCCAGGATCGGCATCGGCTTGCGCAGCGTTGGCACTGGCACGGCCTTGGCCTGCTTGGCATCCTCGATGCTGACCACATGCTCCTCGACCATGCGGTCGAGCACGCGATCCCGCGCGATGCGCGCGGCGTCGGGATAACGGTCGAGCCGACGGGTTTCCGGCGATTGCGGCAACGCGACCAGGAGCGCGGCTTCCGCCAGCGACAGCCGCTTCGGCTCCTTGCCGAGATAAGCGATCGATGCGGCACGAATGCCTTCGAGATTGCCGCCATAGGGCGCAAGCGCGAGGTAGAGGTTAAGGATCTCGTCCTTGCTCAGCTTCCGCTCCAGCTCGATCGCGCGGACGATCTGATGCAGCTTTGCGTAAAGCGAGCGTTGCCGCCGCGGCTCCATCAGCCGGGCGAGCTGCATCGAGATGGTCGAGCCGCCCGACACGATGTGACCGCGCGTGCCGAGCTGCACCGCCGCGCGCCCGAGCGCCAGCGGATCGATGCCGTCATGGGCGTAGAAGCGCTGGTCCTCATAGGCGAACAGCAGCTTCAGGTAAGTCGGATCGACATTCGTCTTGGCATCAACAGGCAGACGCCAGCGCCCATCCGCCATCGCGTAGGCACGCAACAGCTTGCCGTTGCGATCGACGACAGTGGTCGAGACGCGTCGCGCCTCGTCGAGCGGCAGCGGGCCGAGGGAATAGACCCAGCCGACGAAGCCGATGATGGCGAGGATGAAGGAGAGAGCGAGGGCGGAGAGGAGGCGATGGCCGTGCTTTACGGCGCGGCCGTCGTTCCGGGATGGTCCGAAGGACCAGACCCGGAACCTCGAGATTCTCAGGCGCGCAATTGCGCGCCATAGTTCGGCTCTTCGAGCCGCCCCGGAATGACGGGAGTTATTATCGCCGTCGCGCATCCCACCACTCACTTCGCCGCCCGCACCTCGACTGTGCCCGTGCCGGTGCGGCCGTAGCGCGAGGGGTTGTACATGTCCTCGACATAGGCCTGCGGCAGCACATATTTGCCCGGCGAGACCACGCGCACGACATAGGCGACGGTGAAAATCGCCTTGGAATCCGAGGCCCGGTCGACGGCCGCGGTGAAGCGGTCGTCGCGGAATTCGGTATCCTCGGGCTCCGCGCCATCCTCGATCCAGTCCAGCGTGCCGCTGTCGCCCGAGGACACCAGCTTCGGATTGTCGATCTCGAGACCGGCCGGCAGATAGTCGGACACCATGATGTGGCCGTATTCAGGCTTGGCTTCCGTAATCTTCAACACCACGGCAAAACGGTCGTTCTGCTTGACCTTGCTGATGTCGGCCGGCTTGCCGTCGAGCGTGAAGTAGTTCCGTTCGATCTTGAAGCCGTTCGACGCGGCCGGCTCCGGCGTCACCGGCGAGCCCGATACCGAGATCACCGCCTGCACCGGCGCATCGCCGGTGTTGGTGATCTTCAGCGGCTTGCCGCTCAGCGTATCAGCCTTGTAGCTGCGGTAGAGCGCAGTCTTGATCGGCTGGCCGTCGACCTCGATCGAGAGGTTTTCCTTGGCCAGCGCCCGCGCGGCCAGCACCAGCCATGCATTCTCCTGCGTGGAGGTGTAGGGCGTCAGCCCGCGCGCGACTTCCACCCGCGAGACCGCTTGCGTCAGCGTCGCCTTCGGCGCATTGCCTTCGCTGGCGAGCGAGACCAGCGCGGCGGCATCGCGGAGCTGCGAGCCGTAGTCGCTACGGCCGAACTCCAGCACCGGCTTTGGCGCCAGACTGTCGAGCGCCGCGCTGTAGACCCGCTCGGCGCGGTTGCGATCGCCGACCAGAGCGAGCGCCGCCGCAAGCTGAGACTTGGCGATCGGCGTCGCCAGATTGTTCAGCTTGGTGTCGGCGAGATAGCGGAGATCGCCGATCGGAGCTGCGCCATTGCGGGCGAGCACGTAGAGGCCGTAAGCGAGATCGCGGCCACCGTCTTTCTCCGGCTCATTGCCGTTGACGACAGAGTTTCTGATGCGGTCGAGCGCGTTCTTGAACAGAATGTCCGGCACCACAAAGCCCTTTTCACGGGCGCGAGTCAGGAAGTCCGTGACGTAGGCATCGAGCCAGGCGTCATCGCCGCCGGCCGACCACAGGCCAAACGAGCCGTTGGAGCCCTGACGGGCCAAGAGCCGCTCGATGGCGTCGCGGATGCGCTGGTCGACCTCGGTATCCATGGCGAGATGCGCCCCGGCCGCGAGGTCGTTGACGTAGAGCAGCGGCATCGCGCGGCTCGTGATCTGCTCCGAGCAGCCATAGGGATAGCGATCGAGCGCCTTGAGGATGGTCGCCGCATCGAGCGCGGTCGACAGGCTCGCCGAGACCGAGACGCTGCCGGTGCCCGGCACGAGGTCGGAGAACATGTCCGAGGTCAGCGTCAGGCTCTCGCCTTTCGCCAGCGTCCGGATCGAGCGCCGCGCCAGCACCTGGGTTGCCGCCTTGACGTCGAGCGCGTAGTGGCGCGCCAGCGTCAGGCCATTCGGCCCCTTGATGTCGACGTCAAGCGTTGCCTGCCCGGCCGCGGTGGCATCGATGGCAAGCGCGGACGAATTGCGCTGCTTGGCGGCGAGCTTCACCGTGGTGGCAGGGTGGCCCGTCATCTTTACCGGACCGCCTGTCTTGACGCTGATGACGTAATCGCCGGCCTGGCCCTCGACATTGTCGATCTCGAGATTGACCGTGCCGTGGTCGCCATTGAGCAGGAAGCGCGGCAGGGTCGTGGTCAGAACCACGGGATCGCGGATCACGACATCGGTGTTGGCGCGGCCGAGTTTTGTCGCGGTCCACGCCACCGCCATCACGCGCGCGGTGCCGGCAAACTCCGGAATGTCGAAGCTGACCTCCGCCGTGCCGTCGGCGCCGACGGTGACGATGCCGGAATAGAGCGCGAGCGGTTTCTGCGCGGGCGGTGAGCCCTGCAGCTCGGCAGCGCCGGCGTCGCCGCCCGACTTGATCTGGCCGCGCGTGCCGGACATGCCGTCGATCAGCTGCCCGTAGAGATCGCGGATCTCCGCGGAGAGCTGACGCTGGCCAAGATAATAATCGTCCGGCGCCGGCGGCTTGTAATTGGTGAGATTGAGGATGCCGACATCGACCGCGGCGATCACGATCTTGGCGTCCTCGCCAGGATTGAGCCCGTCGAGCCTGACCGGGATCTTGAGCATCGAGTTCGGCCGGATCAGATCCGGCGGCGTCAGCTTCACGGCAAGCGTGCGCGCCTGCTTGTCGATGCCGAACCATTTCAGGCCGATCGCCCGGCCAGGCATGCGCTGGGCGGCCGCATCGAGTGGACGGCGCAGCGTCGCCACCACATAGGCGCCGGTGCCCCAGTCCTTGCCGACCGGGAGCTTCACCTGCGCGGTGCCTTCCTTGACGTCGACGGTCTGCGTCGTCAGCAGGCGGTCGCCGACCACATTGACGGTGAGCTTGCCGGCGGAGCGGACATTGACCGACACCGTCATGGTATCGCCGGAGGCGTATTGCGGCTTGTCGATCGAGGTCTCCAAGAGGTCCGGCGTGTCGGCGCTGCCGTCGGAATACCAGCCGACGTCGAACTGCACCGAGGTCACCGGACCGTCGGCGTCATTCGACTTCACATCGAGCCGGTAGCGGCCGGGCCGGGGTGCCAGTGAAATCCGCGTCGGCTTGTCGGCGGCGACCGTGACCTCACCGTCGGCGACGCGCGAGGTCGACTTGACCGGCTCGTACTCCCAATAATTGTTCTGGCGGTACCACTGGTAGCGCGACTCCATCTTCAGGAGCTCGTAGCGCAGGCCGTCGCGGGGAAGCGTCTTGCCCTCGGGCGAGACGAACACGACGTCGAACTCGGCCTTGTCGCCTTCCGCGACGTTCTTGTCGCCGAACAGCGGCTTGATGCCGATCAGCGCGGTCGCGGGCGCGACCGGCAGAACGAGCTTGCGCTCGACGGCGCGGCCCCCCGTCTCGACCATGCGGACGAAGATCTGCGCCTCCTGCGGACGGGTCGAGGCCGGCTGCTTCTCCAGCGTCACCGGGAAGGTCGCAACGCCATTGGCGTCGGCCTCGGGCAGGTTCTCCAGCGGCGTGCGCTCGTTCGAGGTGGTCTGCTCGTCATCGACGCCGAACTGGTAGCCCGCATAGCCGGGCCGCCCGGAGGCTGGTGCAATCAGCATGTCGCCTTCGAGGCTGAGGCCAGAAGCCGGCGCGCCATAGAGGAAATGACCGTCCGCCTTGAGCTCCACAGGAGCGTTAGCTTTGATCAGCTTGTCCTTGGCGGACAATTCGAATTCGATCCGATCGGGGACGTAATCCTCGACCATGAAGGTGGTCTCGCCGACCGACGAGCCCTTCGGATCGGTGAAGGCGCGCACCCGCCAGGTCCCGGTCGGAACGGCCGAGTTGAGCGGCACGGCAAGCGTGCGGCCGCCGGCCCCCTGGTCAGCCAGCACGGCGCGGCGGAATTCGACGCCATCGGGACGCTCGATCACGAGCGTCAGCGGCCCACCATTGACGGCATTGCCCTGCCCGTCGCGCAGCAGCGCGGTGAGATAGACGGTCTCGCTGGAGCGATAGACGCCGCGCTCGGCATAGACGAAGGCATCGGCACCCGCAGGCACGACGCGGCCCGAGACACCCCGGTCACTGAGGTCAAAGGCCGAGCTCTTCAGGCTCAGGAAAGCGTAGTCGGCCTTGTCGCCGGTCACCGTCAACATCGCGGGCGACAGGCCGCCCTCGCCGCGCGCCAGCCCCGCCTCGAACAGCACATGGCCGGCATCGTCGGTCTTGCGCGTCGCCAAAATCTCGTTGTTGCGGGCGACCAGCCGCACCTCGGCTTTGCCGACCGGATCGGTCGAGGCCAGTGAGTTCACGAAGACATGGATGCCGTCATTGCCGGAATAGGCTGACACGCCGAGGTCGGAAACGATGAACCATTGGGTTGCGAGCTGATAATCATCGTCGCTGCCCGGCCCCTTGGCCGCCGCCGTCATCACATAGACGCCGGGCTGCAGCTCGCCCAGCGCCTCGTCGACCGGGAATGCGGTGGTGACGTCCTGGTTCAGCGTCATCGCGGTCGCGAGCTCGCCGGACCAGACCTTGACGCCGCGCTCGTTGCCGAGATCGCTGAGCTGGTACTTCGACAAAGTCTTCTGGAAGTCGCTGTCGACCACCGTGTTGATCAGGTTGCGATCGCCGATCCGGAAAACATTGATGTTCACCGCGGGCGTGTTGACGCTGACCACGGGAATGCCGCGCTGGCCGGTCCGCGGCAGCACGTAGGCGCGGCTGGTGAAGCGCACGAACGGCTTGCGGTCGCGCACATAGATGTTGAACTCGGCCGATTTCGGCAGGCCTTCCTTCACCGTCGACGGCAGGCCGGCACGTAAGTTGATGTTGTAGCGCTCGCCATGCTTCAGCCCGTCGACGCAGAGCTGCTTGCCCTCCGCCGACAGCGCCGGCTTGTCCTGACCTGCGAGCGCCAGGAACGGCGCGAAATCGGTGCGCTTGGCGAGCTCTTCCGAGAACTGGAAGCAGGCGCGCGGGCTCGCCGAATCCGAGTCCACGGTATAGTCGAGCAGGCGGAAGCCGTGCTCGTCGCGCAGCTTCTCGTATTGGCCGCGGACATCGGCGACCTCGCGCATGTCCAGCGACAGCCGCAATGCGTCGAGCGAGGGGCGGAACAGATGCCGTTCGGCGAGCGACTTGCCGAGCACCGCGAGCGCATCGGCCTCCTCGCCCTGATTGCCGGCGCGCATGTAAGCGATGTAGGCGGCCGTCGAGGCCCGTTCCCAGAGGAACGTCTGCTCGCTCGAGCTCCGCGGCGTGATCTGGAAGATCACCTTGGCGAGCCGCAGCCAGTTACCGGCGTCATCGGGCGTGGTCGCGGCGATCTGGCCAAGGACGGAGAGCCCGGTGCGGTAATCGTTGCGCTTGAAGGCGGCGTCGGCGTCCGTCTTCAGCGTCGCATTGGTCTTGGCGACCGGCCCTGCCTCGCTCTTGATCTGCGCCTCCAGCTTGATCGCAGAATCAGCGAGATCGTCGCGCTTGAACGTCTTGTCGGCGGCATGCGCCGCGCTCAGGCCAAACGCCAGCGTTGCGCAGAGGGTGACGGCGCGAACCAGACCGATCATGAATGGACTCCCGGAAATCGCGGACGAGCGCCGCGGCGACGATAATGTGTGCGGAAAGATGACGGACTCGTGGCGATGGAACCAAAGGTGCAAAACGTCGCATTCGCCATGGCAAGGCACGCCCAGAGGAGACCGATCACGCTACCGCCGCGCACGCCGTCCTGAGGCGCAGGCAATATCGGACCAGTCGACCGGCGACCGTGTCCCGGAAGCTGGTCAGCGTTGCCGGCGACGTGATCCGTCGTCCAGTCCGCTGCCGCTCAACCCGGCACCCTGACCCTTCACCGTTCCGGTTTGTCGCAGCACTGAGGAAAACGGTTCGGTTCAGGCTTGGCGAAAGACCAGATTTTTCATATTGCCATGATATATGAACAGCCGGGCCCCAACCCGGGCTGGCCGGAACGGTCCCGTAGCTCAACTGGATAGAGCATCAGATTTCTACTCTGAGGGTTGCAGGTTCGATTCCTGCCGGGATCGCCACCCTTTCAACTTCCAAATCAAAACCTTGGCAAGGTATCCGCTTCGTTCTTGCGCCCGATCCGTGTTGCGCAACGTCGCATGGCGCCGACAGCAAATTCCACGCGTTGCGCGGCACTACAAATCACTCCAGGCAACACGGCAGCAACACGCTCATTCGCTTTCCGTTCACGAACGCCGCGCTGCGATGATCAACGCAATACTTACAGGGATCGGGTGAGGCGCCGTCGCGATCCTTAGGACCAACGACTGGCAGTAGCTCGCGCTCGTTCAGTGCCACAAGGAATCGACTATTTGACTCTCGACAGTATCGAGTTTCGATCGCGGAATGAGTGTCCGCCTTCTCAAACACGAAGCCGTGCCCGGCACAGGAAGCTTCGAGGTCCGCTTCGCGGATGGTCGCCGAAGTCGATACTTTTATTTCGACGACCTACCATCGCGACGGCTCCGTCCAGGACAAGTCCCGCGCGAGCAAGCGATCGATTGGGCGAGAATGTTCGCACGAATTATGCGTGGCTTGATCGACGGTTGGGACTAGAGGGTTGGGACTAGAGGAAGGAAAGAGGCCGCCAACTGAGGCGGCCCAACGTCCGGGTGTTCCGCTTGTAAGTACACGTCCGAAGAACAAAAGCAGGCCTATTATATTCAAAGTCCGTTCTCGACCGGAGAACAAAGAGACAAGGGGCGGCCAACGCGAGCAGCATAGCTTGAGGCTGGCTTAATCATCCCAGGTTCGGTCGCCGCATTCGCATTCGAATGCGCGCACGGTCGTACCGTGGTCTGGGAAATACACCACCCTCAACAAGCGAAGCGTTCTTCCGCAAAATCTACACTTCCTGTCGGGTCGGCTTTCGGTTTCGCCGATCTTTTCCGCCTTAAACAGTTCCATCTGGCTTTAGCCAAGGTGTTGATGCCTTAGATTTGGGCACAGATCCCGCGCGTTGTCTGCTCAAAAATTAACCTATGTTATCCTCAAACGCGCTCCCTACCTGGGTGTTCCGCTTATAAATACACGTTCAAAGACAAAGCAGGATCAGCACAACCTTCCTCCGCCCGGAGAACTATGGGCCCGCCAGCGCGAACCGGTGGCTCCCTCTATATTCTACGTCAGCGACCATGCAGGGTTGCGGTTCATTGAACCACCGTCGGCCGTCGAGCGATCTCGGTCTTCCGCGCCATCGTTGCCATCGTCAGCACTGCAACGCGCGCGATGAATGCCGTACTTGTCCGGATGTTCGACCAGGTGGTCGCGACCAAACGGGCCCTACGGCCCGATGCGATCAGTCCCTGCGCTCGATTCGTCTTCGCGACGATCGCGCGCAAGCTGATGCCACGCCAGCGCCAGTTCGATGAGGCGCTGCCGGTCGGGGCCTTCCGACTCGGCGGCACGCTTCATAGCTGCCTCGGCTTCATGCTGTGGATCGTACTCGGTACACATGAGTGCCGACTCTAACCGCTCGATCCGGACAAGTGCGTGGCAATTTCGTCCGTATGATTGCGGATAACGGGGCGTGTTGCTGATGATTTCAGCACGCTCTAATTGTGACCTCCATAGAATTGCACTGGCGGTTTCAAACCGCCGGCAAGGGCCCGCCGCGCACGATGGTGCTGATCATACACACAAAGCGGTGAGGCCCGTTCATTTGCGCCGATCTGTGAATTGCATCACAGCCGTGGCTCGGCGCGTCCGCTAAAGAGCGACATACTGCTCCGCAGAACGCGACAGAGGATCGATGGCTATCCCCCTCACGAGACGAGAAGCCGAAGCGCAAGCGCCCGCGTCGACGCGCAAGGCCGACCTGCAAGGCTTCGCCTTTCTCGCAACCATAGCCATCGTGATGACCGCCTGGATCGGTGCCCTGGTCTGGGCTGCGATGGCGTTCCTGAGCTGGCTTGTCTCGTAGCGCGAATGGCGCGCTAAAACAGGAGGTGCACGATCTGCACCCCCTTGATACCCCCGCAAACGATCATGGCCCATAGCGCCAAGCTGATCTGGATCGCGTCCAGCATGTTCCCGTCCCCTGCGACTCACTTTTGATTTTTTCTTTGATCAATGCGTGACGCCACAATGAGCGCCAGTGGAAATTAAAGGCAGTTGTTGCGCGCCGCCACAGAGATTGATTTGCAAAAAAACGGCCTTCTGTCATTTCCGCAAACAACAGCCTTCTGTCATTTCCGCAAACAAATGAGGCGGGCTTGAGCCCGCCTCGTTCAATTCAGATCTCGCTGAGACGCTCAGTAACAGGCGCGCGGATCGACCTGCACATACTGGCCGCTGGGATAGCGGTAATAACAAACCCCTTCGGCGACATAGTAGCCCGGACGTGAAGCGGCCGTTGCTCCCGCGATGGCACCGGTTGCACCGCCGATGACCGCGCCCGCAGCCGCACCCGAGGCGTTGCCCGAAAGCAGGCCGCCGAGCACACCGCCGACAATGGCGCCGCCCAGCGCGCTCGCGCCGGGATCGGGCGCCGGCGGCGGGGGCGGAGGTGGTTCGTAAGCCACGGGCGGACCCGGCGGCGGCGCGTAGGCCACCGGCACGTCGTCCACATATTCCTCGGAGATATAAGCGGGTGGGCCGTCCATCCGCTGCGGATAATAGTACCAGACCCCGCCGACGTCCCACCACCAGCCGGGACGGCCATTATGGACCTCATGACGCCAGCGGCCGCCCTCCCAGGCAAGATTGCCACGGTAGGTATGTCCACCCCAGTCACGCGCGGGCGCAGGACCGCGCGCCATGGTGCGGCCGGGCCTCGGGGACGGACCATCGGCACGGTGCGGACCGGCTCCAGGCGTCACGTGGGCCTGACCGCCAGGTTGGGAGCCGGATCGCCCTGCCTGCGGTGGTGGACCTTTGCGGGTGTTCTGGTCGGCCGGTGGCGGGCTAGCTGCGCCCTGCCCTGGCGGTTGACCTGCGCCCTTGGGCGGACCCGCGTCCTGCGCCTGGGCGGACAATGCCAGCAACGACATGGCCGAAACCACGGGAAGGATGATCTTCATACGGCTGGACGCACTCATTCGTGCCTACCCCTTAACTTTCAGAAATTGCCGTGGCCCATGCGCGATAGCCGATTCCGATCGCATGTGGCTGATGCCGGCTGACATAACTGATTTGCCAGATTGAGCTGCAAAGGCCGCTACGTCCCGTTACATCTGGTTAAGATCGCGGCGAATTTTCGTCCGGACAGGCGGTAAACCCGGCCTAGCGCGCCGGCTCGATCACATCGCAATTGCGTCGCCCCGACATCAGGCAATCCTGCATCTTGCTGGCGGCGGTGAGATCCCGAGCGAGCCACAGGCCAACTGCGAGAAGGGCGGCAGCAATGATGAGCCCCGCGACCGCGCCGCGACGGCTGTCGCCGGATTGGGATTTGGGGGATTGGGGTTTGGGCGAAGCGTTGGGCTTCTCTACGGGTTCGGGCATCAAGTCAGGCTCGGACATGGCGACCTTGGCGCTCGCTGAGGCCGTTTATCACCTCCGCGACGTCACGTCACATCCCCGCGCGGCCGTCGCCGCCCGACCCTTGGCCGCTCAACGTTGGCCGTTCAACCCTTGGTCTGCCGCACCGCTTCCTTGCGCAAGGTCTCGACCGCCGGGATCGCCTGCTGGGTGCGCGGCGCGCAGCTCGTCAGGATGAACGCGGTTTGGGTACACTCCCAAGCGGCGCCAAGAACGGCACTCTCGATCGGCTGCGGACGGGCAGCCAACAGGACCGCGCTAACGACCGCCACTGCGGCGACCACGATCGCAAGGGCTTTCGGGCTCAGCCGGAAGAAGATCATGCCCGTGCTCCGTCTCGTATGGCGGACGCTAGGCGCCGCCGCTGGGTGCCCTTATGAGGGACATCACAATTCGGCAGTTTTTCCGGGCTACGAAGGGTCGGCTGGTTCAGCGATTTCGTGGACCTGATCGGCTGCGAATATGGGTGGCTTCGCGACGCGTGGCGATGTACACGCTTCTGCGTCGCGTGGCGCCTGCTTGTGCCCAGCCGACGTACCAACAGGCAGTGATTTAGGATCGAAAGCGAGGAAGACAAGGCTCGTCGAATGAGTGGATTTAGGGAACCCGGCTTCGCAGACCGGCAGAAGGCGGCGCTGGAAGCCCGCAAAAATCTTTTGAACAAATTCAAGTCGCAGCCGGGACCTGACGATCCCGCTGTGTTGGCGAAGCGCGCCGAGCGCGAGGCGCTCGCGGCCAAGCGCGCCGAAGCGAAGGCTGCGCGCGAGGCCGAAAAAGCCGAGCAGAAGCGCCGCGAGGAAGAAGCCAAGGCCGCTGAAGCCGCGCGCCTTGCGCGAGAGGCCGAGGACGCGGCTGCCAAGGCGGCAGCGCTCGAGGCCGAGCAGAAGGCCAAGCGCGACGCCCGTTACGCCGCCCGCAAGGCCAAGCGGAAGTAAGCTTCAACAAAATTTGACCTGGGGCCCATCGGCTCCAGGTCAAATCGTGCCGCACCAGCCGCGAACGCGAAACGCGACGACGGGCCGTGGATGGACGAGGCAGATGCTGGGCATGCCGGGCTCGCCCCGTTGGAGGCCGCCGGCATGACAGCAGAAGATCAGTTCTTCTTCATCATCCCGTCGTCTTTTTTCATGCCATCCTTCGCCATCGTATCCTTCTTCATGCCGTCGTCCTTGGACATGTGATCCTTCTTCATGCTGTCCTTGGACATCGTGTCCTTCTTCATCATGCCGTCGTCCTTGCCCATCTTGTCCTGGGCAAAAGCGGCCGGCGACAGCGCCAGGCCAAGCGAGAGAGCGGCAGCCGAGACGCCGAGCACGATGCGGGTGCGAATGGTCATGAGAGATAATCCCTTCGAGATGGTGTTGTGAAAGCGACAGGTGCCGCTACTCAATCTCGACGGATCGACACGCGCGCTTGTTACGCGACGTTGCGAAGTTTTTTCGTCAGCCTCCGCGCGCTTGGGCGATCGTTTCCCTGACCAAAAGCGTTATCGGCCGAAACACGAAGGCTCGGCGAGTGCAGCGCAGCAAGGCGAACACTTGCCGCGGCCTTCCATCTCGAACTATCAGATGAGAGAACTCAAGGTCCTAGACCGGCTAGAATGGGCCTCCGTGCCGGTCTCACGACCCGCCAGATCACTCAGATGAGAAGCGTTCAAAGAACCGTCGAAGGGGATACTTCATGTTCACGCGTCGTCACCTGCTCGCGACAGCCGTCGCAGCCCCCGCCATTCTCCGCTTCGGCATCGGCACCGCGCACGCCGCGACCACGCTGAAGATCTCGCACCAATTCCCCGGCGGCACCATCGACAAGGGTGATTTCCGCGACCGGCTCTGCCGCATGTTTGCAGCTGAAGTCGCCAAACGCAGCAATGGCGACATTGCCGCCGAGATCTATCCGAACTCGTCGCTGGTCAAGACCAACGCGCAGTTCTCAGCGATGCGCAAGGGTGCGCTCGACATCTCGCTGTATCCGATGCCCTATGCCGGCGGCGAATTGCCGGAGACCAATATCGGGCTGATGCCCGGCCTCGTCACCACCTATGACCAGGGCATGCGCTGGAAGAAGGAGCCGGTCGGCAAGGCGCTCTCCGACTTCCTCGCCGACAAGGGCATCATCCTGCTCACCTGGGTCTGGCAGGCCGGCGGCGTCGCCAGCCGTTCCAAGCCGATCGTGGCGCCGGAAGATGCCAAGGGCATGAAGGTGCGCGGCGGCTCGCGCGAGATGGACATGGTGCTGCAGACCGCCGGCGCCTCGGTGCTGTCGGTACCGTCAAACGAACTCTACGCGGCGATGCAGACCGGCGCATGCGATGCCGGCATCACCTCCTCCACCAGCCTGATCTCGTTCCGCCTCGAAGAGGTCGCGAAGTCGCTGACCTCGGGCGCCGGCGCGTCCTACTGGTTCATGCTCGAGCCATTGATGATGTCGAAGGCGATCTTCGACAAGCTGCCGAAGAACCAGCAGGACATCCTGGTCACTGTGGGCCAAGAGCTCGAAGCCTTCGGCCGCAAGGGCGCGCAGGATGACGACGTCGAGGTCGCCAGGGTCTACGAGAAGGCCGGCGCCAAGGTGAGCGCGCTCGATGCCGCCACCGTCGGCAAGTGGCGCGACATCGCCCGCGACACCGCGTGGAAGGATTACGGTGCCAAGACGGCGACCGCCGCCAACCTGCTCAAGCTTGCCTCCGACGTCGCTGCATGAGCCACGGTCCTCAGCCGGATCGTGACGATCAGGCCAATGCTGCCGCAAGGACCGGCCTTGCGGCAACGCTCGATCGCGGCCTCGCCCTCCTCAACCGCATCATCATCGTGTTCGCGGCGCTGGCGCTGGTCGCGGCCTGCGCCATCCTGAGCTACAGCGTGCTCAGCCGCGCGTTGTTCAAGGCCGCAAATTACTGGCAGGACGAGGCCGCCGTGTTTCTGCTGGTCGGCGCCACCTTCATGACCGCTGCCTATGTGCAGCAGAATCGCGGCCATATCGGCATCGAAGCCTTCGTCGGCCTGCTGTCGCCGCTGGCGAATAGGGTCCGGCTCTGGATCGTCGATGCCGCCACGTTCCTGTTCTGCGCCTTCTTCACCTGGAAGTCGTGGACGCTGACGCATGAGGCCTATGTCGACGGCCAGGTCTCGAACTCGATGTGGTCGCCGCCGCTGGCCATTCCCTATTCGCTGATGGCGCTTGGCATGAGCCTGCTCTGCCTCCAGATCCTCGTGCAGCTGGCGCTGCCCTTCGCAGGAGCCAAGCGGCCATGAGCGTTTTCGGCATCGGTATCGCTTACGGCGTTGCGACGCTGCTCGTGATGTTTTCGGGCATGCCGATTGCGTTCGCGCTCGGCGCGGTCGCGGTCGTGTTCATGGGCATCTACATGCCCTCGGCCTCGCTCGATACGGTGACGCAGAACGTCTACGAGGAAATGGCCTCGATCACGCTGCTGTCGATCCCGCTGTTCATCCTGAAGGGCGCGGCGATCGGCAAATCGCGCGCCGGCCAGGATCTCTATTCCGCGCTCCACGCCTGGCTGCATCGCGTGCCCGGCGGCCTCGGCGTCGCCAACGTGTTTGCCTGCGCGCTGTTTGCGGCAATGGCGGGCTCGAGCCCCGCGACCTGCTCGGCCATCGGTTCGGCCGGCATCCCCGAGATGCGCAAGCGCGGCTATTCCGGCGGCTTCGCGGCCGGCATCATCGCCGCCGGCGGTACGCTCGGCATTCTTTTGCCGCCCTCGATCACCATGATCCTGTTTGCGGTCGCGGCCGAGAAGTCGCTTGGACGCCTGTTCCTCGCCGGCATCGGGCCCGGCCTGTTGCTGGTCTCGCTGTTCGGATTCTATGCGGTGTACCGCTTCCGCCGGGAATATGCTGCGGCCGAAGCGATCTACAAGAACGGCGGTCCGGAGACGGCAATCCTCGCCCGCGACGAGTACACGCTGGCCGAACGCTTCAGCGTGCTGCCACGCGTGATCCCGTTCGTCCTCTTGCTCACCGGTGTCATGGCCGCGCTCTATGGCGGCTTTGCCACGCCGTCGGAGACCGCCGGCCTCGGCGGACTTCTGGCGCTGGGGCTGATCGCGGCGATCTACGGCGTGTGGCGGCCGGAAGATCTCGGCCCCATCATGAAGTCGACGATCCGCGAATCGACCATGCTGATGATGATCATCGGCATGTCGCTGCTCTATTCCTACGTGATGAGCTATCTGCACATCTCGCAATCGGCCGCCGAATCCGTCGTGGCGATGCACCTGCCGCGCTGGGGCCTGCTGCTCGCAATCCTGGTCATGGTCGTCGTGCTCGGCTTCTTCCTGCCGCCGGTCTCGATCATCCTGATGACCGCGCCGATCATCCTGCCGCCGTTACGCGCCGCCAATTTCGACATCATCTGGTTCGGCGTGGTCATGACCATCGTGATGGAGATGGGGCTGATCCATCCACCCGTCGGGCTCAACATCTTCGTCATCCGCAACGTCGCGCCGGATATCCCGCTGAGCGAGGTGATCTGGGGTACGCTGCCTTTCGTGCTCCTGATGATGGGCGCGGTGCTGCTGCTCTGTCTCGTGCCGGAGATCTCGACCTGGCTGCCGGATCTGGTGATGGGACCGGACGGAAGCAGGTGACAGCAGAACAGGTGCAGTAGGGTGGGCAAAGGCGCGTAGCGCCGTGCCCACCACTCCTGAATGGTGGGCACGCTTCGCTTTGCCCACCCTACGGCACTGAGCCTCAGGGCGTCGCCCGCTTCGTCTTCGCATTCAGCGCGGACGCCACGCGGCTCACCGGCGGTTTGCCCAGAACCGCGCTCATCTCATTCGTCGCCGCCAGCAGCTTCTCCATATCGACGCCGGTCCTCACGCCCATGCCCTCGAGCATGTAGACCACATCCTCCGTCGCCACATTCCCCGTTGCCCCCGGCGCGTAGGGACAGCCACCGAGCCCGCCGGCGGCGGCATCGATCACGCGGACGCCCTCCTCCATCCCAGCATAGAGATTGGCCAGCGCCTGGCCGTAGGTGTCGTGGAAATGCATCGCGAGCTTTGCGGCGGGAACGTTCGCCGCGACAGCGCGCAGCATCTCCTTGGCCTTGGTGGGCGTGCCGACACCGATGGTGTCGCCGAGCGAGATCTCGTAGCAGCCGAGATCCCACAGCGTGCTGGCGAGATCGGCCACCGCCTTCGGCTTGATCTCGCCGTCGAACGGACATCCGAGCACGCAAGAGATATAGCCGCGCACCGGCACGCCATCGGCCGCGGCGCGCGCCAGCACCGGCTTGAACCGCTCGATCGATTCCGCAATCGTGCAGTTGATGTTGGCGCGCGAAAAGCCTTCGGAGGCTGCCGCGAACACGGAGACCACTTTTGCGCCTGCGGCACGCGCAGCGTCGTAACCCTTCTCGTTCGGCACCAGCACGTGGAATTCGGCGCCCTTGATGTGGCTCACGCCGCGCAGCACGGCATCTGAGCTCGCCATCTGCGGGATCGCCTTGGGCGAGACGAAGGCGCCGACCTCGACCGTATCGAGCCCGGCCGCAACCAGCGCCTCGATGAAGGCGATCCGGGCCTCGACGCTGACAGGCGTCTTCTCGTTCTGGAGGCCGTCGCGCGGGCCCATCTCGATGATGCGGACGGGGTCACTCATGTCACTCTCCGGAGGCCTCGACCACGGCGAGCTCGATGCCTTCCTGCACGATGTCGCCGACTTTGCATTTGATGGACTTCAGCACGCCGGCATAGGGCGCCCGCAGCGTCTGCTCCATCTTCATCACTTCCAGCGTCAGGATGGGCGCGCCCTTCTCGAGCCTTGCGCCTTCCTCGGCCAGAACGGCGACGACCGTGCCCGGCAGAGGCGCTGCGATCTTGTCTTCTCCGACATGCTCCTCGCTCTCGCCGCCGAACGGATCGACCCAGTGCAGGTCGAAACGCCCATGGCGTGTGCGCAGATACAGCTCGTGGCCGTCGATCACGGCGGCGACGGATGATTTGACGCCATCCAGCGTCAGATCGAAGCCGCCATCCTTCGGCGCAATCGCGAACGCCAGCTCGCGCTCGCCGATCAGCAGCGTCGATGGCCCGCTGCCATAGTTCAGCGCAATCTTCTGCTCGGGGCCATGGCCGACGCGGAAGGCAAAATTGCGCTGGCGGCGGCCGACCGGCTGCCAGCCGAAGGTCTGCCATGGCGAACGCGGCTCGCCTTGCTCCGCCTGCCGCTCGTCATTGACGATGGCGGCAACCGCGGCACAGAGCTCGAGCTCGCCCGGTGCCGGCGCCGCCGATGTCAGGACCGCCAGCTCACGCTCGATGAATCCGGTGTCGATCGCATTGGCCCGCACCTTCGGATGCGTGATCAGCGCCGACAGGAACGGGATATTGGTGACGATGCCACGGACGTCCGAGTCTTCCAGCCCGCGGTTGAGCCGGTCGATCGCCACATCGCGCGTCGGCGCCCAGGCGATCATCTTTGCCAGCATGGCGTCGTAGTACGGCGAGACGCTGTCGTCCTCGCGATAGCCGGCGTCGATGCGCAGGCCGCCTGTCTCGGCAGGCAGCCGCCAGGTCGAGATCCTCCCGACCGAGGGCATGAAATTCTTGGTGGGGTTTTCGGCATAGACACGGGCCTCGATGGCGTGGCCGTTGAGCTTGATCTCGTCTTGCTTCAGCGGCAGCGCCTCGCCGAACGCGACGCGCAGCTGCCATTCGACGAGGTCGACGCCCGTAATCAACTCGGTCACGGGATGCTCGACCTGAAGACGCGTGTTCATCTCGATGAAGAAGACGTCCTTGCCGTCGGAGACGAACTCGATGGTGCCGGCGCCGACATAGTTCACCGCGCCCGCCGCCTTTCGCGCGGCAGCGCAGACCGTTTCGCGCTGGGCTGCATTGAGCGTCGGCGACGGCGCCTCCTCGATCACCTTCTGGTGGCGGCGCTGCAAGGTGCATTCGCGCTCGAACAGCGACAGCAGATTGCCGTGGCTGTCGCCGATGATCTGCACCTCGATATGCCGGGGATTGTCGACGTACTTTTCGATCAGCATGCGGTCATCGCCGAACGCGGCCTTGGCCTCGCGCTTGGCGCTGACGATCGCCGGCCCGAGTTCGGCCGCCGAGCGCACGATGCGCATGCCGCGGCCGCCGCCGCCGGCCGATGCCTTCACCAGGATCGGGAAACCGACCTTTTCGGCCGCCTTCGCCAGCGTTGCATCGTCCTGCGCGTCGCCATGATAGCCGGGCACCAGCGGCACGCCGGCCCTCTCCATCAGCGCTTTCGAGCCTGATTTCGAGCCCATTGCATTCATCATCCCGGCGGTCGGGCCGACGAAAACGAGGCCGGCATCGTAACAGGCCTGCGCGAATTCGGCATTTTCAGACAGGAAGCCGTAGCCGGGATGCACGGCGTCGGCGCCGGTCTTGCGCGCGGCCTCGATCAGCCGCTCGATGTCGAGATAGCTGTCGCGAGCCCGCGCGGGTCCGAGCAGCACGGCCTCATCCGCGAGCGCCACATGCATCGCGTCGCGGTCGGCCTCGGAATAGACGGCGACGGTGCGCAGCCCCATGGCACGCGCCGTGCGGATGACGCGGCAGGCGATCTCGCCACGGTTGGCGATCAGGACGTTGCGAAAACGGCGGTAGAGCTTTGTGCGGTCCATCGCATCACATCCTGAACAGGCCGAATTTGGTCGGCTCGATCGGCGCATTCGACGCCGCCGACAGGCCGAGGCCGAGCACGAGGCGCGTGTCGGCAGGGTCGATCACGCCATCGTCCCACAGGCGCGCGGTGGCATAATAAGGATGGCCCTGACTCTCATATTGGTCGCGGATCGGCTTGCGGAACTTGTCCTCCTCCTCCTTCGACCAGCTGTCGCCTTTGGCCTCAATGTTATCGCGGCGGACCTGGCTCAGCACCATCGAGGCCTGCTCGCCGCCCATCACCGAGATGCGCGCGTTCGGCCACATCCAGAGGAAGCGCGGCGAATAGGCGCGGCCGCACATGCCGTAATTGCCGGCGCCGTAGGAGCCGCCGATCACCACGGTGAATTTTGGCACGGACGCCGTCGCGACCGCCGTCACGAGCTTGGCGCCGTCGCGCGCGATGCCGCCCGCCTCGTATTTCTTGCCGACCATGAAGCCGGTGATGTTCTGCAGGAACACCAGGGGAATACCGCGCTGGCAGCACAGCTCGATGAAATGCGCGCCCTTCAGCGAGCTCTCGCTGAACAGAATGCCGTTATTGGCGATGATGCCGACCGGAAAGCCCCAGATATGGGCGAAGCCGCACACCAGCGTCGTGCCGTAGAGCTTCTTGAATTCGTCGAACTCGGACCCGTCGACCACGCGCGCGATGATGTCGCGCACGTCGAACGGTTTTCTGCCATCGACAGGCACCACGCCGTAAATCTCCTCAGCCGCATAAAGCGGATCACGCGGCGGATGCATGTTGAGGTTAGGCCGCGCCGATGGCTTCAAGGTGCCGACGATGCGGCGCGCGATGCCGATCGCATGGGCATCGTTCTGGGCGTAGTGATCGGTGACGCCGGATTGCCGCGAATGCACGTCAGCGCCGCCGAGTTCTTCGGCGCTGACGACCTCGCCGGTCGCAGCCTTCACCAGCGGCGGGCCGCCGAGGAAGATGGTGCCTTGATTGCGCACGATGATGCTCTCGTCCGACATCGCCGGCACATAGGCGCCGCCGGCTGTGCAGGAGCCCATCACGATGGCGATCTGCGGAATGCCCTGTGAGGACATCTGCGCCTGGTTGTAGAAGATGCGGCCGAAGTGCCGCTCGTCCGGAAAGATCTCGTCCTGCAGCGGCAGGAAGGCGCCGCCGGAATCGACCATGTAGACGCAGGGCAGATTGTTCTGCCGCGCGATGTCCTGCGCCCGCAGATGCTTCTTCACGGTCATGGGATAGTAAGTTCCGCCCTTGATGGTGGCGTCGTTGGCGACGATCACACATTCGCGGCCCGAGATGCGCCCGACGCCGGTGACGATGCTCGCCGAATGCACGTCGCCGCCATAGAGGCCATGGGCCGCCAGCGGCGACAGCTCCAGGAACGAGGTGCCGGGATCGACCAGCAGATCGACGCGCTCGCGCGCCAGCATCTTGCCGCGCGAGGTATGGCGGTTGCGTGAGGCCTCGCCGCCGCCGCCGGCGACCTCGGCGAGCTTTTCACGCAAGTCCGCGACGAGCGCGCGCATCGCGTCCGCATTGCGGGCAAAATCGGATGACGATGGGTCGATGCTGGAATGGAGCGGCATGTGGTCCCGCGTTTCTGATGACGTGGTTGAGGGTTTAAGCGGTTTCCGACATCAGCTCGCGGCCGATCAGCATGCGGCGCACTTCGGACGTGCCCGCGCCGATCTCGTAGAGCTTGGCGTCGCGCCAGAGCCGGCCGACCGGAAACTCGGACGTATAGCCGACGCCGCCGAGCGCCTGGATCGCCTCGCCCGCCATCCACGTCGCCTTCTCCGCGGAATACAGGATCGCGGCCGCCGCGTCCTTGCGCAGCGTGCGCACGTGGTCGGCGCGATCGCAGGCCTTTCCCACAGCGTAGACATAGGCGCGCGTGGCCTGCCAGGTCGCATACATGTCGGCGAGCTTGCCCTGCATCAGCTGGAAATCGCCGATCGGCTGGCCGAACTGCTTTCGCTCGTGCATGTAAGGCACCACCGCGTCCATGCAGGCCGCCATGATGCCGAGCGGGCCGCCCGACAGCACCGCGCGCTCATAGTCGAGGCCGGACATCAGCACCTTGACGCCCTCGCCGACCTTGCCGAGCACGTTCTCCTCCGGCACCTCGCATTCGTCGAAGAACAGCGGATAGGTGTTGGAGCCGCGCATGCCGAGCTTGTCGAGGTGCTGGCCATGGGTGAAGCCCTTGAAACCCTTCTCGATCAGGAATGCTGTCATGCCGCGCGGGCCGGCCTCCGGATCGGTCTTGGCGTAGACCACCAGCACGTCGGCATCGCCGCCATTGGTGATCCACATCTTCGAGCCGTTCAGCACATAGCGATCGCCGCGCTTGTCGGCGCGCAGCTTCATCGAGACGACGTCGGAGCCGGCGCCGGGCTCGGACATCGCGAGCGCCCCGACATAGTCGCCTGAGATCAGCTTCGGCAGATAGCGCTGTCGCTGCGCGTCATTGCCGTTGCGGCGGATCTGGTTGACACAGAGGTTGGAGTGGGCGCCGTAGGACAGGCCTACGGCCGCGGAGCCGCGCGAAATCTCCTCCATGGCGACGATATGGGCGAGATAGCCCATGTTGGAGCCGCCATACTGCTCCGGCGCGGTCATGCCGAGCACGCCGAGGTCGCCAAGGCGCTTCCACAGGTCGGCAGGGAACAGATTGGCCTTCTCGATCTCGGCAGCGCGCGGGGCGATCTCCGCCTCGACGAAGGCGCGCAGGGTGTCGCGCAGCATGCTGATGTCGTCGCCCAGATCGAAGTCGATGCTCGGGATGTTCAAGGCGATTCCTCCAAGGATCCTGCAAGTTTCTTGTCGGGTCCGAACCTACCCCCGCCCGGGCGCTCCGGCGGTCGAAAAGGTTGCATTTTCCGCCAAGTTTGGCGAGGATTTTCCGATGCCCTTCCAGGCCGTAACCGCGACGCCCCGCCGCGCCATGACCCCCGCCGCCTTCGTCCGCGGCGTGGCCGCGGCCTATGCCCGCTATGGGCGGGATCCGACCGAGGCGCTCGCCAAGGGACAGGTCCAGCCTGACCTGGTCGGATCGGCCGACGGGCGGATCACGGCCGTCCAGTTCGAGGCGCTGGCCGGCCACGCCATGCGCGAGCTCGACGACGAGGCGCTCGGCTGGTTCTCGCGCCGCCTGCCCTGGGGCAGCTACGGCATGCTGTGCCGTGCCTCGATCACCGCGCCCAATCTCGAGGTCGCGCTGAAGCGCTGGTGCCGGCATCATCGCCTGCTGACCGAGGACGTGCTGTTCGAGCTCGAGGTCAGCGGCGAGACCGCGACCATCTCCCTTCGCGAGCAGCGCGATCTCGCCGACTGCCGCGAATTTTGCCTCGTCACCCTGCTCCGCTACGTGCTCGGCTTCTCCTGCTGGGCGGTGGATTCCGCAATCGCGCTGCGTGCGGCGGAATTCCCTTATACGGAGCCCGCCCACGTCTCGGTCTATCCGACCATCTTCTGCAAGCACATCCGCTTCGATGCGGAGACCGCCCGCATCATCTTCGACAAGCACTATCTCTCACTGCCCCTGACCCGCAGCCCCGCCGATCTCGACAGCATGCTCAAGGGAGCGCTGCGCCTGACCGTGCTGCCCTATCGCCGCGACCGCTTGCTGGTCGAGCGCGTCCGCCGCGTGCTGCGCGAGGCGCGCGGACGCATTCTCGGCGCGGAGGACGTCGCGAGCGAGCTCGCGCTCTCCACCCGCACCATGCATCGGCGGCTACGTGAAGAAGCCACCTCGCTGCGCGACCTCAAGGAAGAAGCAAAGCTCGAGCTCGCCAAGCAGGAGCTGATGCGCGGCCGCAATCCGATCAAGCGGATCGCCGAGATCGCCGGCTTCCGCAACGAAAAGAGTTTTTCGCGGGCTTTCCGCTCCTGGACCGGCGCCAGCCCGCGCGAGTTTCGCGACCGCTATCGTTGATAGCGCGCAGTCGCGTCGTCTCTCATCGCCCTAGCCTGCCGGCGCGACCGCGATTTCCTTTACGGGCAGCGGCACGTCCTTTGCCACACCCAGCACTGGAAAGCTGCGCACGTTCTTTACGTTGGGCATGGCGGCGAAATGCAACAGCTGCTGGCGCATGCTCTCGACGCTCGGCGCCACGCATTTGAGCAGATAGTCGGTGTCGCCCGAAATGCGCCAGCATTGCTGGATGCGCGGGATCGCTGCTATCGAGCCCTCGAAGGCCTCCAGCACCGGCTGAGCCTGGCTGCCGAGCTGGATCGAGACGAACGACACCACTTCATAGCCGAGCAGTCGCTCGTCGATGACGGCGCGCACGGCGCGGATCACGCCGCGGCTGAACAGTGATTTGAGCCGCCGCAGGCAGTTCGGGGCCGATACGCCGATGCGCAGCGCCAGCTCGTTGTTGCGGACGCGCCCGTCCTGCTGCAATTCGGAGAGTATCTTCAGATCGACGCTGTCGAGCTGGACACGCCCGGCCATCCCTTAACCTCGTCATGGTCCCGTCATGCGAGTTAGCGAAGCACGGGGTGCAGGCCGTGCCAAGGGCTTGGAGAGCTGGTGTCTCCTGGCGTCATGGCCGGGCTTGTCCCGGCCATCCACGTTCTTTCACGCGGCCCGAAAGACGTGGATGCCCGGGCCGTCGCCACGCCGAAGCGGCTTTGGCCGCGCAGGCGGGACAAGCCCGGGCATGACGTCCCGTTAGAGTTTGTCGCGGATCAGTGCGTCCAGGGCTCGCCGCGGCGGAAGGAGAAATTGTCGGCATAGGCGACCTGGCGATGCAGGGATTCCTTGGGCTCGATCACCTGGTAGGCGATGCCCTTGCGCTCGCAATAGGCGACCGCCTCGTCCTTGGTGTGGAAGCGCAGCGTGATCTGTTGCTTCATGTCGCCCGATGAGGTCCAGCCCATCAGCGGCTCCACCGCGCGCGGCTGCTCCGGCTCGTAATCGAGTTGCCATTCCTTGGTCTTGGACCGGCCGGATTGCATCGCGTTCTTGGCGGGCTTGAAAATGCGTGCGGTCATTGGCGGTCCGGCCTCTTCGTCTTTCGTTCGATTTTCGTGCGTCACGGTAGCGATTGGTGCAAACCGCGGGCATAGTATAGAGACACCTTCGGGAACTGATCGGTGATTCCGGCCCTCCCGGGTCTCTCACCGACGGGTATAGTCATTATGCTGCACTGTGACAATTGCGTACCCGCCCTCCGCCCGGGAATCCCGCCCGGCGGCCCCACCTCGCCGCCTTCAGGGTATCTGCCCCCTTCGAGAGCTTTCGTCGCATGGCCTTCCTGAACATCAATGCCACGCTCCCCGACAAGGGCCGTGACCTCAGGCTCGACCTGTTTCGCGGCATCGCCAACTGGGCGATCTTCCTCGACCATATCCCCGACAACGTCGTGAACTGGATCACGACGCGCAACTACGGCTTCTCCGACGCCGCCGACCTGTTCGTCTTCATCTCCGGCTATACGGCCTCGTTCGTCTATGCGCGGATGATGCTGGAGCGCGGCTTCATCGTCGGCGCCACCCGCCTGACCAAGCGGGTCTGGCAGCTTTATGTCGCCCACATCATCCTGTTCGTGATCTACATCGCCTCGATCAGCTATCTGGCGCTGCGCTTTGGCGATTCAGAGATGATCAACGAGTTCAACGTCGCCGGCCTCGTCGACAACGCCACCGAGACCTTGCGCCAGGGCCTTTTCCTGCGCTTCAAGCCGCTCAATCTCGACGTGCTGCCTCTGTACATCGTGCTGATGGGCCTGTTTCCGCCGGTGCTGTGGTTCATGCTGCGCAAGCCCGATCTGACGATGGTGGCGTCCATCGTACTGTGGCTCTCGGCGCGGCACTTCGGCTGGAATTTGACCGCCTATCCGGCCGGCCAGTGGTACTTCAACCCCTATTGCTGGCAGGTGCTGTTCGTGTTCGGCGCCTGGTGCGCCATGGGCGGCGCGCGTCGCTCGGGCTGGCTGATCAATTCGCAGATCACGTTGTGGGTCTGCCTGGCCTATCTCGCCTTCGCGCTGGTCATGACCATGGCCGGCCGTTTCCCGGCGCTCGGCGGCATGTTCCCGGAATGGCTGTTCTCGGCCTTCAATCCCAACGACAAGACCAACCTTGCGCCCTATCGCTTCATCCATTTCGTCGTGATCGTGATCCTGGTGATCCGCTTCGTGCCGAAGGACTGGCCGGGGCTGGAGTGGAAGGTCTTCGATCCCGTGATCGTCTGCGGCCAGCAATCGCTCGCCGTGTTCTGCGTCGGCGTGTTCCTGTCCTTCGTCGGCCGTTTCGAGCTGTCGATGAGCTCGGGCTCGCTGTTTGCGCAGCTGTTCGTCTCCATCGCCGGCATCGCGATCATGACGACGGTCGCCTATTACATCTCCTGGTCGAAGCGGCAGGACAAGCCGCTGAAGCCGCCGCCGGCAAAGCAGCCCGCAGCTCCCCCGGCGGCAAAGGCCGCCTAAGGCGTCGAACGCGCGCTTGCGTTCGACATGCGTTGCCGTGCCCGGCTTGTCAGGGATCGGCTTGACCTGGGTCAACCGGGAGCAACGCCGATCGGCCTAGGGTCACGAGGACACGCGCCGCCGCACCGATGTCGGCGGCCTCCCCTCGGACAAGGCACAAGCACATGCCCTCTCATTTTCACGCCGTGGTTTGGATCGATCATTCGCAGGCCCGGATCTTCCATCTTGGCCTGAGCGGCTCCGACGAAGTCACGCTGCATCCGCAGCTGGCAACACGGCATCTTCATCACAAGGCCAACGAAATCGGCAGCGGCCACGCCGCGCCCGACGCAACCTTCCTCGCCGAGGTGACCAAAGCTCTCGCCGACGCCGGAGAAATCCTCATCATCGGTCCGGCGAACGCGAAGACCGAGCTCGCCAGCCACATTCGCGCCCATGCGCCCGATCTCGCCAAGCGGATCGTCGCGGTGGAAGCGGCCGATCATCCCACCGACAACGAGATCGTCGCTTACGCCAAGCGTCACTTCAAATTGCCGCTGCCGCGCGTGCAGCCCCCCGGCGCCGCCGCGGGTGAAAGGCACGCCGGCTAGAGCATGATCCGGACCCGAAGGGCCGCGTTAGCGCAAAGTGTGAAGCGGTTTTCCGAAAAGATCATGCTCAAACAAAGAGCCTAAAGCGCGATGACGATTCAACCCAATCACATCGCGCTTTAGGCAAGGCGCCTCCGTCTCAGGCCGCCGCCTCGCCGTCGTACTCGGTGAATTTCTTGTAGATCCAGTCGCGGCCGTCGTGACGGCGCCAGACCTTGCCGTAGACGAGCTGCCCATTGATTGAGCGGCGCGGCACGATGACGGTCCAGAGATGCCAGATCTCGGTCCAATCAGGCCGTTGGCGGGATGTTTTCGTGAGATCGAAAGCCATAACGGACAACTCGCGCGAAACGCCGCGACGAATGTGATCTCGTGTGAGCCACTGCCGGGTCGTCGCGTGCCGAAACCGGTTGATACCATCAGTCAAAATGGCCGCAACGACGCTCCCTGCTTAACCTAACCGATCAACCTTACCCGTCGACGGACAGCCGCGTTGCCGGTTGAAACGCCTGCCTATCTTTCTTAAGATGCAAGCGCGATTTGAGAATGAATGCGCCGTTTCCGAAGAGCGCGCCGGGGCTGATTTCAGGCTGAATTTTTCAAGCGACTGACTTGCGCAGGTCGACGATCATGAATTTGCAATGTGGATATTTGCGTCTGGCTATGATTTGGCCGCTCCCGACACCGGTCGCCATACAGCCGCCGGATCGATCGCCGAAGGCTGCCAACGACAATCATCCGGTCTGGCCGCTGGTCCCGTTTCCGGCGGGCTGGTGCGCCTCGGGCTAAGCCTTGAAAAGCGCAGCGCCGCGCAAGCGGAGTATCTTCGCTTGGCGGCGTCCAAGCAACGATGCAGCTTAGTAGTGATAGTTCACGCCGATCGTCGCAGCATGGATCGTGTCCTTGAGATGGGCCACGGTGACTCCTTCGGTCGGACTGATCAGTTGGATCGGGCTCTTGGTGCCGAAGTCGTGGTAGTTGTATTCGACATTGGCCGACCAGCACGGTGCAAACGCCCATTCCACGCCGGCCCCCAACGTCCAGCCCGTCCGCATGACGGACGCGCTTGGATCGACCGCGAAACCGGTGGTCGGATTGATATACCCCTCATCGATCTTCTCGTGGGTCCAGGCGACGCCGCCTCGCCCGTAGAACAGCCAGCCTGAGCCATAGGCGTAGCCGAAACGCGCGGTGATCGAGGCGAGAAAATCGTTCTTGATGCCGAACTGCGAGGGCACGGCAAGATTGCCGAGCGCTGGAAAGACCACATGGCTCGCGTGCTGGCTCGACAGGCTCGACCATGCGGCCCGGCCTTCGGCGCCGACGACCCAGTTGGATGCAAATTGATGATCGCAGCCGACCTGTCCACCACCGACAAAGCCGCCTGCGCCGAAATCGACCGTCCCGCCGGCGTTGCTGATCGTGCGATCGTCGCTCGCGCCGCCGCCGAGATGAGCTCCGAGATAGCAGCCGGTCCAGTTAAAGGTGGGCGGAACCATCGGAGGTGCCGGCCTCCCATAGTCGGCCGCCGTTGCCGTCGTCGCGGAGAAGGCGAGAAGCGCCGTAGTGCAGAGAGTTCTAAACATATCCGGTCGTCCCCATTGCATGCGCAGAGGTAAAGCACGCGAAGCTGACGCGGAGGTTGTGGCGCGACCAACGTGTCGCGGCGACAGTTCCGCCGGCCTGACGAAGCCAATGCGGCGGATGCGCTTCTCATTCTCCAGGGAAAATGGAGGGGGCCTAAGCCCGGGACTGGTCGGGGCAGCTGGATTCGAACCAACGACCTGCAGTACCCAAAACTGCCGCGCTACCAGGCTGCGCTATACCCCGAATGTCCGGCGAGCCCCGTCGATACACGCTTCCTGGAGGGCCATCAAGCTTTCCAAGCCGCCGGCAAGCATCCAATCCGCCGGCAAGCATCCAAGCCGCCGGCAGGCATTCAAAAGCCGCCGGCGCTGCCCGAAAATCCATCCGCCGGGCCGCAACAGCCCTGCCCGATCTATTTGCTGCCGAACAGGGGGTGCCCGACGCGGTCGCCGGGGCGAATGCCGTATTTCTGGGCTGTTCCCGCAACGACCTCGAGGACGGCCCGGGCGGGTCCCTTGGATGAGATGATCTTGGTCGAGAGCGGCTCGGTGTTTTCGGTGATGCGCAGGATGCGGCCATCGGCGCGAATGAAGATCATGTCGAGCGAGACATAGGTGTTCTTCATCCACATCGACACTTCCTGCTCGGGATTGAAGTCGAACAGCATGCCTTTGCCGTCGGCCAATTCCTTGCGGTACATCAGCCCGGTCTGCTTCTCCTCCTCCGTGGTCGCCATCTCCACCGAGAACACCTGCACGCCGTTCTTGGTGACGATCTCGAGCGGCTGAAAACTGGCGGCGCGAACGGGGGCGAGGGCGAAGCCGACAATGACGAGAGCGGCGGCAAGAAAGCCCCGGGCAACGGACCGGGCGGCCTTTCGATCAAAGCTCATGACGGGATACTCGGCAGAAAACTCGGCAGGAAACGCGGGGACGATTATGACGGCCCGGCGGTTGCGGGACTGCGACATCCTTACGCGGCCACCGCCGCAAAAGCCAGAAGCGCGCAAGGTCCCTGCGCGCTTCTGCTGACGAATACGAAAATTTGAAGCCGCTAGTGCGACTGGAGGCCTGGCGAGCCGGTTTCGGGGTGGATCTCGGCGGCCATCATGCCCTTGGAGCCGGGCCCGAAGCGGACCAGCACATACTGACCCGGGCGCAGCTCGGTCATGCCGAAGCGGCGCAGCGTCTCCATGTGCACGAAAATGTCGGGCGTGCCCTCGCCACAGGTCAGGAAGCCGAAGCCGCGCAGCCGGTTGAACCATTTGACCTGGGCCCGCTCGAGGCCGCTGGTCGCGGTGACCGTGACGTGGGTGCGCGGCGGCAGCATCTGTGCGGGATGGATCGCGGTCGACTCGTCCATCGAGACGACGCGGAAAGCCTGGTAGCCCTTGGCGCGCTGGACGCACTCGACGACGATGCGGGCGCCCTCGTAAGCGGTCTGGAAGCCGTCGCGTCTAAGCACGGTAACGTGCAGGAGGACGTCGGGCCAACCATTGTCGGGGACGATGAAGCCGTAGCCCTTTGAGGCGTCGAACCATTTGATGACGCCATGGACCTCGACGAGGTTGGCGCTGCCCTCACCTAGCCCCGTGAAGGGACTGAGCGCGTTGTCGCGACCGGCGCCGTGCTCGCCCGACGCGGGAACTCCCAGCTTCTTGGACTCAAATCCGTCCGACGACCCCATAACCCCGGACCCCGCAAACTGTCATGCAACCCGCCACATTGGCGGTGCTCGAATCACGCGTCTTAAGAGAATCTTCTCATTTCGACGCGACGCGAATCTTTCGACTCAAAAGATAACACTCCCGGTTGAGACGCATAGATAAAAAAGAGATTCGCTGGAACCTATGAACAGCTTGCACGGCCGCGAATCAAACTAACGCCTCAATTGCCGACAAAGGGGCCGAGCGTCTCGCCGATGTCGTGGTGGATGACGAGGTCGGCGATGTCGTCCTGCTCGGTCGGCTCGCGATTGATGATCACCAAACGTGCACCCGAATTCTTCGCCATCATCGGAAAGCCGGCCGCCGGCCACACCACGAGCGAGGAACCGATGGCGATGAAGAGGTCGCAAGACTGCGACAGCTCGGTCGCGCGCTGCATTTCATCCTCGGGCATCGCCTGACCAAATGAGATCGTTGCGGTTTTCACCGGCTCGTCGCATGCGGTACAGTCAGGCGCCGCGCCGTCCTGGTCGAAGCGGCGCTTCACCCAGTCGAGCTGATAGACCTGCCCGCATCCGATGCAGCGCGCGTAAGTGGTATTGCCATGAAGTTCAATCACGCAATCGGGAGCGAAGCCGGAGGCCTGGTGCAGATTGTCGATGTTCTGGGTGATCACTGCCGGAACCTTGCCGGCGCGATGCAGTGCCGCCAGCGCACGATGACCGCGGCCGGGCTTTGCCGCGGCGAACACCTCATCCATCGCGAAACGGCGGCGCCAGGATTCATCGCGTGCCGACTGGCTCGCGACGAACTCTTCGAACTGGATCGGGCGGTGGCGGGTCCAAATGCCGCCCGGTGAGCGGAAGTCCGGGATGCCGCATTCGGTCGAGATGCCGGCACCGGTAAACGGCACGATGATCCTGGCACGCGCGATCATGTCGCCGAGTTGCTCGACGCCGCTCTGAAGGTCCTTTGCAATCATGCGCCACCTCCCGATTCAAAGTCGCGCCTGCTGCACCATTTGCAAGCGGCAGGATTGTTGACGCTCTTATCCCCCGCCGCGCATGCACTGTCATCAGGCGGCAATTCCTTCCCGACCCTCGCTTATCACAATCCTGCAATGCCTCCTCCCCATTGACGCCCCAATCAGAAGCGCCAATGCATGTATTGACGCGACTCAACGTGATTGCGGCGGCAGTAACTTGAGTTCAGACGCGCACATAGACTCAAGTGGAGTGGGGATTTGACATGACCGAAGCCGAACAACGCAAGATCCGCGAACGCGAAGAGATCGCCGCCCGTGTCGCCGCCTTCCGAGCCACGCAGGAGAAATTCAAGCGCGAGCGCGAAGAGTATTTCGTCTCGACGCTGGAGAACGCACGCAAGGTGGAACGACCCTCGCTTTGGCCGTGAGCGCATCGCGCGGTGCCCCGCGAACGAAAAAAGCCCGGAGCATCGCTCCGGGCTTTTCGATTCCTTGGGCCATTACCAGTGACGGTAGTAGTAGCGGTGGTGCCGGTAGTACGGTCCGCCATAATAAGCATACGGGCCCGGGCCGTAGCCTTCATAATAGACCGGGCCGCCATAATAGCCGTATCTCGGTCCGTAATAGCCGTACGGATGGGACGCTGCGACGGCGCCCGCGGTGATCGCGCCGGCGGCGAGACCGAACGCAAGGCCCGGGCCGTAGTCGTGCGCCTGTGCAGGTGCCGCAGCCGCGGTCACGCCGACGGCGGCGACGGTGGCAAGGACGGCGAGTGTCTTTTTCATGATCTCCTCCTTCGCATCTGGTCGGACAACGCAGCCCCGACGCATTGGTTCGCCCCGGATGGAACCGCAGCGGCCAGAAAATAATCTCCCGGCGGACGGAACGTTTTGAACTGCGATGGATTGACGCGATACATGCGAAGGCCTCCGCCATCAGGTTGGGGCAAGAGCATGACGACCCCGTCAGCATCTCCGCGGTGCTGGCGGGGTTTTCAGTTTCGCGGACAAAATGGCAGCAGACATCAATGGCTGCCAACGGGGCGGGAGGCCGAGGAGACAAGATTGCCGATATCCGCTTTGCTCGCCCGCATCCGCAGGCTCGTTCCCGCAAACGACACGCCGCATTACGACGAGATCGTCCGGAACTTCGGCACAGGCGCGCTTCGCCCGCCCCCGACGCCAATGAGCGACGGCGAGCTCGCCCGCGCCATCGCCGAGTTCCTCAAATCATCGCCGTCCCCGGAGGCGGTTGCGACGCTCGGTCGGCGGCTCGATCCCACCTCGCCGCTTTGAGCGGCGTTTCTTCGCAAGGGAACAGGCGCCTCGCGCGCGGGTTGAAATCGTCTTCCCGCAAGAGGAGCTCATCATGCCCGTCTGGCTCGAAGTCTTGCTCAACCTCTCCGGCTATGCCGGCTTCGTGGCGCTCGCAACAAGCGGCGCTGGGTGCTCGCACGACTCCGCCGAGGACGAGACCTGCCGCAGCAAACGCTAATTAGCCTGCCGCACGTGACCCGCCGTACGTACCAGCCGGTCGGCCTTTCAAAGGAGTCGATCGACTGGTTTGGCACAGGCCACGGCGCCGATGCCTCCTCACACACGACCCGTTCTGCATCCGACTCCATTTCGTTCTTGAAGAACGAATCGGAGGCGAGTCATTCGGGGGCAAGCATTTCCTAACGAGCGATGAAGCGACGCGCCGTCATAGGGGATCGTCATCGCCTCGAGCGGAGGCCTTCAAGCCGCCGCGCGCCGGGCGCTCGGCTTCTCCGCAAAGCATTCCAGGATCTGGATGCGGATTTCCTCTGCGGCCGGGCCCTCGACCTTCCTGAGCTGGTTCCAGAGCCGGATCACTTCGCGCTGCTTCTCAACGGTCATGAATCATCTCTCCTTGAGCTGATGACTCACTAGAACAAAATGAGAACATAAAGTCCAGCCCGCACGCGAATTTCCTGCGTGTCACGTTGAACCTTTTCGGCGCGCCCAAGACCTATGGAAGCTGGGGATTTCAGCGCCCAGTCAGATTGGCAGCGCCGCGATGGACGAACATATTCCGTCACGCGGCGCTGTTGCTTTTTGGATTTTCAACCTTAAGTTAGAGAGCGGCTGGCGGCCAGGCGCTGAAATCCCAACGCCGTCAGCGAGAGAGCCCCGTGCGCAAGCGCGGGGTTTTTTCGTTGTGCAGGGATGGCCTTGGAGAATTCCACGCAGAACTTGACGACATCAGTCTTAGAGCATGATCCGGAAAAGTGTGAAGCGGTTTTCCGAAAAGATCATGCTCAAACCAAAAGCTAAAGCGCGATGGTGATTCAACCCACTCCCATCGCGCTTTAGAAGATTCTCACGCCGCGCCCGCGGGCGCGGATGACGCGCGACAGCCGGATCAGACGGCGTCCTTGGCCACCTTCAGCGGCGAGGCCTTGACCGATTTGCTCGCCGGCTTGGCAGCAAACTGCATCGGCTCCTTGGTGAAGGGATTGATGCCCATGCGGGCCTCGGTCGCCGGCTTGTTGACGACCGACATCTTCACGAAACCGGGAATAACGAACTCGCCGGACTCGTTGAGCTCCTTGTAGCCGACCGTCGCCATGTACTCGATGACCGACTTTACGTCGTTCTTCGCAAGCTGCGTGCCCTCGGCAATCGCATCGATCAATTGAGTCTTGGTCATCTTCGCCATGTCTGGAATTCCTCTGAATGGGGTGCGCGCGAGCTGCGCTGTAGCTTTGTCCCGGAAACGGTAAAACCATGCGCGCCGCGTCTGTTCGTGCCTGAAGGCCACGAAGCAGCCGGGCTTAGAGCCCATCAGGGGCGAAAACGCAAGCAGCAGTTCGGCTCGGGTTCCGTCCTGTTTCCGTCTGGCCGTGGCGATGACGTCGCCACGGCAACAGTGCTGAGGACGGCGTACGTCCGATGCTTCGGCGCGCTTGAACCCGCGTGAGGGAGGTCCGCGCGTTGACCGTCGCGGGAGTTTTCCACACCAGGCCTCACCTCACCGGGAAACTTTGATCTTGATGGATGTTGTTCAGACTCTGGTAACCTAACGCATCCACTCTTTCATGCAGTCTTGTTGCGTTGGAGTACCCGAAAAGTGCTGAATTTTGATGAGCTGCGTGAACTCGCGGCCGATGTCCGCGTATTTGTCGATGTCGCTGAAGACAAGGCCGAAGCGCTGAGGTCGGTCATCAGGGCCTACGACGTGGTGCTGGCGATCTTCCCGTCCGGAGACGGCATGGGCCTTCACGTCATCAAGGGCAAAGATATCCTGGACAACATCGCAAAGTCGCGCACGCACGCGATCTACAGCCACACGGCGATCGCGGTGCCTGACCTCGAGCATGCCGAAGCACTGAAATATTTGACGACGCCGCCAGAGCAACGGATCGCGGCATAGGCGGCGAGCGCCGACACAACGAGCGATCGTCCTCGGGACGATCGCCCTTCAGTGCCCCCATATCGCGATGGCGAAGCCGATCGCGAGAATGCCGATGCCGATGATCATGCTCCCGGCATCTGCCACGTCGTCCGCGCCGAACAATTTGGCGATGGCGGCTCCAACCAGGTTGAGGACCATCTCGAAGACGAAGCCGAACAAGGCGTCAAGCATGGCGGCTCATCCAGCCCTGCCAGACTTGATGCCGTGCACCGTGTCGCCGATCGAGCCGCCCACGACCAGCGCAGCGAACACCGGCCAGCCTGCAGACACGACCAGGATCGTCGCCAAATGCGCGTCCTCGCCAGGCCGCCGACAGGCATCGTAGCCGGCAAAAAAGACCACCGCGATCAGGCAACTGACGACGTATCGTTTGAACCATGTCACGGCGAAATGCCCTCGTTTCCAGGCATTCGTCGCCTCAAGCGCCATCCCGGTTCATGCTTGCTTCGCCTGCGGGAGACGCCACCACTGTCCCCGCTTCGCTTTGCCCGACGTCGTCACCGCAATTGCAAGCCCTTCAGCATGTGACTTGGTCGCCCTGGCCCGCCGGGGGTTCATGAGGCGCCGTTCAGGGCTCGCCTCGACCTGGATCAGTGCGACGCCGCGCAACAATCCCGCGCAACTCTCACCGTGATCTTAAGCCTCCGCCGCCGCCTTGTTCACCGAAGATCAAGCTTCTTGCCCTAGCCTGCACCGCCGCTTGGAGATCATCAGCGGGGGTGCTCGATGAGCGAGGGAGAGTTACGCAAGGACAGGCGCATCGCGTTCGAACGGCCGCTCGATGCGCGCGTCATGGCGATCGACGGCACATGGCAGCGCGCCTGCAAGATCCACGACGTCTCCGAAATGGGGGCGAAGCTGGTGATCGACGGCGCGGTGACGGATATTGGCCAGAGGGAATTCTTCCTGGTGCTGTCCCCCATCGGCCTCGCCTACCGACACTGCGAGCTTGCCTGGATCAATGGCGAATTCGTCGGCGTTCAATTCATCAATCGCGGCAGGGCAGCGAAGCGAGCGCGGCGCGGCGAAACCCTGGTGAAGTGACGGGGAGCTCCCAAACAGACTGGCAGCGCTGCCACGTCAATCTGCCCTCATCCTGAGGGCCGCTTGTAGCGGGGGGTGCTTTGTAGGGTGGGTTAGCTCAGCGGATGCGCGAAGCGCAGTCCGTTGAGCGTAACCCACCAACTTCGGTTGGCATTTGCGAAAAGCATGGTGGGTCACGCCGTGCGAACCGCGCTTTGCGGTCGCAGGGCTAACCCACCCTGCGACAGCGGTGGTTCACAGAGATCAGCTGCCCGGCGGCTTGTAGGACGCGCGCAGCTTGACCGCATTCTGCCGCACCTGCTTGATCTCGTCCTGAGTGAACAGGCGCGTCAGCTTCACGTTCTGCAGCGCACCTGTGGCGACGGTCAGCCCCGAAATCGCCGGTGCAATGCTCGGATCAGGCACGTCGAAGATCACGAGAACACCGGGCCCGTCGGCAGCAACGCTGTACATCGAGACCAGCTTGCCACCGCCGGCTTCGATCACCTTTGCTGCCGCTTCCTGGCGATTGGTCGTGGGGTTTTCCAGGATCGCATTGAGAGAACGCGGGGTGTATTGCCCTGTGATACAGAAATGCATGGCTGAATTCCTTCTGAACTCATGAAAATCTGGCCGCGACGAGTTGGTCGTCACGAGCGTAGGCTTGCGAACAATGATGGAGTACTTGCCCGCCGTGGGCACAAAGGCCGCCGGTTACCGACGAGATTTCGGCACACCTCGTTGGCGGCTCGTCCTGACGATACATCAGCCGGAGCAGGTGTGAAAGACGCCTTTCGCGTGCAGCCGCTGCAAGCGCGTCGGATGAGTTGCGCTCTTGCAAGTGCACTGTCACCGCATTTTTCGAAGGTGGTGAAGAAGCCGGGGTATCCGATGGGGATCATGGCGGCAGCGCGCGTTGCTCGCTCGCATCACGCGGTGAAGCATGAACGCCGCCAGCAGCCACTTCAATTCGTCGTGGTCTTGCCACCGCGCATGGACACCAGCTTGTCCTCACGAAATCCGAGAATGAGCCATGCGGTCTCATCGAAACCGTGTGGGCGCTTTCCCGCGTGAGAATACACCATCTGGGCAGCTTCCGACTTCGACGGTGGTCCCAGCGCCGTGATGACCTGCTGACGCGACATACCCAAATGCAGCTTGCCGTCGAAGACGACGGGCGAGAACTTGTCCGGGATGATGGCGCAATCGGTCGAGGCGCTGGCGTCTTTCTCGGCGAGCTCCTCGACGATCTCCGTGACGCGATGGTCCGCGCCGCCCATCTCTCCGCTGGACATCACCCATATCAGATGCTGCGCGCGCCGATAACACAGCCAGTAGATGCTACCTGCAGCGTCGCCCTGCTGTTGCATGGTCCCCTCGCCCACGGCTTCGCTGATAGCACCGAGCGGCGTCTCCTCGAAGCGGCCGGCGAATCCGCCCAGCGAAAAGCGGGTCGCCAATCTCTTCGCGACCGTCGGCGGCACGCGCTCGAGCGCATGTTCGTCGAGTGGCGGCGGCGATGTCTGCGCGAAGCAGACATCCGCAGGAATCGCGAAAAGCAGAAGCAGCAGGAAGAGCGTCTTTGTCTGAACCATGCAGCTTAGTCGCGCTCGCTCGACAAGGGTTCAGTTGGCTTCCACCGTTCACTGCGAAGTCTTGATGGAGCCTTTGCCCTTCATCCAGCTGCGGGGAACCGTCGGAAGCGCGTCTATAGGCCGGTCACCTGTCCTTTGACTTAGGTCAACATAGCGCCCGCCCGCGCAGCTCCTTCTACTCGGGGGCGCAGGATACAAAGCTCAGGAGTGTGCCATGGGCAGCAAAGCAAGCTTTGCGGCGATCGCGCTGCTGGCGACGACTTCATCTCTCACCTTCGCAGCCGAGACGCCATCGACGGTGGGAGTAGCGCAGCCGAGCGCCGCCGACCTGAAAAGCCTGACGGACATGCGTGTCGGCATCGTCAAGGCCGCGTTGCAATTGACCTCCGAGCAGGAAAAACTCTGGCCGGCCGTCGAGGAGGCCATCCGCAACAGAGCGAAGAACCGGCAGGCTCGCCTGGAGCGGATCGCCGAACTGCATGACGACGCCACGGATCCCCTCCACCAAGGCAACCCGGTCGAGCTCATGCAACGCAGGGCGGACCGGCTGATTCAGCGCGGAGCCGATCTCAAGAAGCTCGCCGATGCCTGGGAGCCGCTCTACAAAACATTGAGTGATGATCAGAAGAGGAGAATGTCTTTTGCTTCCTATGTCGTCGTGCGGGGCATGCACGACGTGATCGAGCACAGCGTCGAAGCCGAGGACGACGACGATTAGAGCCATCCACATGGAGGTAGATCATGCTTCGATACATCCTCACTGCTTTGGCAGCACTCATTCTCGTGACGGCCAGTCTCGTTCCCGATGACGCGCTCGCCCGGCGAGGTGGCGGCGGTGGCGGGTACCGTGGTGGTGGCGGCATGCGCGCCGGGGGCTTTCATGGCGGCGGCATGCGCGGAGCTCACGTCCGCGGCGGTGCCGTTCATGCCGGGCGCATCCATGGTGGCCGCGGCTACCGCGTCGCCGGAGGTCCTCGGCCGTCGCATCCAATAGCGGGCCGGCCTGGTCGCCCCGGCTATCCCGGTCGTCCGATCGCGGGCCGTCCGGGCCGTCCAATCGCCGGCTACCCCGGATATGGTGGCGGCTACTATCGCCCCGGCTGGGGCTACGGTGCCGCCGCTGTGGGAGCAGCAGCCGCTGCAGGAGCTTACGGCTACTACAACAACTACAACAGCGGCTGTTACTACGACGCCTCTGGCAACTACGTCTGTCCCGGCCAATATCCTTACGGATACAGCTACTGACGAAATCGATCGGGCGCGGGCGGCGGGCTATACCGCCCCCGCGACGTCGAACGGCCGACATTCAAGAATCGGCGCGAAGCGTCCTGCACATTCAGCTGGTCCAGCTTCGTACCGTCAGAACGGCCGCTGCAAAGTCTTCAGGTGCTTCCCAGGGCAAATTGTGACCGCAGTCGACGACGCGATGTTCGTGGCGGCCGCTGAACATCGGCGCATGGCTGGCCGTTCCGCCCGGCTTCAGCGGGTCGCGGGTGCCGTCGAGTGTCACGCAGGGAACGCTGATCTTGGGCTTATCCGCGAGCCGCGCTTCAAGCGGATCCAGGTGTCGCTCGCCCGCTTCCGTTCCCAAATGGAAGCGATAGCAATGGATGACAACATCCACAAAGTCGGGGTTGTCGAATGAGGCGGCCGTCCGGTCAAACGTCGCATCATCGAATTGCCAGCCCGGGGACCATTGCGCCCACAGAATCCGGCAAAGCTCGCGCCGGTAGTTCGCAAGACACTCGCGCCCGCGCTCGCGCTGGAACAGGTGCTGATACCAGACAACTTGTTCAAGCGAGGGCTCGTAGGCGTGCCGCTGGCGCTCGACATCGGCGACGTCATAACCGGCGTAGGAGACCAGTCCCGTAACCCGCTCCGGCCACAACGCCGAAGCGACGCACGAGGCGAGGCCGCCCCAGTCGTACCCCGCCAGAATCGCGCGATCCAGTCCCAGACCGTCGAGCAGGCCGATGATGTCGGCAGCGAGCGCCGCCTGCTGACCGCTCCGCATGCGGTCGGCCGACAAGAAGCGCGTCGGCCCGAAGCCCCTGAGATAAGGCACAATGACGCGGGCACCCGCCTCAGTAAGTTTTGGGACGACGTCATCGTAGGCGTGAACGTCGTATGGAAACCCATGCGACAGCACCACGGGCCAACCACCAGCGGGGCCCTCCTCCAGATAGGCGATCTCGAGAATATCGGTGCGCACAGTCTTCAAGGTCGACTCCCCCGCTCATCTGAAGCCACAACATTCCCATCAATAGATAGGTGCAGGTTGCGTTCCAGGATTCGAGGGCGGAGCGCAGCCCTGCGGGTTGCAATCGGTCATGGGGAATGACGGTGATGCTGCTGGACTGGACTGCATCCCTGAAGTGAGACACGATCATGGCAGTGTCGGTGCACCGGATCGTCCGCCGCCAGCGTCAGTGACGTGCACCGCAAAAAAACGGCAGGGAAGAAACGATGCAGCGAAAAAGAAATCTGGCGCCTGATAGTGCCATGGCTTGCCCGGCTCTCGTAGCAGCCATCATGGTCCTTGCCATCTCGCCGGCACGCGCCGAAGATTCAGCCAACATCCCACCTGCGCTCAAATGCGCTGACTTGACCGGCTGGAAGCTGCCGGGATCGACGGCATCTGTCACCAAGGCCGAGCTGGTGCCGGAGGCGCCGCCGGGCACCGTGCAGCCGTCGCCGCCGGCGCCGGCCACAATATCGGTGGCGCTTCCGCAAAACTGCCGCGCCGATGGCGTGATCGATCAGCGTGTGGGGGTCGAGGGCAAACCTTACGCGATCGGCTTTGCCGTCGCCCTGCCCGATCGCTGGAATGGCCGGTTTTTGTTTCAGGGCGGCGGCGGTTTGAACGGCTCGATCAGGCCGCCGCTGGGTTACCAGGCGGCCGGCGAGGTGCCGGCGCTGGCGCGCGGCTTTGCCGTCGTCTCGACCGATAGCGGTCATCAGGGCGCGGTGTTCGATGCCTCGTTCCTGAAGGACCAGGAAGCCGCGCTCAACTTCGCCACGGCATCCGTCGGCAAGGTAACGATGGCCGCCAAGGCGATCGTCGCGCATTACTATGGCCAGCCCGCAAGACGTTCCTATTTCACGGGGTGCTCGACCGGCGGCCGCGAAGGCATGCTGGCCTCGGCGCGCTATCCCGAACAATTCGACGGCATCGTCGCCGGCGCGCCTGCGATGCGCACCGGCAACTCCAATATCGGTCTCGCCTGGGCCAACGCTGCTTTCAGCAAAATCGCGCCGAAAGATGCGTCCGGCAAGCCGGACCCCGCCAGGACTTTTTCCGCTGATGAGCGCAAGCGGATCACCAACGCGATCCTCGATGCCTGCGACGCCAAGGACGGCGTTAGGGATGGCCTGATCTTCGACGGCAGGGCCTGTCAATTCGATCCCGCCGTGCTCACCTGCAAAGGCGACAAGACCGATTCCTGTCTGGCGCCGCCGCAGGTCGATGCCCTCAGGAAAGCTTTTGCCGGCCCGAAGAATTCACGCGGCACGCCGGTCTACCCGCCGTTCCCGTGGGACAGCGGCGTGGCCGCCGAAGGCGTTGCCATTCCCGGCATCCTGGCGACAGGCGCGCGCAGCCCGGTCGGGCCGCCTGTCTGGGAAAGCATCGACGTCGATCAACTCGAAGACCGGGTCAACGCGAGCGGGATGGATCGCCTCACCAACACCGCCTACTGGACCAACCTGTCGAGCTATTTCGGCCGTGGCGGCAAGCTGCTGTTTTACCACGGTGTGAGCGATCCCTGGTTCTCGGCGAACGACACCGTGAATTACTACGAGCGCATGGCGGCGGAGTCCGGCGGCATGGAGATGGTGCGGGAGACATCGAGCCGGGCCTTCCTGGTGCCCGGCATGGGTCACTGCTCGAGCGGCGAAACGCTCGATCGTTTCGATCTGCTCAGCGCGGTCGTGAACTGGGTCGAAGACGGCAAGGCGCCCGATCAGGTGGTCGCGACCGGACCCGCCTTCCCCGGCCGCAGCCGCCCGCTTTGCGCCTATCCGCAACATGCGCAGTACAAGGGCCAAGGCGACCCGGAGAGCGCGGCGAGTTTTGAGTGCAGGTAGGGAGATGCGCGCGGTTATGCATTCAATTCATCTTGCAGAGACTTCGAATAGTGGGCGGCGGAAGCAATTGAGTGCACCGTAATTTTCTGCCCCGCTGTCACCGAAATTTTCGTGTCTCACTTCGGGGGTGCAGTCGAGCACTGTCACCGTAGTGAGGCTCTCAATCGTTCAGCGACTCCGCGATGACGTCAAACAGTTCGATAAGCGCCTTGCCGCCAAGCAACAGATCGTCGCTCTCGAAAACCCGCTTGTATTCGATGACGCCAGGAACCAACCGATCGAGAGTTTCCAAATTTGTGATCTCAAAGGCGAACTTCGGATCGTTCTCGCAGTAGATCTTGAAGATGATCGGCGGGCCGATGCAGAACGCATTCCCCCCGGTATCGACCCCAACTTCAAAAATCAGAGCATCATCATCAAAGTCCGCGATCGTCTTCAGCCATTGATTGCGGCGGCGGGTGAAACCAAGCGCGGTACAGAATTCATCCGCGAAAGGAACAAAATCACGCTTCCTGCCAGACCAATTGGTTGGCTTGATACCCAAACGCTCTCTTTCGCGTTCATGTAGACTCCGGAAGAAGGCGGTCTCACCTTCTCGAAATGCCGCGTCGAAGTAGATTTTCTTGTAGCGCTCGAACAAGCATGGGACCAGTGGCGGAGCTCGAAACGGCTCTTCGACGACCCTCTCGAGGAAAAGCCCGTCCAGAAGACGCGAGCGATACCGGGGCTGGATAACGAACTTCCGCGTGTCGGGATCGCCGCGTCCCAGCGATTGCATCGTTTCCAGAGCGACGTCATCCCAATATTGATTGAGAATATCGCTCTGGCCCTCGCCACAGAAACCTGCGACCCTTTCTTGCCACGCTCGGTGGAGCGAGTAGCCGCGTGCCTCGAAGGCAAGCTGTGTCGGACGTCGACCAGGCCAAGTTTCAACTCTGCGCAGAATCCGTTGTTCTTCCATTCGCCGCTATTCTTCCATCGGCATCGCGAATAGCAGGAACTGTGCACCAATTGAACCGCTGTCACCAGTATGTTGCCGGCTCCATTCATCGGACGTGCCGGGAAGCCGGCTCACATTTCATTGCGGTGACAGTGCACTAAACTCCACACGTCGTCGCCGTGCGGCCGCCTAACGGCCATTGTGAATTGAGCTTGCAGGATGGGTTGTGCCCCGCGAAACCCATCTCTTCTCGATTACCGCTCTCCGTAAACCCGAGATAACCCGTCAGCAACGTCAGCTTCCGCTCGGCCCGATTGACGGTGAAGAAGCCTCCACACGAAACAAAGCCGAGGAGGTCCGCGGTCATGGGGCGGCACTACCACGCAACAAGAGCGATGGGTTTCGCAAGGGCTCAACCCGTCCTGCGGGCTGTATACCCTTGCAGCGGCTTTCGAATGGTGCCCCGGCGTCGCGTTTGCAGCGGCTTTCGAATAGTGCTCGGCGGATACCCAATTTAGGGCACTGTCACCGCAATTCTTCGATTCAATCGTGCTTCGACGGCGTGCTGCATTCTGTGTCTGATTGTGCATTCATGAATTTGGACATCGGTTACGTTTTCCGCTTCGCAAATTCTGCGCAAGGAAGCAGTGTCCAAATCTTCCCTTTGCGATACGTCGGAGGCGACCAAACCATGGATCAGCAGGACGAACAGACCGGCACTGAATATGGTGAAAATTGAAAAATTGCTCATCTCCTCACCTCTTCGGCGTCTCCCATTGGTCCTATAACGCAAACGTCTTTGCCGAGTTTTCCCGGTCTTCAAAATATCGTCAGCGTCGGATAGCGGTGGCACTGCAATCAAGCTTGGCTGGCTTCAGCAACCGCGCCGTCTGTTGCTCCAGCACTCGCTATGGGCGTTGCAGCAGAAGAACCCCCCCCCCCCCCCCCCCCACCAAACAGTTTGACCGCAATTTTCCGACAGGCCCAACCCTGCCTCAGGTTCCCCGCCCCCTGCCCCTCCCCCCACTTTCCTGCTATCTCTCCCTCGCCGTTCCGGCCCAAAGCAAAACCCTCCGACCCAAAAGGAGCAACAACCATGCGTTATCTCCACACCATGCTGCGCGTGCGCAATCTCGATGTCGCGCTGAAGTTTTACCAGGATGCGCTGGGGCTGAAGGAGGTGCGGCGGATCGACAACGAGAAGGGGCGGTTCACGCTGGTGTTCCTGTGCGCGCCTGACGATCTCGAGGCACTGAAAAAGCAGCCGCCGACGCGCGGCGCGCCGCTGGTCGAGCTCACTTACAACTGGGACGAGGAGAAGTATGGCGAGGACCGCTTCTTCGGCCATCTCGCCTATGAGGTCGACGACATCTACGCCACCTGCGAGAAGCTGCAGAAGGCCGGCGTCACCATCAACCGGCCGCCGCGCGACGGCAACATGGCCTTCGTCCGCTCGCCCGATCTGCACTCGATCGAGCTGCTGCAGAAGGGCGAGCCGAAGGCGCCCGCCGAGCCCTGGGTTTCAATGCCGAACACCGGGCACTGGTAGGCGGCTATCAGCAGGAACAAGCGCTCGCGGCCGGCGTTGGCCCTCCGATAATGCTGATGGAGGAGAACGCGATGGGACGCGGAATTTTGCTGTGGCTGCTGGGTGTGCCGATCCCGGTGATCATTCTGTTGTGGCTGTTCTTCGGCCATTGATATCAGCGCGAACGCGTTTAGCGTTTGTCGCTCCAGCGCAAACGCATCTTGCTGATGTCGCATTCGGCTACCCCGCAATGAAAGCTCCGCTCGCCTGAGCGGAGCTTTTTGCATGAGGGGCGCGCGCAATCGGCGTCGCTGCCTACGGCGAATTCGGCTATCACCCGCGATAAATAAACCTGCGGGAGACGCTTGATGCCGGACACACAGCTGACGATCTGGGGCCGCGCCAATTCGGTCAACGTGCAGAAGGTGCTGTGGTGCCTGACGGAGCTCGCGCTGCCCTATCAGCGCATCGATGCCGGCATGGCCTACGGCAAGACCCGCGAGCCCGCCTATCTCGCCATGAACCCCAATGCGCGGGTGCCGACGCTGGTCGAGGGCGACTTCTCGCTGTGGGAGTCGAATTCGATCATGCGCTATCTCTGCATGGCGCATGGACGCGGCACGCCGATCTATCCGGAAGCGCCGAAGCTGCGCGCCGGCGTCGACCGCTGGCTCGACTGGACGCTGTCGACGGTGCAGCCGGTCGACCGCCCGGTGTTCTGGGGCATCGTGCGGACGCCGCCCGCCGAGCGCGACATGATCCAGGTGCAGAAGGATGCCGATGCCGCCGCCGAGGTCTGGGCGATCGCGGATCAGCTCTTGGCGAGCCGCCCCTACATGGAGGGCGACGCCTTCACGCTCGCCGATATCGCCGTGGGCGCCTATGCGCGGCGCTGGCTGGGGGTCGAGGGCATCACCCGTCCGGCGCAGCCGAACCTGACGCGGTGGCTCGCCGCGCTCGGCAAGCGGCCGGGATTTGCCGAGCATGTGGCCCCGCCGATGTCGTGAGCCGCTGGCGCGCTTAAGGGACGGAAATCGCATGCTGAATTGCCGAAACCGCGCAAAACAGCCCGCGCTCGGCGTCTACTGTGCATGGGGTTGTTTTCGCATTTTGGTTTGAAGGGGCCTAGTGCCAGGTGCGCTCGACCGTCACGACGATGGCGATCAGCGCCAGCGTCACCACCACCGTGGCTATCCTTGCGGTCCAGGACAGCCCGCGGCCGACCCACCACAGCAGCGCGCAATACATCAGCACGGGCACCAGAAGATCGAGCCGCACCAGATCCGCCGGCATCGGCCTCAGTGCCTGACCGTGGTGTCGAGGCGGACCGCCCCGCCGATCTTCACGCAGGTGCCCTCGACCATGGTGAAGCCCTGGCCATAGGCGGCGCAGGCATTGGCCTTCGCTGTCCCGCTTGTGCCCTTGAGCGGCAGGGTCTTGGCGGACTGCGTCTGGTCGGTCGGCGGCAGGCGCAGGGTCTCGGCGCCGGCGGCTTGGGTCATCGCGAGCGAGGCGAGGATGAGGAGAGCACGCATGCGGCCCTTGTAGCGTGGCGCGCTAGCGGGCGCCATCCGGCGGCGGTCAGAGGAACCGGACGCCCGCCGACTTGCCGCGGCGCCAGACCACCTGGCAGCTGCGCCCGGTCCGGGCGTCCCGCGCAAAGGCCATCCGGATCACGCCCGGAAGCTGGCTGGCATCCTCGTCCAGCGTGATCCTGGCGCCCGAGGGCGAGATGTCCCGGACCAGGCAATGCCGCGCCGCGAATCCGCCGTCCAGCGTGATCCAGGCGTGCTGCGACAGCAGCTTGCGGGCTGCGCGCTTCTTGGGCTGAGGCATCGGCGAAAATATCTCCCGCGTCAGCGCTAGCGCAAGGAACCCTAAGAAACCGTTGAAATCGCGGCCCGAACCAGTCCGGGGCCTTCTATCCACCGCCGGCCAAAGAGCCTGCCGGAACGGCTTGCCCACGGCCGCAAAGGCCACTATACGTTCGCCCGCTGCAAGCCGCCGGGCACGACTCGGACGGCCAGCGGGCCTGTCGCCATCAGCGGCGTGGCCTTGCGTTTGCTCCCTTCGTCTATCGGTTAGGACGCCACCCTTTCACGGTGGAGAGAGCGGTTCGATTCCGCTAGGGAGCGCCACGCAGCCGGACTTCCCCTCACCGCGCCGCCCGCGACCTCGGCCTGCACCTTGGCGCAGGCGAGCGCGCAGAGCTCTGATCCTCCCGCTTACGCGTGCGTCAGGAAAGCTGCAATGCTCTGACATGGTCCGCGATCTAGATCGCCTTGATCTTGAGGAAGGCGAAAGCCACCATCTTCAGCAACATCCAGCCATGTCGAAACCTCGAGATCTGGGTCTCGCCATAGGTGCGCGCGGCGTAGCGGATCGGCAGATCCACCGATTTCAGATTGAGCTTCGAGGCGCCGAAGATCAGGTCGAAATCGCCGAACGGATCGAAATCGCCGAAATAGGCCTTGCCGGCCTTCAGGCGCCGATAGTCGCTGCGGCGCAGAGCCTTGGTGCCGCACAGCGTGTCCGTGTAGCGCTGATTGAGCAGCCAGGAGAACAGATAGGAAAAGATCTTGTTGGCGATCAGGTTGAGGAAGCGCATCGCGCCATCATCCATGGGATAGACCAGGCGCGATCCGTTGATGAATTCGCCCTTGCCCGACAGCAACGCCTCGGCGAATTTCGGAATCTGCTCCGGCGGCATGGTCAGGTCGGCATCGAGGATCACCAGCACGTCGCCGCGCGCAGCATCGAAGGCGGTGAAGACGGCGTCGGCCTTGCCTTTGCCGGGCTGACGCATCACCTTGATGTCCTTGGACGGGTAGGCCTGTTTGACCCGCCCCATCTCCTCGAAGGTACCGTCCTGGCTGTGGCCTTCGACGAAGATGATCTCGATATCGTTGCAAAAATCGGGAATGCGTTGGACCGCAGGCTCGATATTGCCGCGCTCGTTGCGCGCCGGGACGACGACGGTGGCCGAGGCGAATTCTTCCCTCGCCTTGAGGCTGGAGCGCGCCACCAGATAGTGCCGCAACGCCAACTGGCGGATCCCCGGCAGCACGCTGACGAAACGATTGAGAAAGCGTCCGAGCCCGAACATCCGGACCGGTAAGAGCACCCGCTGCTCCGACTTCACCGGATCGAAATCCGCAAGCCTGGCAAGGCTGCGCAAATCAGGCGGCGACAGCACGTTCTGCTCGGGATGCGGCATCCGCAGGCCGACGAATTCGGCGAATTTGAGCACCGGGTACCAGAGATGGGAGAAGTAGCCGATCACCAGCCGCGTATCCCGGGTGCAGAGCGGATGGAGCTGGGCGATGAATTTCTGGCAATCCTCAAGCGAGCCGATCGTATCGAGGACGAGGATGTAGTCGAACGGGCCCTGCAGCGCCTCGAGCGTCACCGGGTCCTCGGCATCGCCCTCGACGAACATGAGATCAGGATGGCGCTGCCGCGCGATCGCAATTTGCTTGCGACAGAAATCGATTCCAACGCCATATGACGGCGCGAGGCTCGCAAGCGTATCACCGACGCCGCAGCCGATGTCGAGCACGCGACTCCTTGCGGGGATCAGAAACTGGAGATAGCGCTCATCCTCGTGGTGGAAAAAGCTGTTCTTTTCCCGCCATGCCACGCGATCCGTGGCAATGCGCTCAGCGTGATCGAGAATGCCCGCTTTCCGCGGCGACAGGCAGCCGGACGTCACGGTCATGTCCAATGCAAGCCACAGGCCTGGTTGAGCCCGCTCGAACTGAAATCAATCGCGAAACCAAACGCGGCTGCGCAAGACGACGCAGCCATGAAAATAGCCATCAACATGGTCCCCCCAGACCTTGCGGTACACAAGCGCAACTGGGAGACGAGATCAACAGGAAGATGGTCGACGAGCGATGACGCGAGATCGGGCCTCGGGCCCGAGAAAATCCGCCATCCAGGCTTGAACCTCCCCGCCCCTCACCTCCGACCAACGTCGGAAGGAAACCGCCCCGCCCGCCGCGATGGCGTCACGGACGGCAAGATCGGTTCGGCCCATGGAGCAGCGCAAATCCACCAAGAACGACCAGTCGGGCGTCCCGTCGGCGACGAGCGCGCCTCCCACTTGGATGCATCGTGCGACGTCCTATTCGCCCGACCGGCGCGCCAAGATGCTGGAGCACATGGCGCGCGCCAGATCGGTGCCCCAGCATCAGCCCGCTGTCGCACCGGTGCCGGCACGAAAGAGTGGCCTGGACATCCTCGGCGATCTGTTCGGCTATATCGTCCTGTTCGGCGCGATCGCCATTCTGTGCATGTCGCGCATTCCCCTCTATCTCGGCGCGTTTCTGTTCTTGGCCGACGATGCGCGCATCGAAGGCGCCTTCGCGGCGGTCGGCGTCCGGTTCGAGCCCGATACGGTCGGGCCCGACCTCATCAAAGCGTTCGCCTCGTGGTTCGGATGGATCGCCCTGCTCGCGTGCTTGCGAACTTCCGCCCCGGTCTGGCTTGCGCCGCTCCTGCCGCCGTCGCAGTCGTGGGCCAACATCGCCGGCATCGCCCTTGCGCTCTCCGTGGTCGAAGCCCTCGGATCGCTTGCGATGCGACGTGCTCGGCTGCGGTTCGGATGGGAGGTCGGGCTCGACGGCCTGACTGTTACGACCATCAAATTCGTGATCGCCATCGGTGCGCTGCTGCTGGTGGTGCTGCTCGGCGCCGTTTGAAGACCTGGTCCGGTCCGGGCGAGGTCGCCCGTTTACCGGAAATTTACCCCTGCTCCTGAGCTCCGGTATCATTTGCTTAGAACTCGATTGCTACCGTGGAAGTACGGAAACAATCCGAAACACAATTTGGGCGCCCATGTCCGTCGCAGAGTTCCTCAGGCAGCGTGCAGTGGAAGTGACGGTGGACGGCAGCTATTCGCTGCCTCGCTGGTATGATTGCGAGGGCAAGTTGCGAAACTTCGCCTGCCGCACCAAGCGTGTCTCGCCGTTCCGCATGATCGTGGACGTGCCGGTCGTCGGCAAGATCGGCGAGCGCGTGACCTCCTACTTCCAGGATTTCGGCGAATTCCAGGGCACCATCAGCGCAACGCTCAAGTCGGGCTTCCTGATGGAGCTCGAGATGACGCGGGCGCGTCGCGCCTGGATGTCGGAAAAGCTGACCTGGCTCGAGAAAAAGCAGAGGGATGAGAGCATCCAGGAGCTGCGGCGCGAGGCCCGCTTCGTTCCGCAGGCCTCCCACACCACTCTGACGCTGGCCGACGGCAGCGGTCATTCCTGCTTCATCATCGACGTCTCCACCGCCGGCGTCGCCATCTCCTGCGAATATGACCCGACGCTAGGTACCCCGCTTGCAGTCGGCGCCTGCGTCGGGCGCGTCATCCGAAAGTTCGACAATGGCTTCGCGGTGAAGTTCGCCGAGAAGCAGCAGCGCGACAACCTCGTCCGCTTGCTCGTGCGCCAGGCTGCGCCGCCGCCGGCTTGACGCCGAAGCTCAGCCTCCTGCGGTCAACCGACTTGCTCAACCGACTTTCCCAAGCGACGTGCCCAAGCGATGTGCCTAAGCATCGCTGCCCTATCCCGGCCCCAATGCAGGATCAACCTTCGAGGGTCCGGCGCGCCGGACCGTCAGTTGCAGACTTGCGATCGGGGGACCGGATGGCAGTCGGTAGGATCACAGTTGACAAGATCACTTGGGACCGGGTCGGGCGGGTGACCGAGCCTGGACGCTACATGTACACATTCGGCTGGCTGACGATCACGGCCGGCGATCTGGATATCTGGAAGCAATACCCGCAAGCCGCATTCACGCTACTTGCAAACGCTTCCGAGTTGGACCAGACCATCGCCGGGGAATTCCATCTCGGCGCCTTCGACGTCGCGCCCGACGCCCCATCGCCGCTCACCACGCATTGAGCGCCGCAAGCGGCGGCGTGGTCGTCTATGCGCTCAGCGCAGGCGAGAACGGGAACGCATGGCATGCGCATTGCTTAATATTTGCCATGATGCAGATCCCAGCCGTCGACCAGGCCTTCCTGCTGTTCCTTCTCGTCTCCTGTCTCGGCACGTGCCTCGTACGCGCCCTTTGGGAGTTGGAGCAGATCCGAGCCCGCCGAATTGCGTCACCGCCGCGCCAACGTGTAACCAAGCGCGACTAGGGACTCGCGCTGTCCGGGGGAGGCTTCACGCCCGCCTCTGGACTCGAAGCCCGCAGACGTGCATCGTGAAGAAACTGGCGCACCACCTTGATCCACCTTGGCAATTCCGGTCCAACAACAACCGGGGAACGGTCACCAAGGACGCCAGGGCGGTCGTGTCATGCAGTTGATCGCGCTGGTATTCCAACACGTAGGGGTCCTGATGAATGCCAGCTGTCGCGCTTGTTAAGCGACGCGACAGCCAGTGCATGACAGATGGTCGCAACTGCCGCGAGTGGATAAGCCGGCCAAGGGAACCTATTTTCGACGCCGATGTACCTGATTGAAGCGTTACCCACCGTCATCGGAACGGCCGCCATCGCCCCGGCACTGCTGATGCTGTGGCTTGTGATCGCGGCCGAGGAACGTCCTGGACCGCCAGCCCAGGTCTGGACGGCGTTCCTGCTCGGCGCAGCCAGCATTTCGCTTCTCGGCCTCGCCCGGGCCCCGTTCGCCAAGATGGTCGCCGCGCCCGAAAATCCCTGGGCGGAGCTTGCCATGCATTCGGTCTTCGGCGTCGCGCTGCCCGAGGAGGCGGTGAAGGTGATCGCGATCGTGCTGGTCTCCTCGACCAAGCGGCGGACCTTCGCCAATCCCATGGATACCGTGGTTTACGGCGCCGCCGTCGGCCTCGGTTTCGCGGCGTACGAAAACCTCGCTTATCTGGTCCAGCACGCCGAGATGTGGCGATCGCTGGCAGCGCTGCGCAGCGTGCTCACCGTCCCGTTCCATGGCGCACTCGGCATCATCGCTGGCGCTTATCTGACGATCGCGCGTGCCGGCACGGCACTGGGCGCGAACCGCCATCACCGCGACTGGGCCCGCCTCTCCAGCCGCCTGCTGATCTTCGCCGGCCCGCTGGCACTGCATTCGGCCTTCGACTTCCCGCTGCTCACGCTCCAACGCATGCCGGACCTCGATCCTACCTTGCGAATGTGGCTCGGCGGCGCGAGCCTGCTGATCGGCTTCAGCTCGATTGCCTTCGCCATGCGTCTGGTGCGCCGCGTCGCACGCCATCACGCGCCCCGCACCGATATCGCGCGGGAACGTCTCAGCCAGCTGCGCCGGATGTGGGCGCTGTGGCTGGCGGGCGGCGGCGTCGGCTTCCTCGGCCTCGCCTTCGTGCTGACCTCGATCCACCACTGGCTCATCAACCCCGACCGCAATTTGACGCTGGCACTGATCCCGATCGGCTTCGTCTCGATTCTGCTCGGCCTTGCGCTGTTGGTCGTTACGACCGCGATCTACGTGCTCGGCCGCAACCGCATCCGCACAACTGGCGAAGGTTTTTCGTCAGCGCACGGCGGCGGTTGATCCATCGCATGGCAAGCGTCGTGTGTGCGTCCTAGATTGAACCTACATCTTTCGATCTGGAGCTTGCCGATGACGTCGCCTGAGGAATTTTCACGGCTGCAATCTGCGATGAGCAAGGCGGTCAAGGCGCATTGGAAGGCCTTTCTGTTCGAAGGCATTTTGCTCGCCGTCCTCGGCATTGCCGCGCTGATCCTGCCACCGCTCGCGAGCCTCGCCGTCACGATCTTCCTCGGCTGGATGTTCCTGATCAGCGGCATCGGCGGATTGATCGCGACCTATTGGGCGCGCGCCACGCCGGGCTTCTGGTGGTCGCTGATCTCTGCGGCACTCGCCGTACTTGCCGGCATGTTACTGCTGGCGCGCCCGATGCAGGCCGTGCTGACGCTGACCATCGTGCTCGGCGCCTATTTCCTCGCCGAGGGCGTCACCACCATCATGTACGCCCTGGAGCACCGCCGCGAGCTGAGCGGGCGCTGGTCGTGGCTGCTGATCTCGGGCCTGGTCGACATCGCGATCGCGTTCATGGTGATCACGGGACTGCCTAGCTCGGCAGAATGGGCCATCGGCGTGCTCGTCGGCATCAATCTTTTGTTCGGCGGCGCCACCCTGATCGGCATGGCGCTGGCGGCGCGCAAGAGCAGCAGCTGAGGCACCTGGCCCATGCGCGCCGATTGGGGGGTGACAACTCGCTGGCGGCGCGCTATATGACCGGCCATGATCACCGTCGCCACCAGCTATTTTTGGTACTTTAGCTACGACAGCTTGCTGGCGGCAGGAGGATCGCGCTCAATCTAAGGTATTGAAGCCAAAGTCCGAACAGCCGCCAGACCTGGCGGCTTTTTTATTGGCCGGCAGGTTCTCGAAACAGACAGGAGCCCGCCGTGCTGAGCACGACCGACGATCTTCGTATCCGCGAACTGAAAGAGCTGAGCACGCCCGAGGACGTGATGCGGGAGGTCCCGCGCACCCTCACAGCCACGCGTGTGGTCATGGCGGCGCGCAACGCCATCCACGCCATCCTGGGCGGCCAGGACGACCGGCTGTTGGTCGTCGTCGGTCCCTGCTCGGTGCACGATCCCAAGGCGGCGCTCGACTACGCCGAGCGCCTCGCTAAGCTGCGCGAAGACCTCGCCGACCAGCTCGAGATCGTGATGCGGGTCTATTTCGAGAAGCCGCGGACGACAGTCGGCTGGAAGGGCCTGATCAACGACCCCGATCTCGACGGCAGCTTCGACATCAACAAGGGCCTGCGCCTCGCGCGCAACGTGCTCTCGGCCGTCAACAATCTCGGCCTCCCCGCCGGCACGGAATTTTTGGACATGACGACGCCGCAATACATCGCCGACCTCGTCTCCTGGGCTGCGATTGGCGCGCGCACGACCGAAAGCCAGATCCATCGCGAGCTGGCCTCGGGTCTGTCCTGCCCGGTCGGGTTCAAGAACGGTACCGATGGCAACGTGCGCATCGCGGCGGACGCGGTGAAGTCGGCCTCGCATCCGCATCACTTCATGGCGGTGACGAAGCTTGGCCGTTCGGCGATCGCCTCGACCGCGGGCAATGAGGACTGCCACATCATCCTGCGCGGCGGCGCCAAGCCGAACTACGACGCGGCAGGCGTTGCGGCAGCGTGCAACGAACTTTCAAAATCAGGCGTCGCGCCGCTGGTGATGGTGGATGCCAGCCACGCCAATTCGAACAAGAAGCCGGAAAACCAGCCGCTGGTCATGGCCGACATCGCGGGCCAAATCTCGGGCGGCGAGAATCGCATCATGGGCGTGATGATCGAGAGCAATCTCGTCGCGGGCCGTCAGGATGTGGTACCGGGCAAGCCGCTCGTGTACGGCCAGAGCATTACCGACGGATGCATTGATTGGGCGACAACGGCCACCGTGCTCGAGCAGCTCGCTGATGCGGTCGAAATCCGCCGCAACACTGCTCGCGCCGGACTGCACGAGCGCTCCGCGTAATCAGGGACAAACGCGGGCGGGGCGACGCTGCTCGCGCCCTGCCCGCTCTTGTTGCTAGCAGCCGCGACAGATGCTCTTGATCTTCTTGTCGAGCGCCAGGTTTTCCTTGCTCAGGGGATCGTTGGGATCGCTGCTGATATTCTTTTCGTTCGGAACGTCGCCGGCACGGGGCTGTCGATGGCCGACGGGCGCCTGCGGCACCGATCCCGAGCTTGCGCCACCTGACGTCGATCCCTTGGCGGCGGGTTGGGCAATCGCTGCTCCGCCAAGCAAGACCACGAGCGATGCCGCCACCATGATCTTCTTCATATCCGTACCTCCATTCCTCAAACCGCCGTCCCCCTGACCCGCTCACGCTTCGGGCGGATAGAGATGAACATCGCCGCAATAGTCGACGATACGATAGCGCGTTTCCGTCATCGCATCACCAGCATCGACTGCGGTATTTTGTGCCGCCAACACATAATTCGGCCCGATCGGTGATTTGCCGACGCCGCCGGGAATGTCGATCACGTATTCGGGCTGACACAGTCCTGACACCCGTCCGCGCAGCTGCCGCATCAAGTCCTGCCCTTGCGCCAGCGTTGTCCGAAGATGCGCCGTGCCCGGCGCGAGATCGCCGTGATGCAGATAGTAGGGCTTGATCCGGCATTCGACGAAGGCCCGCATCAAATCCGACAAAGCGGCGACGTTGTCATTGACGCCGCGCAAAAGCACGGACTGACTCACCACGGGAATCCCGGCATCGACCAGGCGCGCGCAGGCGGCGCGAGCCGTATCCGTCAGCTCGCGTGCATGGTTGGCATGCAGCGCGACCCAGGTGGTCGCGCCCTCGACCTTGAGTGCTGCGACCATGTCCTCGCTGATACGCGCAGGGTCGGCCACGGGCACGCGGGTGTGAAGACGGATGATCTTGACGTGATCGATTGCAGCAAGATCAGCCATGATCTCGCTCATGCGACGCGGCGACAGCATCAGGGGGTCGCCGCCGGTCAGGATCACCTCCCAGATCTCGCTATGCGTACGGATGTAGTCGATCGCCGCGCGATAGGCGCTGTCCGAGAGTGCGTTCTCCTTGCCGGGACCGACCATCTCGCGGCGGAAGCAGAAGCGGCAGTAGACCGCGCAGACATGGACGAGCTTGAACAGCACGCGATCGGGATAACGGTGCACGATGCCCGATACGGGCGAATGCGGGTGGTCGCCGATCGGATCGGCATTCTCGCCCGGCTGCATCTGGAGCTCCGCGGCGGCCGGAACGAACTGACGCGCGATCGGATCATCGGGATCGGCGGGGTCGATCAGATCGACCAGCGCCGGCGTGATCGCAACTGCATAACGCGCGGCCACGCGCTCCAGCGCGGGCAGCGCCGTGACAGGCGCGAGGCCCGCAGCCACGAGTTCGGCCGGCTCGCGCAAGGTCTTTGCAAGATTGGTCTTGGTCATCTCTCATCCGCAGGTGGTGTCCATACCACCTGATCAATCCGTGTTGCGCCGCTTGCCAGCATCACCAGCCGGTCGAAGCCGAGCGCGACGCCGCTGGCGTCAGGCATTTGGGCGACAGCGGCCAAAAAATCCTCGTCCAACGGATAGGCCTCGCCGTAGCGTCGCTGCTTCTCGGCCATCGACTCCGTGAAGCGCTTGCGCTGCTCTTCAGCGTCGGTCAATTCGCCAAAGCCGTTGGCGAGCTCGACGCCGCAGGCATAGACCTCGAACCGTTCTGCGACCCGTGGGTCGTCCGTCTTCACCCGCGCCAGCGCCGCCTCTGGAGACGGGTATTCGAACAGAATGGTCAAACGCCCCCGCCCCAGATGCGGCTCGACATGTTCAACCAGGACCTTGCTGAAGATGTCCGACCAGGTGTCGTCCTCGGCGACTCGGACCTTACCGTCGGCCGCTTGAGCGAGCGCGGACCGGTTACCGCTGTTACCCGAGATTGTCGATAGCAGGTCGATTCCAGCGAAACGCTCGAACGCGCCGGCAACTGTCAACAGCTCCGGCTCGGCGAATGGGTCGCAGGTGTGGCCCCGGAAGGCGAAGGTCCCGACTCCGGTCGCCTGGGCCGCACTGGCGATCACGACCACCGTGTCCGCCATGATAGCATCGTAGGGGGCCCCCGCCCGATACCATTCCAGCATGGTGAATTCGGGCAGATGCAGGTCGCCGCGCTCGCGGTCCCGGAATACCCGGGCGAACTCGAAAATCCGTTGCTCGCCGGCGGCCAGCAGCTTCTTGCAGGCGAATTCGGGCGAAGTCCGCAAGTATCGGCTGGCTCGGCTGCCGTCGGCGCGGATGATCTCGGTCCTGGGGGCGTGCAGATGGGTCTCATTGCCCGGGGAGACCTGGAGAACCGAGGTTTCCACCTCGACAAAGCCCTGCTCGGCGAAAAAGCCCCTGACAGACCCGGTAACGGCCGCCCTGGCCTGGAGGAACGGCCGCCGGTCGAGGTGCCGCGAGGGGGTCCAGAACGGCGATATCGGCTTGTCCCCAGCCATCAACCGAACGTCCCCTGGACCAGCAAAGTGCTGGCATCCAACGGCAAAATCAGTATGTTGCGGCCCGAAACGGGCGCCGAGGTCTGATTTGAGGCCCCAAGTCCCCCATCGATTTGACCACGTCCTGGCCTGAGCCGGGCCAAGCAAGCAGGAAATACAGCTTTGAGAGTCATCGCCAGTTCTATTCGCAAGGGCAACGTGATCGAGCAAGACGGCAAGCTCTATGTCGTCGTGAGCGCCGAGAACATCCATCCCGGCAAGGGCACGCCGGTCAGCCAGATCGAAATGCGCCGAATCTCGGACGGGGTAAAGATCTCCGAGCGCTACAAGACCACCGATCAGGTCGAAAAGGCGACGATCGAAGAGCGCAACTACACCTTCCTGTATGAAGATGGCGACGGCTTCCACTTCATGAACCCCGAGACCTTCGATCAGGTCCAGGTTTCCAAGGACGTCGTCGGCGATGCCGCCGCCTATCTCCAGCCAGATATGACCGTCAAGCTGTCCATGCACGACACCAACCCGGTGTCGATCGCGCTGCCGCAGCGCGTGACGCTGGAGGTGGTGGACACGGAGCCCGTGACCAAAGGCCAGACCGCCTCCTCGTCGTACAAGCCGGCGGTGCTGTCCAACGGCGTCCGCACCACCGTACCGCCGCACATCACGGTCGGCACCCGCATCGTGGTGATGACCGAAGACGGCTCCTACTCCGAGCGCGCCAAGGACTAAGCCAGGGGCTGGCCAAGGGATCGGGGATCAGGGCAAGTGCCGCCGGGGGGCGAGACAGTGGTTGGGAAGAGTTTCCGCTTCGTCTCGCTGTTTCTGGCGTCGCTCGCACTCCTCACCGCCACGCCAGTCGCTGCGGACGAGATCCGCAGCCCGTCCCTCACAGCCCTGCGCGTCGATTGGCGCGCAGCGCTGGACCAACTCCGCACCGAGATCAACAGCCGCCCGCAGATCGCGGGCGATTTCATCTTCGTGCCGCGTCGGTCGGTGCCGCGTTTTGATCCGCGGGGGATGCCGGCGCTGGTGCAGCTCAATGCGATCTCCTCGCAATTCTACACCGGCATCGCCCGCAGCTCGGTTCCCGTGCTGCTGCCGTTCGATGCTGCCGCCTATCTCGAGGCGCAACGCAACGGTGCCCCGGCCACATCAGTGCTTTCGCGCTACCAGGCCGATTTCAATCCCGTCGACATGTTCGACGCCGGCCCTGCCGGTTACAGCGCAACGTTTTCACTCGAGCCCGGTGCCGGCGACGGCATGCCGGCCCGCGTGTTCGCAAAGCCGGTCGAGATTCAAATCACGGGATCTGCCCTCGTCTACGACATCGCCGATCCCGCCGGCGGCAAGGGCGAGCCGGTCAAACCGCTGGCATCCATCTATCCGGATCTGCGGAAGTTCATCCGCGAGGGCTATGTGCGCTACGCCTTCACGCGGTTTGGTGTGGCCTATGTGGTGTCCATTCAGTGCCTCGACAGCGTCGCAAAACCGCGGCGGCTGGCGTGCAAGGAGGCCTATCCGGTCGCCGAGCGCTTCCTGAAGGCGCTCCACGTCACAGGCGGCCAGCGCATGCGGCCGCTGATGGACGTTGCCTCCTACGTGATCGATCGCCCCGCCGCGCGCTCGGCGGATTTCGGCTACCGGCCCAGCGGCGACATCATCCCGAACACCGGCTATCGCAAACAGGGCGGCCACCCTGATGTGATGGCCTATGCGCAGATCCGCTTCCCGCTCGAGAAGGCGCCGGCCTTCGTGCATTCGCAATCCTACGCCAAGCGCAACAAGGATGACCGCCCGACCGCCTATCCCTGGCGTGACAATTTCTGCGAGTCCCGCAGCTTCGAGGTCTGGCAATGCGGCGGCGGCTTCGGTCACCAGGGCGAGGACATCCGCGCCGCCGACTGCCCCTCGCCCGGCGATGCCCGCGAGCCCTGCGATCCCAAGCAACGCGGCGTCGTTGCCGTGCGCGACGCCATGGTGATCCGGACCTCCAAGGATCAGGCTGCGACGCTTGAAGTCAACAGCCGCACCGAGCACATCCGCTTTCGCTACATGCACATGAATCCGCAGGCGTTGAACGCCGACGGGGTGATCAACGGCCGCATCGTCGCCGAGGGCGAGAAGATCGGCGTGATCTCGAACTATCTCGATCATCCCGCAGGCACGTCAATGCACCTGCATTTCGACGTGCAGGTGTTCACTCGTGACGGCTGGATCTGGGTCAGCCCCTACGTTACGCTGGTCTCGGCTTATGAGCGCCTGATCCGCGCCCGCGGGCGCGAGATCGGCACGGAGATCGCCGGCACCCCGCAACCGGTCGCGCACGCGCTGCCCGAGGACGTCGTCAAGCCCGACCTGCGCGAGGGATCGAGCAGCGAAGAGAACTGAACGGCCGGCACCCGCCGCCGCGCTTCGATGACCCGTCAATGCCAGCGGCCCGGGCGGCCGGATCGGATTTCGGACCCGCCCCGCACCGCCAGACCTTCCACTGGCCCCAGAATTGCTTTGCTCCCTCCCTGACAAACAGGACGAGGGGAAGCACATGCGTTATCTCACCACGGTGGCTATTCTGGCCACTGCTCTCGCTGCGCCGATACACGCGCAGGAACTGACCGGCACGCTGAAGAAGATCAAGGACACCGGCGCGATCACGCTCGGGATACGCGACAGCGCCGTGCCCTTCAGCTACATCGACGACAAGCAGAAGATCGTCGGCTACGCCGTCGACATCTGCATGAAGATCGTCGACGAGATCAAGACCGAGCTCAAGCTGGACAAGCTCGAGGTCAACGAGAGCATCGTCACGTCATCCACTCGCATCCCGCTGATGGCGAACGGCACGGTCGATCTCGAATGCGGCTCGACGACCAACAACGCCGACCGCCAGAAGCAGGTATGGTTCACCAACACGCATTTCCTCACGGCAAGCCGCTACGTGTCCAAGAAGGCGCTGAGGCTCGATCAGGTCGACGATCTCAAGGGCAAGGCCGTCGTCTCGGTCGCCGGCACGACCAACATCAACCAGCTCACCAAGGCCAACCTGGCCCGCTCGCTCGGCATCACCGTCATGAGCGCCAAGGATGTCCCCGAGGCGTTCCTGATGGTCGAGACCGACCGCGCCGCGGCTTTCGTCATGGACGATATCCAGCTTGCGGCCATGATCGCCTCTTCGAAAGACCCGTCGCTCTACGCCATCAGCAACGGCGCGTTCTCCGATCCGGAGCCGTATGGCATCATGCTGCGCAAGGATGACGTGCCGTTCAAGACGGTGGTCGATCGGGCGACCGCAAACCTCTACAAGAGCCCAGAAATCGAAAAGATCTACAACAGATGGTTCATGGAGCCCGTGCCGCCGCGCGGCCTGAACTTCCACGTCCCGATGCCGGCTTCGCTGAAGAAGTCGTTCGAAAATCCGTCCGACAATCCGGATCCCGCGTCTTACGGAGGCTGAGGATAATTTACGCGGCCCGGATGGCGCGTAACGACATCCGGACTATGGCGGTCAGTCCAGATACGTCGTCAGTTCGGCGCCCTCATCCGCCACGAACACGGCGATCAGTGCGGCAGGCTCCGTGATGCTGGCATTTGCGGAGACCAGATGCGTCGCGCCCGGCGGCTCGAAGAAGGACTGCCCGACGCCGAACGTCTCGACCGGACCGCCACCGAGCTGGGAGCGGATCTCGCCCTTGGTGATGTAAGCGGTCACTGAACCCGCATGCCGGTGCGGCCGCGAAAACCCGCCGGGACCGTAGAACACGCGCACGATAGTGACGCGTTTGCCCGGCACATTGGGCAGCGCGTAGGAGCCGATCGGCTCGACCTTGTCGAGCGGCGAGCTTTCTGCAGCGGTCGCACAGAGCGGCGATAGCGCGCCTGAGACCGTATCCATCGTCACCGGCAGCGCCTTGCCAATCGCGAATGCACAAGCAAGCCCGCCGACGATGGCCAAAACCATCGATCGCGATTGACGTGGCGCGGCCGCCAAACTCAAAGCCGTCATGGTCATTTCCCTCGCTTGACTCAGGATGCTGCGGCATTGGCCGCGACCTGCCGCTTCGGCGGCGTCCAGCGAAAGGCCGCGCCAAAACGGTTCCAGACATTGATCGAGGCAATGGCCGACGTCAGGTACATCAGTTCGGTCTCGGAGAATTCGCGCTGCACCTCGTCGTAGACCTCGTCGCCGAACCGATCGGGCAGCAGGGTCAGAGCCTCGGCCCAAGCCAGCGCGGCACGCTCGCGCGCGGAATAGATCGGTGCCTCGCGCCAGACGGCGACCAGGTGGAGCTTGTCCGCAGGTATCCCGAGCCGCTCCGAGAGAAGAACATGATGCTGCACACAAAAAGCGCAACCATTGATTTGCGAGGCACGTAACTTGACCAGCTCGAGCAGTTGCTTGTCGAGCCCGGCCTTCGCCGCGACCTGACCGAGTGCCAGCACCAGATCATACGCATCGGGCGCGACCCGCTTGAAATCCTCGTATTCGCTGCGCGCGTGTGACATTGCGGTTCGCCTCGTGATATTGTAAGACTACTTATATCTTATAAGAGTTCGTATATTATGCGCAAGCTGGCCAGCATCACGAAATCGAAACCGGAGCGGAGGGGATCCGGCGAGGAGGTCGCGGTGCGTGTTCCCGCGCCCGGCGAGGGCAAGCGCGGCGAGCAGGGCTATCTTGGCTACCTGTTACGCCAGGCCAACGCTGCCGTCCGGCTGAAGATGGAACGGACACTGGCCGATCTCGGCGTGACCTCGCCGCAATTCGCCGTGCTGACCATGCTGAATGCCTATCCGGGCCTGTCAGGCGCCGACGTCGCCCGCCTCACCTTCCTGACGCCGCAGACCGTCGGCGTGATCATCCGAAACCTCGCGCGCGACGGCGCGATTGTGATGACGCCGCATCCCGTCCATGGCCGTATCCAGCAATGGACGCTGACACCGCGCGGATCGACACTCCTGAAGGCTTGCAGAGAGCGCGTGATCGGGTTGGAGAAGCGTCTGGCCGGTAGCCTCGATGCCAAGGCGGAGGCAAGCATTCGCCGCTGGCTCGCCAATGTCGCGACGGAGCTGCAGGAGGACTAGGCGAGGCTAGTCACAGCGTCCTCCGTCCCCGCCACCATCGAAACCACCGAAATCACCGCCCGCGGCGCCGTCCCCTTGGATGCCGCGGCCAAAATTCTCGGCGATGATCATCAGGACCACGACCAACAACCCGGCGCCAAACGGCCAGGGATTGGCACGGATGATGTCGAACAGTTCGCGCATGGACGCATCATGCGCAGACAGAAGCGAACCGAGCGTAAATCGACACGCTTAAAAATGGGGATATCCAGCGCGGCGCAGGCGCGGCCTATCCGCCCTTCAACTCTTTTTTGACCTCACCGTCCGGCCAGTCTTCGCCTGCGGCGATCACGCGGACGCGGCTTTGGTCCGTGCCATTGACCAGCACATGCGAACTCACCCGGTCGCCGCTCTGCTCCAGGCGCAAATCCGTTTCAGGTTTCCAGCTCAGCGTTGTCGCGAGATCGCCAGGGAAAATCCGCCAGCACGATCCGTCGTCGAGCTCGACGACATGGCTCTCCGCATGCGCGCGTATCTGCATTCGACCTCGAATATTCCGATGAACCAACCATCTTCGAAAGGAATGCAAGAGCGCGACCCTTTGTTCCGGAGGAACGGCCGGTTCCGCGCGTTCCAGGAACCGGCTCACAGCAGCCATGTTTCCCGCTAGAATGACGCCATGAAACAAGCTGATTCCTCCGCCAATCGCATCACCAGGCGCGCCCTGCTCCAATCCACGCTTGGCGCAACCGCGCTATTCGCAGCTCCGACGCGTGTCCTCGCATCGCCTCCCGGCTTTGACGAATGGCGCGAAGGCTTTCGTGCGCGCGCCATGGCAAAAGGCATCTCGGCCGCGACGTGGCAACGCGCGATGGCGCGGATCGAACCCGACATGAGCGTGTTCAGGCAAATGCGCAACCAGCCGGAGTTTCACGAGCAGGTCTGGCAATATATCAACCGCCGCGTCTCCGACTGGCGCATCATCAACGGCAAGATCGCGCTGAAGAACAACGAGGCGCTGTTCGCGCGCATCGAACGTGATTTCGGCGTTGAGCGCGGCACGCTGTTGGCGCTGTGGGGGGTCGAGTCCGCTTACGGCGATCCGCTGGTGCAGCAGAACCACATGACGCCGGTGTTTCCCTCGCTTGCTGCGCTTGCCTGGAATGAGCCGCGGCGCAAGGCCTATTGGGAGGCCGAGCTCATCAATGCGCTGCGCATCGTCGACAAGGGCTGGAGCACGCCCGAAGAGATGCGCGGCTCCTGGGCCGGCGCGATGGGAAATTCGCAATGGATGCCGGAGGTCTGGCTCAATGTCGGCATCGACTATGACGGCGACGGCAAGGTCTCGCCGTTCGGCAAGCCCGACGACGCGCTGGGATCGACGGCAAAATATCTCGTCAATCGCGGCAAATGGCGCCGTGGCGAGCATTGGGGTTATGAGGTGCGCGCGTCGGGCGAGATGAGCGGCAGCCGCACCTATGCGGCGTGGCAGGCGGCCGGCGTCACCCGCGCCGATGGCCAGCCGTTCCCGCAGCCAAATGCAACCGCGCAAATGTGGACGCCGGTCGCGGGCGGCCCGACCTTCCTGCTGGGACCGAACTTCTATGCGGTGAAGAGCTACAATCCCTCGATGAACTATGCGCTCGCGATCTGCCATCTCGGCGACCGCTGCCTCGGCGCGCCACCCTTCATCCAGCCCTTCCCCGGCTCCGAGCGCGTGCTGACGCTTGCCGAGGTGCAGGAGATGCAGACGCGGCTGACCAAGGCCGGTTTCGACACCGGCGGCACCGATGGTCGCGTCGGCAACGACACGATGAAGGCGATCAAGGATTTCCAGCTGCGCGCGGGGATCACGCCCGCCGACGGCTACGGGGGGCTGAAGGTGCTGGCGAAGCTGCGGCAGGGATCGTAGTGGCACGTCATTCCGGGGCGCGCGAAGCGCGAACCGGAATCTCGCGCAACAATCTCCGGATTCCGGGTTCGAGGCTTCGCCTCGCCCCGGAATGACCTCTTTGATTTCAATGCCTGTACTGCGGCTCTTCCGCGTCGAGCTGGCGGCGGATCGCGGCGAGATGCAACCGGGCGGATTCGGAATCGCCCTCGCGCATTTGTTGGTAGGTCGCGGCCGCAATCGCGGGATCGACCGGCAACACCTTGCGTCCCGTCGACATCGCCAGCACCTGTACTTCGGCGGCGCGCTCGAGGTAGTAGAGATCGTCCCACGCCTCCGCGATGGTCGGCGCCAGCACCATCACGCCATGATGCTTCATAAAGACGATGTCGGCATCGCCCACGGCCGACGCGATGCGCGCGCCTTCGCGGTTATCAAGCGCAAGGCCGTTGTAGTCGCGGTCGACGGCCGTGCGCCCGTAGAATTTCAGCGCGGTCTGACCCGCCCAGATCAAGGGATCGCCCTCGGTCATCGACAGCGCGGTCGCATAAGGCATGTGGGTGTGGAACGCGACCTTGGCGCGCGGCAGGCGCTTGTGCATCTCGGCATGAATGTAGAATGCGGTTGCCTCGGGCTCACCTTCACCGTCAAGGACGTGGCCGTGGAAGTCGCAGATCAGAAGCTTTGACGCCGTCAGCTCCCGAAAGGCGTAGCCGTAAGGATTGACGAGGAAAAGATCATCGTGCCCGGGCACCACGGCCGAGAAGTGATTGCAGATGCCTTCCTCAAAGCCGTTACGCGCAGCCATGCGGAAGCATGCGGCGAGATCCTCGCGCGCGGTGCGGATCGCGTCGGTCGCAAGGTCTGGCCGGTTCGAGCGAACGGCAGCAGGTGAGGAGGCGTGAAGGCTGTGCGCCATGGCGAAGGAGACCTCTTTCGAGCGGGAGACGACAGCGTTTTACAGCGCCGACGCCTGCGCGTCAGCCCCTGCGGCCGCCGCCCTGCCCTGCGCCTTTCACGCCCGCCGCGGCACCCCGCCGGCATTCATGCCGCCGTCGATCACGAGCTCGCTGCCAGTGACGTAGCGCGAGGCATCTGACGCCAGATACAGCACACCGGAGGCGATCTCCGCGGCCTGCCCGGCGCGGCCGAGCGGTGTCGCCGCCTTGGCGCGCTCCTCCGGATCAACAGGCGCATTCTGGCCGGCGCCGGTCGCTCCGGTCGGGATCTTGCCCCAGATCGGCGTGTCGATGATCCCGGGATGAACCGAATTGACGCGGATGCCGTCGCCGGCGGCCGCGCACTCCATCGCAATCGATTTAGCGAACAGCCGGACGCCGCCCTTGGTCGCCGAATAGGCCGACAATCCAGGCGCACCGCGCAGCCCCGCCAGCGAGGACATCATGACGATCGAACCGCCGCCATGCTTGCGCATCAAGGGCAGGCAATGCTTCACCGAGAGAAACACGCCGTCGAGATTGATTGCGTTCTGCTTGCGCCAGTCAGAGAGCGTCATGTCAGTGATCGAGGATACGTGGATGCCGATGCCGGCATTGGAGACGAGCACATCGAGCCGGCCGTAGCGCCTGGCGATCTCGGCTGCGATCTCGATCCAGCGCTCCTCGCTGGTGACATCATGCTCCAGGAAGATCGCTTTGCCGCCGGCCCTTGTCACGCGCGTGGCGAGTTCGGGGCCGCGCAATTCGTCGATGTCGGTGATGACGACGGTCGCGCCTTCGCGTGCAAACAGCTCGACGATCGCCTCGCCAATGCCTGAGGCGCCCCCCGTCACCAGCGCTATCTTGCCCTCAACCTGCCCTGCCATGTTCACTCCCTTTTTTGTTGTTCGAGGTTTATTGTTTGAGGCGATTTATTTCTGCGCATGATCTTGCCGGAAAACGGCTTCGCACTTTCCGGACTATGCGCTACCTAATCACGGATGGCCCCTGGTCCGGAAGCGCGACGTCGATGACTCGGAATTGCACGCGCTCGGCGCCCTGGTACCGATCGACTGATAATGACCCCGCGACATGCAGTTGTTGACCGCGATTGGCGAGAAGCGCATGGCCCAGCTTCTGCCCGACCGAACGGAACGCGATGCCGTTGACGATCGCGCCGTCGCCGGACTTGAAGCGCAGCCTTAAGTGCGCCTGCCCGACCTCCTCGGCAAAGACGAGCTGATGCGCCGGCAGCGCCAGCACCGGCTCGGGATTGCCGCTCCCAAACGGTCCGGCACGATTAAGCGTGCTCGCAAGCTCCGTTGTCACCGCTCGCGCCGAGACCGCGCCATCGATATAGAGCTCGTTGACGTGGCGTGCTTCGGCGACGTCCTGCGCCAGTGCGTTTTCGAGATAGGCGCGGAATTCGGCGAGCTTCTCCTTTCGGAGGGTCACGCCAGCGGCCATCGCGTGGCCGCCGCCCTTCAGCAGAAGGCCGTCAGCTACGGCCTGCCGCACCACCTTGCCAAGATCGACGCCGGCAATCGAGCGTCCCGAGCCGGTGCCGATGCCGCCGGGCTCGAGCGCAATCGCAAAGGCGGGCCGCGAGAACTTCTCCTTGAGCCGCGAGGCAACGAGGCCGACCACGCCGGGATGCCAACCCTCGGACGCCGTGACGATGACGGCGAGCTTGTCCTCCAGCCCGATCGAGGCGAGCGCCTCGGCTTCGGCCTGCGCTTCGGCGGCCTGTTCGATCACCCGACGTTCGCTGTTGAGGCGGTCGAGCTCGGCGGCGATCCGCGCGGCCTCAACGCTATCGCCCTCGAGCAGAAGCCGCACACCGAGATCGGCGCGGCCGATACGGCCGCCGGCGTTGACGCGCGGTCCCAGCATGAAACCGAGATGCCAGGCTTCGGGCGGGCCGTTGAGCCGCGCCACATCCATCAGCGCCGTGTGCCCGACATGGTCCCGCCGCCGCATCGCGATCAGCCCCTTGGCGACGAAAGCGCGGTTCAGCCCGATCAACGGCGCCACATCCGCGACGGTGCCGAGCGCGACGTGATGCAGCATGCCGAGCAAATCGGGCTCGGGCATCCCCGCGTTCCAGAAGCCGCGTTGGCGCAGCTCCCTGTTGACCGCGACCAGCGTGACCAGCACGAGGCCGACCGCAGCGAGATGTCCAAGCCCCGAGAGATCGTCGAGCCGGTTCGGATTGACCAGCGCGTCGACCTCCGGCAGCTCCGTGCCGGCCTGATGATGATCGATCACCACCACGGACATGCCCAGCCGTTTTGCTTCAGCGAGCGGCTCGATGCTGGTGGTGCCGCAATCGACCGTGACGAGCAGCGTGGCGCCCTTGGCCGCGAGCCCGCGAACTGCTTCCACGTTGGGGCCATAGCCCTCAAAGATGCGGTCGGGAATGTGGATCAGCGGGTCGAGCCCGCAATGGCGCAGGTGCCAGGCCAGCAGCGCAGCAGAGGTCGCGCCATCGACGTCGTAATCGCCGAAGATCGCGACGGTCTCGCCCTTCGCGGCGGCATCGGCGATGCGCCTTGCGGCCGCCTCCATCTCCGTCACCGTGAACGGGTCCGGCAGCAGCTTTCGGATGGTCGGATCGAGGAAATCAGGAACGGCATCGATGTCGACACCGCGGCCGGCCAGCACCCGCGCCAGCAGTTCCGGCAGCTGGTGCTGCTGCACGATGGCAAGCGCCTTGGCTGCCCCTCTTGCGTCCAGCCGGTCGCGCCAGAGCTTGTCGGTGAGCGAACGCGCCACGCCCAGGAAGGCCTGGGGCATCTCGACGGGCAAGGCGGTGGTGGGCGACGTCATGGCGAGAGCTGGCTGTTGGGAACTCGGGACCCGGGTGATCACGGAGGCCGGGTACGTCAAGGGATTGGCCGGCAATCCCTGCGGATTTGCAACGGCCCAGCCGCACAAAGCGGTGGATGGCTGCCCAACCGGCCGGCGTGACTACCATTTAGGCACTCCGCCGAACAGCAAATTAAGCAGGCGTTAGGCGGAATCCTCGAAAAAGAATTGTATTCGATCTGTAGTTGATTGTTCCGGGTTCATTGCAGATCAAGACCTCATTGCCAAGGGAAGTCCCCGATGTCTGCTGCGCTGGGTCTGAAAACCAAATCGGTTGCCACCGAACCCGCCGACGACGATTCCGATATCTCCGCGTTGATCAACCGACTGACCGCGGAGGTCAACCAGATCGCGGTCGACAAGACCAAGTCGATCCAGCAGATCACCAACCAGATGAAGATGCTGGCGCTGAACGCGCTGATCGAAAGCTCGCGGGCCGGCGCCCAAGGCGCGGGCTTTGCGGTGGTGGCGCAGGAGGTGCGCGGCGTCGGCCAGCAGGTCGAGACCATCGCGCGCGAGCTCGAGACCCAGCTGACCAGGCGCACCGGCGATCTCGTCGCCTCGATCGAGCGCATGAGCCAGCGCTCGCGCGGCGAGCGCATGATGGATCTGTCGCTGAACGCGATCGAGCTGATCGATCGCAACCTCTATGAGCGGACCTGCGACGTGCGCTGGTGGGCGACCGATTCCGCCATGGTCGATTGCGCCGCCTCGCCCGCCCCTGCTGCGGTCACCCATGCCTCCCAGCGCCTCGGCGTCATCCTCGGCGCCTACACCGTTTACCTCGACCTCTGGCTCTGCGACCTCGACGGCAATGTCATCGCCAATGGCCGCGCGGATCGCTTTCGCGTCGTCGGCCAGAACGTCGCCCACACCAAATGGTTTCGCGAGGCGAAGGCCTTGCGCTCAGGTGACGACTATGTCGCCGGCGACATCGAGAACCAGCCGCTGCTCGGCAACGCCCAGGTCGCAACCTATTGCGCCAGCATCCGCGCCGGCGGAGAGGCCCACGGCGCGCCGCTTGGCGTGCTCGCCATCCATTTCGACTGGGAGCCGCAGGCGCGCGCGATCGTGCAAGGCGTGCGCGTCGGCGACAGCGACAAGGCCCGCGTGCTGCTGGTCGACTCGCATTTCCGCGTCATCGCCGCCTCCGACGGTCAGGGCATCCTGAGCGAGCGCATCCCGCTCTCGCTCGACGGCCAGCGCTCCGGCTTCTACAATGACCGGACAGGCGCGATGATCGCCTTCCACGCAACGCCGGGCTACGAAACCTATCGGGGGCTCGGCTGGTACGGCGTGATCGTCTGCGGGGCGTGAGGTTGGGCCGGTGTCCCCGGCTCCTCGATCCAAACCGTGAAAACAACCCCATGCACAGTAGCGAGAGTGCCGTTTTCGTGGCGCTTGCGCTCGCGGCTTGACACGTCGGGCAAAACACCGCCGACCTCCGATGATCGCAAGGTCTGGAACTCCATTTGCCTCCGGGCCAATACGTAGGTTCCGGCGAGTTTGCGCCTTATCAAAACCCCTCCGATCGTTCCTGCCTAGTTTTCCCGAAAATCAGGGGAGACACCCTATGCTGGTCAGGATCAACGCGGCGCACCGCCGGCCGATCGATGGGCATTTAGCTGCGGTTGCCGGCGATCGCGCGTTCTGCAGCGAGTTCTGCTATCGCAGAGGCAGCGAGATTTTCGGCGAGGGCGAGGAAGCGGAATACGTCTATCAGATCAACTCCGGAGCGGTGCGCACCTACAAGCTGCTGCCGGACGGTCGGCGCCAAATCAATGCGTTTCATCTGACCGGCGACATGTTCGGTTTCGAGAACAACGAAACGCATCGCTTTACCGCCGAAGCCATCGTCGAGACTGACGTGCGCATCATGACGCAAAGCAATCTCCTGGGCGCGATGCCCGATCGAGCGGCCGGGCCGAAGCACCTGATCGGATTCGTCACACAAAATCTTCAGCACGCCGAGAACCACATGCTGCTCCTGGGGCGGAAGACATCCCTGGAGAGGGTCGCTGCATTCCTGCTCGAAATGGACGACCGGCTGGCACATCCGAGAGTCATGTACCTGCCGATGACGCGTCGCGACATCGCAGACTATCTCGGACTGACGCTCGAGACGGTCTCGCGCGCCCTGTCGATCTTGCGGGACGACCAGATCTTGCGATTTGACGGAACAACCCAGCGACGGGTCGAGGTGCTTGATCGAAACCGGCTTTCGAAGCTCGACGCCTGATGTTGCAGCGGACATCGCCTTGGCCGGGCCGGGCGAGAGCCGCCTGGATCTCTGCAAGGCCAATGGGAGGAATGGCCATGCTCATCAAGACGCTCACCTTGCACTCCCTGACCTACCTGGTGGGGATTAGCAGCTCGGTCGCGGTCTACCAGAATGCCCTTTGGAGCCCCGGAGCAGACCAGACGGACACGCGCCAGATTGTTCTTCGCGCAACCAAGAGCGACAGACTGCTCGTCAAGCTGAGCAGATCTCACGCGCGCGACAAAGCGCCCGCGCAGGCGCCGACAGTCGTCAATCCCAGGATCGAGGACGCTTGCAAGCCGCCGATCGACGTCCGTGGGCGCTGCTTTGCTTCGGTCGGCTTGAGCAGCCAGGCTGCGTAATTCTGCCGGCCGAGCTACCCTTCCAGCTGGGCTCTGGCGACGTCGTCCCCTTCAGCCAGCAAAGTCGCCCCGCCGAGCGTCTGCGACGGGCGCTCCCCGAACATCGCCTGGTAATATTGCGCGAACCGGCCGAGTTCATAAAAGCCCTGCTCCATCGCGACGGCTGATACGGTGACCGAGCCGGGCGCGCTATCGCGCAGGATCGAATGGACCGCGCAGAGCCGCTTGTGGCGGAGGAAGCTGACCGGGCCGAGGCCGAACACCTCCTGAAAGGCGCGGTGCAGAGTGCGCCGCGAGACGCCGAGCGCTGCGCAGATTTCCGACACATGCACCGGGCGATTGCCGGTCGTGTCGAGATGCTCCTCGACCCGACGGATCAGCCGCCTTGCCGACCGCAGCCAACCCTCATCGTCGGGCGGCAGCGACGACATGACATTCGCCGCCATGCAATCGACGATCGATCGTTGCCAGAAATTGGCGGTGGCTGGCGTCAACGCCCCGCTATGCGTGCGCAAATGCGACATGATGCGAACCAGGCGGCGCGATGCGATCGCGCCGATCTCGGTATCCGCACGGAAATGGCCGCGGCTGCGCCAGGTGTCGGGATCGCTCAACCGCGCTTCCCCGCCGAACAGCCGGACGACCTCATTGAGATCGAAGCGCATGGCGGCATAAGCGGATGCGCCGTGAAAAACCCCGTCATGCTCCACTTGTGGCGGGATCACAAGCACGTCGTTGAGCTGCATGTCGAACGACCAGTGCGCGACGCGTTCCTCGGCCGACAGCAGCATTCCGATGATCAACTTGTCATCACTCGCGACACGCTGGGTCCGCATGCCGACGTTGAACGAGCCGATGCTCAGCGAGAAATCGCCGATGCCGACATGGGACAAGCTTCCGCGCAATCGCCCGCGACCGAGTTGCATCACGTCGACATGCGAGCCATGGACGGCCTGGTGAAGACCTTCGAAACCGTCCAGCCGCTTCGAATCAACCAGAAGGAATGGCTCCATGCCGTACCCTGTTACTGAAGCGCGACTATTCTGCGGCAGGCGACAAGGGAATACTACCACAACGCGAAGTGGGTGCGACAATCTGACTTCGTGTTGAGACCAACGCTTTCGAGATCGTCTCGTCAAATCCGCCTCATTCGGCTGTACTTTCGCGGATTCTCGAGGGTGGGGCGTTACGTCTTACCCAGCGCTGTCGCGTCGTGGCACAAACTGCACATCACAGCCGGCCGAACTTCGGATACGTTTTTCAACCTTAGCGATATCGATCAAAAGCGCTCTGCGGATGGCTGAGCGCTCCGCCGAAAGATTTTCCGCGTGCTCGAGAGCGTCCGCGCGATGGGAAAGAGATCTTGACGCAATGAGGCGTCGTGCTCTCCCGAACGCCAAAAAAGAGGGAACCAGACAATGCGTCCAACTTGCCGTCGTCGAATCCTGCCAGCGTCTGCGCCGTAGCGTCAGGTGGACTAAGCGTATCGGAATTTCCACCATGCTGCGGGCGGATCCGGATCACTGCGAATGGTTGCCGGATGATGCGAATACCGGCGAGATGGTCTTCATTCCCGGCGCAACCTTTCGCATGGGGTCCGATCATCATTATCCAGAGGAGGCGCCGAGCCACCGCGTCTGCGTTGACGGCTTCTGGATCGACCGCACGCCTGTTACCGTCAGGCAGTTCAAGCAATTCGTCGATGCAACAGGCCATGTCACCGAAGCGGAGATCGTGCCCGATGCGAAGGACTATCCCGGCGCACTGAGAGAGACGCTCTACGCGGGGTCGCTGGTGTTCTCGCCGCTGCCGCGCATCACAGATCTCACCGACTGGAGCCAGTGGTGGTCGTTCGTGCGCGGCGCCAATTGGCGCCACCCCTATGGCCCCGGCAGCAACATCAAAGACCTCGACGATCATCCGGTCGTACACGTCTCCTATAGCGATGCAGCGGCCTTTGCCCGGTGGGCCAGCAAGGACCTGCCGACCGAAGCCGAGTGGGAATTTGCTGCGCGCGGCGGCCTCGAGGGGGAAGAGTTTGCCTGGGGCGATGCGCTGATGCCCGGCGGCAAGCACATGGCCAACCTCTGGCAGGGCAACTTCCCTGTCCAGAATCTCGGCGAGGATGGGTTCGAGCGTACCTCGCCGGTCCTGGCCTTCCCGCCGAACGGCTACGGTCTTCACGACATGATCGGCAACGTCTGGGAATGGACGTCGGACTGGTGGTCGGCGGCGCACGCGGCCGACCCGGCAAAGCCCTGCTGCATTCCCCAAAACCCCAGCGGCGGCCGCGAGGATTCAAGCTACGACCCTCACCTCCCCGACATCAGGATTCCGCGCAAGGTCGTGAAGGGCGGCTCGCATCTCTGCGCGCCCAATTATTGCCGCCGCTACCGTCCCGCTGCCCGCCACGCCGAGCCGGTCGACACCTCGACCAGCCATATCGGCTTCCGCTGCGTGGTGCGGACGCCGCTCACGTCTCGAAGGCCGGCAGCGGCCGCCACGTCTTCACCGGACCGATGCAGATGAAGCCTTGTGGATGAGACCCTCGATCCTCGAGTGAGACCCGGGGCCACGTCATCAGGACGACGTCTGCGTTATCCGCCGCTCTCCACGAAGGCAACCGGCGTGCCTTTCGCGACGCTGGCAGCGACCCGCTCGGCATCCCAATTGGTCAGACGCACGCAGCCATGCGACTGTCCCTTGGAGATATTTTGCGGCGACGGCGTGCCGTGGATGCCGTAGCCGTCGGCGGACAGATTGATCCACATCGTGCCGACCGGATTGTTCGGCCCCGGCATGATCTTGAAAGGTTTATTGGAACGAACGCCCTTGAAGTGATAGGCGGGATTGTAGCGATAGGTCGGATTTGGATCGATCTCGGTGACCTTCAGCGTACCTGACGGTGACGGCTTTTCCTCGCTGCCGACGCTCGCGGGATAGAAGCCGATCAGCGCATTCGACTTGTCGAACAGTTTCACGGTTTGCCTGACCTTGTCGATCTCGACCCTGTCGGCCCTGGCAGGCGCAGTGCCCTCGCTGGTGTCGACGACGGCGATGGTCTCGCCGGCGCGGTCGAAGCGATGCCCTGGATTGAGCGCCGCAAGCAGCTGCTCGCTCATGTGAAACCTCTCGGCCAGCTCCTCGCGCGGACTGGTGTAGCCGAGCTTCGGAATGTCTTTCATGTCTTCCATCCTGGACGGAAGCTTGTGCAGGAACGGACCTGCGACGTCCTTGTCGGTGATGGTGTAGGTCGTCATCGGCGATCGCGCGTCCGCCTGGAGCGCCTTCCAGAGATCTTCCGTCACCGCATCCGAAGCAGGCAATTGCCGCGCTTCCGCATAGGCGCGAAGCGCCTTCCTGGCATTCTCGCCGAATTTGCCGTCGATCTCGCCGGGCGAGAAATGGGCTCTGTCCAGCAAGACCTGCAGACGCACGCCCGCCGGGGTGGGCTTGTCGTTCGACAGGGTCTTCTTCGAAGGCTCGGCGGAAGCGATGGCGGCCGCATCCATCCCCGCAGCGAGCGCCGGTGTGGCCGCCAGGGCGAAGCATGCGGCGGCGAGCGCCATCTTCATTGCTGGCATGTTCCAGCTCCGACGTGGACACGATGATCGGATCGGCAACTCGGCTCGACGGCGGAAGTTTCCAGTTTTTCCTGAACCGCGAAGGCCGGCCGGCCGACACCCCGCCCGCGCATCGCAGGCGGTGCCGTGCGCGATCGCGCCGCGTGCCGGCCGTTGCTGGCCAGCGTGCTCCCAAACATAGGGGAATAGTTCCTTACCGATTTTGGATTGCGCTGTCCCGATGCATTTTTCCGCGGGGCAGGCGCAATCCCGGCAAGAACCTTGATCTAGCGCAACGTCTGCGTTGATACCGAGAGCACGGCTTCCATGGGCAGGAAACCGTGGAGCCAATCCATGAACAAGCTGCACATCAGAAACGTTGCAATCGGGGCCTCGACCTTTGTGTGCGCGGCATTTCTTTCATTTAGCTGGTCCGGGTCCGGCGGCCCGGCGCTGTCGATCGACAGCGCTCAAGCGCGTGTCGGCCGTCCGCTGACTCCGGTGAGTGTCGCCGGCGTTGCACGCCGTCAGTATCGGCGAGGCAACTACGGCTATGGCGCCGGTGCCGTTGGGGCCGGGCTCGCAGGCGCAGCCGTGGTCGGAACGGCAGCCGCTGCTGCGGCGACGGGCTGGCCTTACAACAACGGCTATTACGGGCGCGGCGGTACACTGGCGGCCAACGCCTATTATACCGGGCCGGTGGAGACCAGCCCCTTCTACCTCCAGCGCGCCTATTACGGGAACGGCCCCTGGTATGGCTACAACGGCTGGGCCGACTACAAGGCGCGCTATGGCATCGTCTGCGATCCCGGCACGACCTTCAAAGGTAGTGACGGCCTGATGCACGTCTGTCAGTAGCGTCTCAGTCCAGTGACCGGGGGCCGCTCAGGCGCTGCCCCTGTCAACTCGCCGCGCCGTCATCTCCGCCGCAAGGAGCACAGCGGCGCGGCTGGCGCCTATCGATGCAACGCCCTGCCCAGCAATGTCGTAAGCAGTGCCGTGCGCGGGCGTGCAGATCGGAAACGGGAAGCCGCCGAGCAAGGTGACGCCGCGATCGAAGCCCATCAGCTTCATCGCGATCTGGCCCTGGTCGTGATACATGGTCAGCACCGCATCGAAGGCGCCGGCCTTGGCGCGCAGGAACACGGTGTCGGCGGGAAACGGGCCCTCCACGGCGATGCCGGCGCGCTGGCCGGCTTCCACCACGGGCGCAATGACATCGATCTCCTCGCGGCCGAAATTGCCGCCGTCGCCGGCGTGCGGATTGAGGCCGGCGACCGCAATGCGCGGGCGCGCGAAGCCGGCATTGCGCATGCAGGTATCGGTCAGCCTCAAGGCGCGCTGGATGCGCTCGCCCGACAGTTTTGCAGCAACATCCCTCAGCGGAATGTGCGAGGTCACGCGTGCATTCCAGAGCTCGCCCAGCACGTTGAATTCGCTGGCCGGCGTCCGCAGGCCGACCACCTCCGCCGAGAAGGCAATCTCGTCGTCATAGTCCGAGTGCGCCAGTCGCATCGCCGCCTTGTTGAAGGGGGTGAAGCAGACGGCATCGACCCGGCCGTCCCTGCCAAATTCGAGCGCCTGCTTGTAGTTGGCGAGCGCAAATTGCCCGCCCTCAAGGCTCGCCACGCCCCGCTCGACCCTGACGGGATCGAGGTGGCCGAGATCGAGGAAGAGCGCATCGTCTTTCAACTCATCGAAGTCGGCGCCCTGCTCCACCGCGGTCATTTCAGGCGCGACGCCTGCGATCTTCGCACCCTCGTCGAACACCCTGACGTCGCCGATGACCACGAGCCGGCACCGCGCGCGGATATCATCCTGCGCCACGAGTTTTGCCGTCAGCTCCGGGCTGATGCCGGCAGGATCTCCCATCGCCAGCGCAATCAGCGGCTTTCCGGTCATATGATCACCTTTTCCTGGTTGGTCGTTTCCAAACCGGCGGGCTTGCGGAAGATGCGTGCGAACAGCAGCAATACCAGCGGCAACAGCAGCAATGCGACGCCTGATATGACGAGACAGGTCACCAGCTTGTTGGCGAAGAAGATCCCGAGGGATCCCTTCGACATCAGCATCGACTGCCGGAACGCATCCTCGGCCTTGTCACCGATGACGATGGCGAGCACCAGCGGCGCCAGCGGATAGAACAGCTTCTTGAAGAGATAGCCGACGACGCCGAAGCCCAGCATCATGACCACGTCGAGATAGGAATTCGAGACCGAATAGGCGCCGACGACGCAGATGATCACGATCAGCGGCGCAATGACCACGAAGGGAATCCGCATCAAGGCGGCGAACACAGGCACGGTCAGCAGCACCAGCGCGACCGCGACGATGTTGCCGACATACATCGAGGCAATCAGGCCCCAGACGAAGTCTTTCTGGTCCACGAACAGCATCGGACCCGGATTGAGACCCCAGATCATCAGCCCGCCCATCATGACGGCGGCGGTCGCCGAGCCGGGAATACCGAGCGAGAGCATTGGCAGCAGGGCGCTGGTGCCGGCGGCATGATCGGCGGTCTCCGGCGAGATGATGCCTTCGACCTCCCCGGTGCCGAAGTAGCGGCCACGGCGGGAGAAGCGGCGGGCGATGCCGTAGCTCATGAATGATGCCGCGGTCGGGCCGCCCGGCGTGATCCCCATCCAGCAGCCGATCGCAGCGCTACGCAGCAACGCAACACTGTGGCGTGGCAGGCGGCCAACCGCCCGAAACACCTCGCGCCAGTCGATCTTCGAGGAGACGGCACGGGCATGAAATTCCTCCTCGACCGCGACCAGCAGTTCGCCAATGCCGAACAGGCCCATCACCGCGACGACGAAATTCACGCCCTTGACGAGTTCGTCGATCCCCATGGTGAGGCGGACGCTGCCGGAGACGGTGTCGATGCCGATGGCGGCGATGGCAAAGCCGATCGCAAGCGCCACGACCGTCTTGATCGGCGCCGCGCCGCCCATGCCGACGAAGCTCGCGAAGGCGAGGAAATAGACGGCAAAATATTCCGGAGGCCCAAAGGCGAGCGCGACCTGCGCCACCCAGGATGCCAGGAAGGTGATCAGGATGACGCCAACAAGCGCCCCGAACGCCGCCGAGCCGAACGCGGTGGCGAGCGCCGTGGTCGGCCGTCCGTCGCGCGCCATCGGATAGCCGTCGAACGTGGTGGCGACCGAGGATGGCTCGCCGGGGATGTTGAACAGGATCGAGGTGACGGAGCCGCCGAACAGCGCACCCCAATACATGCTGGAGAGCAGGATGATCGCCGAGACCGGCTGCATGCCGAAGGTCAGCGGCAGCAGCAGCGACACCCCGTTCGGCGCGCCGAGCCCCGGCAGCACGCCGACGAGAATGCCGAGCAGCACGCCTGTCGCCATCAAGGCCAGGTGCGGCACGGTAACCGCGATGGTGAAACCGTGCAGGAGCTCCGAGAGATTATCCATCGCCCGCCCCCTCAGAGCCCGAGCGCGGCGGCGAGCGCGCCGTGCGGCAAGCTGACCTGGAACATGCGTTCGAATACGACGTAAAGCGCGAGCGCCGTTGCCGCTGCCGTGATCGCCGACCACAGCACCTGTTGATGCCGGGGGATCGCGAGCACCGCGAAGACGTAAGCCGCCGAGGCGATGTACATCCCGAGCAGCGGAATCGCGCCGACGAAGATCGCTGCGGGCACGAACAGGCCCGCCAGCCGCCGCAGCTCAATCGACGTGATGGCGATGGGAACGCTCGCCAGCGAAGCCGTCGGCACCACGCCGCGCGCCAGATTGTAGAGACTGCCGACGACGATGATGATGCCGGTGAGGAACGGGAACGTGCCTGCGTCGACACCTTCGCTCGACCAGCCGATGCCGTTGTCCAGGCTCTGGACCACCACCGCAACGCCAAAACTGCCGGTAAGGATGGCGGTCGCAAGTTCGAGGGCGCGGCGTGAGATCATGGAAGGCTCCGGTCAGACCACACACAGCGGCGGTTATGGCCCTCGCTTTTCCCCAATGTCTGGTGTCGTCCCGGCCTAGCGCGCAAGTTGCGCGCGGGGGGCCGGGACCCATACCCCCAGGGAGAAGTTTGACGAAGACTAGACGTCAAATCCACAACGGTACGACGACCGCCGTCGATCGAGAGATCACGCGGTATGGGTCCCGGCCCCCCGCGCGCAACTTGCGCGCTAGGCCGGGACGACGAGAGAGTGTGTGGCGATCTCCGCCTCACTTGACCAGCCAGCCCTGCTCGCTCGCGACTTGCTTGACGTGCTCGAGGTCCTCCTTGATGAACTTGTCGAACTCGGCGCCGGTCAGGAACGTGTCCACCTGGGAGGTCTTCTCGATGTAGTCCTTCCACTCGGGCGTCGCCTGCACCTTCTTCATGAGATCGACATAGTAGGCCGCCTGCTCCGGCGTGACCTTGCCGGGCAGCCAGACCGTGCGCGGCTGCTCATATTGCTTGATGTCGAGGCCCTGCTCGGTGCAGGTCGGAACGTCGCTCCAGCCTTCGGTGGCGGTGATCTTCGGCGCTTCAGGCAGGCGCTTCGGGCTGAAGACGCAGAGCGGGCGCTGCGTGCCGCCGCGCCATTGGCCGAGACTCTCGCTGGGATTGTTGACGTGGGAATCGATGTGCCCGCCGGCGAGCTGCACGGCGGCCTCGGCGCCGCTCTTGAAGGGAATGTAGGTGAGCTTGACGTGTCCCGTCTTCTCGATCATGCGGGTCAGGACCTCGTCGGTGTCCTTGGACTGCGCGCCGCCCATCTTGAATTCGCCTGAGGCGGCCGCCTTCAGATAGTCGCCGGCCGTCTTGTACGGCGCGTCCTGCTTGACCCAGAGCAGGAATTCGTCCTGCGCCATGGCCGCGATCGGAGTGAGGTCGGTGTAGTTGAAGGCGACCTTGGAGACGAGCGGCTGCTGCCAGGCGTTCGAGGTGCCGAAGATCACCTTGTAGGGATCGCCGGCAGAGGCCTTGCCGTAGACATAGCCTTCCGCGCCGCTGCCGCCGCCCTTGTTGACGACGACGATCGGCTGCTCCGTCAGCTTGTACTTGGTGATGATGTTCTGCACTGCGCGGGCGAGATTGTCGGTGCCGCCGCCGGGACCTGCGGTCGCCACAAACTCGATTGGCTTTTGCGGCTGCCAGGCCGCGAATGCCGGCATCGGGCCTGCGAGCACGGCCGCACTGACGGACAGCAAAAAGAGAGACATCCCACGCATGATTTCCTCCAACTGATTTTTCTGTTTTTTAGATCAGCCGTCTCGACGTCCGTTCAGGCGACGCTTTCTTGGCGCTGCCTGGATGCCGAGACGATTGCGCCTTCTTGCTCCAGCGCTTCGATTTGCCTCTGGTCGAACCCGTGCTCGGCCAGCACCTCGCGGGTATGTTCGCCATAGACGGGCGCGCCTGATGCGACCTTGCCCGGCGTCTCCGAGAATTTGACCGGCAGCCCGATCGTCTTGACCCGGCCGAGCGTGGAATGCTCGACCTCGACGACCATCTCGCGCGCCAGCGTCTGCGGATCGCTGAGCGCCTCCAGCATGTCGTGCACGGGCCCGCAGGGCACGCCCTTCTCGTCCAGCGCGGCGAGCCAATGCGCGCGCGTATTCGTGCGGAAGCGCTCGCTCAGGACGGCTTCCAGCTCCTTCAGATTGGCCATGCGGTCGGCGCCGGTGACGAAGCGCGGATCGGCGGCGAGCTCGCTGGCCCCGAGCGCTTCCAGCATCAAGAGCCAGTGCTTCTTGTTGGCGCCGCCGACGACGAGCCAGCCGTCCGAGGCCTCGAACGCCTGGTACGGCGCGTTGAGCGGATGGGCCGAGCCCATCGCGCGCGGCGCGCTGCCGGCGGCGAGCGCAATGGTCGACTGCCAATAGGTCTGCACCAGTGCCGCCTCAAAGAGCGAGGTCTCGACCCACTGCCCCTCACCGGTCTTGAGGCGGTGCGTGTAGGCGGCCAGGATGCCCATGCTCGCGAGCAGGCCCGCGGTGATGTCAGACAGCGGCGGGCCGCATTTCACCGGCGGACCATCGGGGCGCTCGCCGGTGAAGCTCATGATGCCGCTCATGGCCTGCGCGACGAGGTCAAAACCGCGGCGGTGCTTGTAGGGACCGGTGCGGCCAAAACCCGACAACGAGCAATAGATCAGCGACGGATAATGCTTGTGCAGCTCCTCGTAGCCAAAGCCCAGGCGCTCCATCGCGCCCGGCGCAAAGTTTTCGACCAGCACGTCGGCGTCCGCGATCAATCGGCGCAGCACCTCCTTGCCGCCGTCGCTCTTCAGGTCCAGCACGATGCCGCGCTTGTTGCGGTTCATCATCAGGAACGAGGCGGCTTCGTCGCCGATCTTCGGCGGCACCGAATGGCGGGTGTCGTCACCACCGGGCCATTTCTCGATCTTGATGACGTCGGCGCCCATGTCGGCGAGCATCAGGGTGCAGGTCGGCCCGGCCATGACATGGGTGAGGTCGATGACCTTGAGGCCGGCGAGCGGTCCCGAACGGCGTGAAAAGGATTGCGATCGATCGCTTTGCATTCGGGGCGTCCTATTGGCCGCGCCACTGCGGGGCGCGCTTGCTGAGGAAAGCATCGAGCCCTTCACGAAAATCCTGGCTCGTGTAGCACATCAGGATGAGGTCTTCGCCCTCCTCCGGCATCAGCCGCCGTTGCAGCCGGGCGACCGCCTGCTTGGTCGCATTCAGCGTCAGCGGCGCGTGGCTGGCAACGAGGCGCGCGACTTCGTCCGTGCGCTTGTCGAGCGCGGTGAGATCGTCGACGACCTCGCCGAGCAGCCCGATGCCGGCGGCTTCGGCGGCATCGACGAGACGTGCGGTGAAGATCAGGTCCTTGACCCGTGCCGCCCCGATCAGCGCGGTGAGACGGCTGACATTGGACATCGACAGGCAATTGCCGAGGGTGCGGGCAATGGGAAAGCCGATCCTGGTGCTGCGCGTGCCGATGCGCAGATCGCAGGCCGCGGCAATGGCCGCACCACCGCCGGTGCAAAAGCCGTTGATCGCCGCGATGGTCGGTACCCGGCATTGCTCCAGCGTCGTCAGCACCCGGTCGATCCGGTTCTCGTAGTCGATGGAGTCCTGCGGCGTCCGGAATGCGCGGAACTGGTTGATGTCGGTGCCCGAGGCAAAGGCCTTGTCGCCGGCGCCCCGCAACACCAGCACCTTGATCGACCTGTCATCGTTGGCCTGCTCGCAGATGGTGGCGAGCCGCTCGTACATGGTGAAAGTGAAGGCGTTGCGCGCCTGCGGGCGGTTGAAGGTGATCCGCCCGATCCCGTCCCTGCATTCAAAAACGAGGTCGTCCGCCGCCACGGCCTGGTCCATTTCCTCGATCTCCGACTGTTTTTTGCATTTTTGAATGCAAAATTTTGGTTTTTCAAGATATAATTACCTGACTTTCGTCTATTGGATCATTTTTGCATTCAAAATAGAGAGTACCCCATGCTGCATGAGGAGGTCGTCGGCCGCATCCGCGAGATTCTGCTCGACGGCGAGATCCCGCCGGGCGCGCGGATTCCCGAGCGCGAGCTGTGCGAGCGGCTGGAAATTTCGCGAACGCCGCTGCGTGAAGCGCTCAAGGTGCTGGCCGCCGAGGGCCTCGTGCAGCTGCTGCCGCATCGCGGCTCGCGCGCAGCCAAGCTCACCGACAAGGACATGCGCGACTTGTTCGAGGTCTGTCAGGGCCTCGAAGCGCTGGCGGGCGAGCTCGCTTGCGAGCGCATCACCGATCACGAGATCGCCGAGATCGCCGCGGCCCATGCAGCCATGGTGCAGCATTATCGCGAGGGCGATCTGATCCATTATTATCGCGGCAACCGCGCCATCCACGAGGGGATCGTCAACGCCGCCGGCAACCCCGTCCTCGCCGGGCTCTACGCATCCGTAACCGCGCGGATTCGCCGTGCCCGCTATGTCACGCCGATGACGCCGCAGCGCTGGGCGCTTGCGGTGACGGAGCACGAGGCGATCCTGAACGCGCTCCAGCGCCGCGACGGCGTCGGCCTCTCCCACGTCCTGCGCGCGCATCTGCGCCACAAGCGTGAGGAGGTCTTGCAGGCGGGATTTGCTGAGACGGAAACGAGCGAGCCTGCGCTGAAGATTGCGTGAGGCGGCGGCTTGCCTAGCAGCCGAGCTTGTCGGCGATGCCGCCGAAATCCTTGGCGACGATGTCCCAATTGCCGGTCGCCTCGAAATCGACCTTCTGGTGCGGCCCGTACTCGGTCGGCCGGGCGACGAACGCGGTCTTCAGGCCGTTCTTCTGCGCAGCGGCGAGATCCCCATTGTGGGCGGCGACCATCATCACCTCTGCCGGCTTGAGGCACAGCAGCTTTGCGGCACCGAGATAGGTTTCGGGATCGGGCTTGTAGTGCTCGAACAGCTCGGCCGACATGATGAGGTCCCAGGGCAGGCCCGCGAACTTCGCCATGTTGGTGAGCAGCGCGACGTTGCCGTTCGACAGCGGCGAGATCACGAATTTCGTCTTCAATCGTGTCAGGCCGGCGACGCTGTCGGGCCAGGGGTTGAGGCGGTGCCAGCCCTTGGTGAGATGATCGAGGTCGGCGTCCGTGAGCCCCTTGATGGCGAATTTCTCGACCAGCTTTTCCAGGGAACGGCGATGCAGATCGTCGAGCATCACATAGCCGCGTTCGGGATGCTCGCGCACGTCCTGCATGGAGGCGACATAGGTGCCGCGCCAGCCGTCGACGAGCGCGGTCCAGTCGGCGCTGATGCCGCGGCCCTTGCCCCACCACATGAAGTCGGTGATCAAGCTGGTGCGCCAGTCCACGACGGTGCCGAACACGTCGAAGATCAGGGCTTTGACGGCGGAGAGATCGGACATGGCGCTTCCCTGGTTGTTATTTTCGTCATTCCGGGGCGCGCGGAGCGCGAACCCGGAATCTCGCGCTACAATCTCCGGATTCCGGGTTCTCGCTTCGCGAGCCCCGGAATGACGCTTCGCGTCAATCCAGATGGAACTTCGCGAGCTCGCGATGCTCGGCCTTGATGTAGCGCACGGTACCGGTGACGGAGCGCATCACCACCGTCTCGGTCTCGATCACGCCGTCCTTGCGGAATTTGACGCCCGACAGCAGTGAACCGGTGGTAACGCCGGTCGCGGCGAACAGGCAGTCGCCGCGCGCCATGTCCTCGATGCCGTAGATCATCTTGGGATCGTTGACGCCCATCTTGGCCGCGCGCTCGATCTTCTCGCCGGAATCGAGGATCAGGCGGCACTGCATCTGGCCGCCGATACAGCGCAGCGCCACGGCCGCGAGCACGCCTTCCGGCGCGCCGCCGGTGCCGAGATACATGTCGACGCCGGTGTTGTCGGGGTCGGCGGTGTGGATCACGCCGGCGACGTCGCCGTCGGTGATGAGGCGGACGGCAGCGCCGGTCGAGCGCACGCTCTCGATGATGCTGGCATGGCGGGGACGGTCGAGCACCAGAACGGTGATGCCCTCGGGCTTGACGCCCTTGGCCTTGGCGAGGCGGCGGACATTGTCGGCCGGCGATGCATCGAGCTCGACGACGCCCTTGTCGTAGCCGGGACCGATCGCGAGCTTCTGCATGTAGACGTCGGGGGCGTGCAGCAACGTGCCGCCATCGGCCATTGCCATGGTGGCGATCGAGCCCGGCATGTTCTTGGCGCACAGCGTGGTGCCTTCGAGCGGGTCGACCGCGATATCGACCTCGGGGCCGGCGTTGACGCCAACCTTCTCGCCGATGAAGAGCATCGGCGCCTCGTCGCGCTCACCCTCGCCGATCACGATGGTGCCCTGGATCGGCAGCTTGTTGAGCTCGCGGCGCATGGCGTCGACGGCGGCCTGGTCGGCGGCCTTCTCCTGCCCGTGCCCGCGCAGACGCGCCGACGACACCGCCGCCCGCTCCGTCACACGCACGATCTCCAGCGTGAGAATGCGCTCGAGCAATGCTTGCGGCGGCACTGAAATATGGGTCGACATCGGCTAACTCCTTCGAAGCGTTTGGGACGGAAATCTCCGTCCGCATCAACTCGTAACACCCACAGTTCGTTCGAACTGTCTTATCGTTTGAGCATGATCTTTCCGGAAAACCGCTGCACACCTTTCCGGATCATGCTCTAGTTCTTCTCAATCCTGATGACTTGCGGCCGCCCGCTGATCACCTTGTCCTTTTGCACGGCCGCGAGCGCGCGGCGCACCGCGTCCTCATGCGTGGCATAGGTGATCAGAATGACGGGCACGGGCACCGCCTTGCCGTCGCTAGGTGCAGCGCCGCCATTGGGGTGGCGCTGCACGATCGACTCGATCGAAATCTTCTGCTCGGCGAGCCGGGTCGCGATTGCAGCCGCGGTGCCCGGGAAATCGCGCGCGAGCAGGCGGATGTAATAGCCGCCTTCGTGGCGCTCCATCGGCGCCTTCTTGGTGTCGTGCAGCTGCGCGATCGGCCTTCCGAACGGATTGGCGCGAATGCCGCGCGCGACGTCGGCGATATCGGCAACGACGGCGGATGCGGTCGCAGCTCCACCCGCCCCCGGGCCGACCAGCGTGATCGGCGGAATGCCCTCGCCATCGATCGTAACCGCATTGGTGACACCCATCACCTGCGCGATCGAGGATGTCTTGGGAACCATGGTCGGATGCACGCGCTGCTCGATGCCCTTGGCGGTGCGAACGGCAACGCCGAGCAGCTTGACGCGGTAACCGAGATCGGCGGCCGCGCGAAGATCTTCCGGCGCGATGGAGGAGATGCCTTCGACATACACCGCGCTTTGAGCAACTTTCGTGCCGAAAGCAAGGCTGGCGAGGATCGCGAGCTTTTGCGCGGTGTCGTGGCCGTCGACATCGAAGGACGGATCGGCCTCGGCATAGCCGAGCCGCTGCGCATCCTGGAGGCACTCGGCGAACGACAGGCCCTCCTGCTCCATCCGCGTCAGGATGTAATTGCAGGTGCCGTTGAGGATGCCGTAGACGCGATTGATGCCGGTTCCGGCAAGACCTTCACGTAGCGTCTTGATGACGGGGATCGCAGCGCCGACCGCTGCCTCGAAATTCAGCGCACCGCCGTGCTTTTCGGCGGCTTTTGCCAGCTTGATTCCGTGCTTGGCCAGCAGTGCCTTGTTGGCTGTGACAACCGACTTGCCAGTGCTCAGCGCGGCTTCGACCGCCGAGAGCGCGGGATCGCCGGCGCCGCCCATCAGCTCGACGAAGCAGTCGACCTCGGGATGCGTGGCGAGGGCAAGCGGATCCTTGGCCCATTCGACGCCGCGCAGGTCGATGCCGCGCTTCTTGGCCTTCGAACGTGCGGTGACGGCGACGACGCGAATGCCGCGGCCGCTGCGGCCCGCAAGCACGCGCGCCTGCGTTTCGATCAAACGGACAACTTCGGCGCCCACGGTGCCGAGCCCCGCTATGCCCACTTTCAGGGGTGCAACCATGATGCTTGAGTGAACCTGCAGAAGAGAATTAGCGCCGGTTGGCGAGTGGAACGACGTTGTGCAACGTTTCGATGCCGCTTTCAAGGAAGCGGCGCACGCCGCGTGCGGCCTGCCTGATCCGTTGCTCATTTTCCACCATGGCGATGCGGACATATCCTTCACCATGTTCGCCGAAGCCGACGCCGGGCGAGACCGCAACGCCTGATTTCTCCACCATCAACGTCGCGAACTGCATGCTGCCGACACTGCGGAACGCCTCCGGCAGCGGCACCCAGGCGAACATCGAAGCCTCAGGCGGCGGAATCTCCCACCCCGCGCGACCGAAAGATTCCACCAGTGCGTCACGGCGCTTGCGATAGGTGTCGCGCATCTCCTTGATGCAGTCGTCAGGGCCGTTCAGCGCCGCGGTCGCGGCGACCTGCACCGGCGTGAAGGCGCCGTAATCGAGGTAGGATTTGACGCGGGCGAGCGCTGCGATGACGCGGTCATTGCCGACCGCAAAGCCCATGCGCCAACCGGCCATCGAATAGGTCTTCGACATCGAGGTGAACTCGACGGTGACGTCGATCGCGCCGGGTACCTGAAGCACCGAGGGCGGCGGATTGCTCTCGTCGAAATAGACCTCGGCATAGGCAAGATCCGACAGGATCAGGATCTCGTGCTTCTTCGCGAAGGCGACGAGGTCCTTGTAGAAATCGAGGCTCGCGACATAGGCGGTCGGGTTCGAGGGATAGCAGACCACGAGCGCGAGCGGCTTCGGAATCGAATGCACGATCGCCCGCTCCACCGCCTCGAAGAATTGTGGCGTCGGCTCCGAGGGCACCGAACGGATCACGCCGCCCGCCATCAAAAAGCCGAAGGCATGAATCGGATAGCTCGGGTTCGGACAGAGGATCACGTCGCCCGGCGCGGTGATGGCCTGCGCCACGTTGGCAAAGCCCTCCTTGGAGCCCAGCGTCGCCACCACCTGGGTGTCGGGGTTGAGCTTCACGCCGAAGCGGCGGTCGTAATAGGCAGCCTGGGCGCGGCGCAGGCCGGGAATGCCACGCGAGGCCGAATAGCGGTCGGTGCGCGGCTTGCCCAGCGTCTCCTTGAGCTTCTCCAGCACATGCGGCGGGGCCGGCAGGTCCGGATTGCCCATGCCGAGATCGATGATGTCGGCGCCAGCGTTCCGCGCGGCCGCCTTGGCCCGGTTGACCTGCTCGAACACGTAAGGCGGAAGGCGGCGGATGCGGTAAAATTCTTCCATGGGTCTCTGGGCTCCGGGCAACCGGTCAGGGCAGAATCGAGGAGCAATGACACTCCTTCCAGGAGACATCGCCCGGCACGCGAAAATCACTCAAAATCAGATACTTGGAGTAATTTTCGGTGGCAAGGACTGAACTCCTTCGCCCTGACTCTCGGCTGAATTGAAGTCTTTTTAGCACGGAGTGGCGGTGGCGCCAGCGATTACGCGGCCTTATTTGGCATCCTTGGCCGCGACGGCCTGACGGTCGCGCGCGGCCGCAAGCTCGGCCTCGATCTTGGCGCGTTGGTCCGGCGGGATGATGGCCTGATCGCGGTCAGGCGGCAAATCGTGCACCGGCAAATAGCCGGCAGGCTCCTTGGGGTGAGCGGGCGTGTCGGCGGCAGACATATCCGCGAGCTGGCTCGAACAGCCGCCCAGCATGAAAGCTGCGGTCAGCAGCGCACAGCACACGAGCCGCGACTTTTGCAGGTCCCACAACGCCAACACTTGGGAATTCCCCTACTCGTCCCAACGCAAGGCTGCCGGCAACTTAGCCAACAACCCGCCCAAGCTCAAACCATTGCTGCCCACAAATGGCACGAGCGAGAAATCTTCCAAGGCCCACGGCACGAGACGTGCACCGCGATTGTGACAAAAGCAAGAAGCATTGTCGCAGTGCAGCACATCTTCGCGCCTGTTTCGCGCGAAACCGGCGAGCTTCGCGGTGACGAATACGGAATGAATCGTTACTGTTGTCCTCATGAGTACCGTCACGACCGACATGCCCAAGCCTGGCTCGACGTCAGGGTCAAAGTCCGAAACGAAGTTCGATGCGGAAGCCTTCGCGATGAATGTCGCGCGGGCGATGGAGAGCGGCGGCAAGGCGCTCGCCGCGTATCTGAAGCCGCGCGAAAGCGGCGAGGTGCAGGACCGCCCGCCGGCCGAGCTCACCGAGGTCGTCAAGACCTTCACCACGGTCGCCGAATATTGGCTATCGGACCAGTCGCGCTCGTCCGACCTGCAGACCAAGCTCGCCAAGGATTATCTCGATCTCTGGGGCTCAGCGGCACGGCGAATGGCCGGCCAGGAGGCGCAGCCCGCGATCGCGCCCTCGCCGCGCGACAAGCGCTTTGCCGATCCGGAATGGAAGTCGAACCAGTTTTTCGATTTCGTGATGCAGCTCTATCTGCTCTCCAGCAAATGGGCGCAGGAGCTGGTCCGCGACGCCGAGCTTGATCCGGCGACGCGCCGCAAGGCCGAGTTCTACGTCCAGCAGGTCACCAACGCGATCTCGCCGTCGAACTTCGTGCTGACCAATCCGGAGGTGCTGCGCGAGACCGTTGCCAGCAGCGGCGAGAACCTGGCGCGCGGCCTGACCATGCTGGCGGAGGACATCGCCGCCGGCAAGGGCATGTTGAAGATCCGCCAGTCCAACCCGGACAACCTCGTCGTCGGCGTCAACATGGCGACGACGCCTGGCAAGGTGATCTACCAGAACGAGATGATGCAGCTGATCCAGTATTCTCCGACCACGGAGAAGGTGCTGCGCACCCCGCTCCTGATCGTGCCGCCCTGGATCAACAAATTCTACATCCTCGATCTCAAGCCGGAGAAATCCTACATCAAGTGGTGCGTCGACCAGGGCATCACCGTGTTCGTGATCTCATGGGTCAATCCCGACAAGAAGCTCGGTTCCAAGAGCTGGGAAGACTACATGAAGCTAGGCCCGCTCACGGCGATGGACGTGATCGAGAAGATCACCGGCGAGATGAAGGTGCACACCGCCGGCTATTGCGTCGGCGGCACCATGCTCGCGACCACGCTGGCCTGGCTCGCCGAGAAGCGGCGTCAGCGCGTGACCTCGGCGACGTTCTTTGCCGCGCAGGTCGACTTCACCCATGCCGGCGATCTCCTCGTCTTCGTCGACGAAGACCAGATCGCCTCGCTCGAGCAGGACATGAAGGCCTCTGGCGTGCTCGAGGGCTCCAAGATGGCGATGGCCTTCAACATGCTGCGCTCCAACGACCTGATCTGGTCCTACGTCGTTAGCAATTACCTCAAGGGCCAGCAGCCGAGCGCGTTCGACCTGCTGCACTGGAATTCCGACGCGACGCGGATGACCCAGGCCAACCATTCCTACTATCTGCGCAACTGCTACCTGGAGAACCGCTTGTCGACCGGCACCATGGTGCTCGACAACACGCTGCTCGATCTCTCCAAGGTCAGGGTGCCGGTCTACAACCTCGCCACGCGCGAGGACCACATCGCGCCGGCGGAATCGGTGCTGTACGGCTCGCAATTCTTCGGCGGGCCGGTGAAGTATGTCCTGTCAGGCTCCGGCCACATCGCCGGCGTCGTCAATCCGCCGGCCTCGGGCAAGTACCAGTACTGGACCAACGACAACATCAAGGCCGCCAACGTCGCGGAGTGGATGAAGGGCGCGGTGGAGCACAAGGGCTCGTGGTGGCCGGACTGGCGCGAATGGCTGGGCGGGCTCGATCCGGAGGAAGTGCCGGCGCGCAGCGTCGGGAGCGAGGCCTTCCCGCCCATCGAGGACGCGCCCGGCAGCTATGTCAGGGTGCGCGCATAGCGCAAGGCTGCGCGTTTTCGTATAAGCTCACGACATCGAGTTGAGAGGGGACCGGGTTATGACGCGCGAATTGTTCTGGCTGACCTGTACGGTGATCCTGACCGGGATCCTCTGGATCCCCTACACCATCAACCGCTGCCAGGTTCGCGGCCTCAGCGGCGCCATGGCCAACCCCACGCGCGGCGACAAGCCGCAAGCCGAATGGGCGAACCGTTTGATGTTCGCGCATGACAATGCGGTCGAGAACCTCGTGCTGTTCGCGCCGCTGGTGCTGATCCTCAATGCGATCGACTATTCCACGAAATGGACGGTGCTCGCCTGCGTCGTCTATTTCTGGGCGCGCGTTGCGCATCTGATCGTCTATGCGCTGGGCATTCCGGTGTTTCGCACCCTCGCCTTCACCGTCGGCTTCCTGGCACAGGCCGTGCTGGCGCTGGCGATCTTCAAGGTGTTTTGAGGCTCTCTCCACCGTCATTGCGAGGAGCGCGCGACAAAATCGCGAAGCAATTTTGCGCTGATGCGACGAAGCAATCCAGACCGTCTTCGCGGTGAGAGGTCCTGGATTGCTTCGCGGAGCCTGTCATCGGGCCGCGCTGCGCGCGGACCCGGTGGCTCGCAGTGACGACGGATAGGCTGTCGCCTTATTCCTCTGGCAGGCCCAGCATCAGCCGCATGTTCTGCACGGCTGCGCCCGAAGCGCCCTTGCCGAGATTGTCCAGCCGCGCGACCAGCACCGCCTGGTGATACTTGTCGCTGGCGAAGACATAGAGCTCGAGCATGTTGGTCTCGTTGAGAGCCTCGGGCTCGAGCCGGCCGCCCTTGCTCGCCTCGTTCTGGAGCGGCATCGCCTTGACGTATTTCGAACCGGCATAGCGCTTCGCCAGCGCGGACTGAAGGTCCGCGCCGCTGGGCTTGCCCGGTAGCGTGTCGAGCTGCAGCGGGATCGAGACCAGCATGCCCTGCCGGTAATTGCCGACCGAGGGGATGAAGATCGGCCGACGCGTCAGGTTCGAATAGAGCTGCAGCTCCGGCAGATGCTTGTGTTCGAAGCCGAGGCCGTAGAGCTCGAAGGACGGCGCGCTGCCGTCTTCGAAACTCGCGATCATCGACTTGCCGCCGCCGGAATAGCCGCTCACCGCGTTGACGCAGATCGGATAGTCGGCCGGCAACAGGCCGGCATCGACGATCGGCCGCAGCAGCGCGATGCCGCCGGTCGGATAGCAGCCGGGATTGGAGACTTTCTTCGCGGCCTTGATCTTGCCGGCCTGGTCCGGCGCCAGCTCCGGAAAACCGTAGGCCCAATCGGGCGCGACCCGGTAGGCGGTCGAGGCGTCCAGCACCTTCGGCCCCGAGGGACCCATGCTATCGATCAGCGCCACCGTCTCCCTGGCGGCATCGTCGGGCAGGCAGAGGATGACGAGATCCACCTCCGCGATCAGCGCCTTCTTGGCCGCAGGATCCTTGCGCTTGTCGTCGGGAAGCGTCTTCACCACGACATCGTTCTGGAGCTTCAGCCGCTCGTTGATGCCGAGCCCGGTGGTGCCGGAGCCGCCATCGACGAAGACGGTGGCAGGCTTCCTCGCTGCGCCCGAGGTCGGGGCTTTCGTCGTCTCGGTGAGGCTCATGGTGCCGTCCTTTCGAGCGTGTTGGTTTCGTTCGCGAAGGCCTCAGGCCTTACGTCCTGCATCAGTTGCGCGATCTCTCTCGCGTCGGCATCGGCTTGCGCGCCGAGCGCATTGGCAATCGCCGTGTAATCGGCGTCCGATTTGTGCTGGTTGAGCTTGAAGCTGCCTTCGACATCCTCAACCGTCATGACCAGACCCACGATCCCTTTCTTCAGTGCCGCGAGCCGGCCCGCCGTCATCTTACCCGACGTCCACGGCTTCTTCGGCAGGAGCCGCTTCTCGAACTTCTCGCTGAGAGTGTCGACCTGCACCGACAGTTCGTCGTCGGACAACACCCGTACCGGCCCGCTCAGATGCACGGACTGATAGAGCCAGGTCGGCACCTGATCCGGGGACACGTACCAGTCCGCGGAGACATAGGCATCAGGACCGGTCACCGCGAGCAGCCAGGACGCCGTGCCGTCTGCCAGCATTACCATCGGATTGTGACGGGCGACGTGAAAGGCGACCTGCGGCGTGCCGTCGACGGCATAGGTCAAATAGAACGGCAGCGGGGAAGCGATCGGCTTCCTGCCGTCGAAAGCACACATGATGCCGAAACCGCGTTCGCCTGCGAATTTCAGGCTCGCGGCGCGATCCGGCTTGAAATGGGGTGGCGTGTACATCGTAGTCTCCTGCTGGGCCTCCTCGGGGGCCGCCGGATCAGATCGCGCTGACAGGAGAGAGAATGCCGCGGATCGGGTCCAGCGGCAAAGACGATGATCTCAAACGCGATCGACCGCCCAAACCGCAAGAGTGCGGCGGCGGCGACGGGCGAACAGGATGGTCGCGGCGTTGATCATGGCGCGCGGCTATAAGGCCAGATGCAGTTCCCGTCAAGGTGATGGTTGTCATTCCGGGGCGATGCGAAAGCATCGAACCCGGAATCTCGCGACACAATTTCGAGATTCCGGGTTCGCTCGCTTTGCGAGCGCCCCGGAATGACGGGAATTAAATCAGCCGCCAGATCCATTCCATGATCCTGGCGATCACGTCGCCGAACAGCAGAAGCGCCGCGGCCCAGACCAGTGCCGAGACGAAATTGGCCGCCTGGAAGCTCCAATACGGCATTTCGAAAATGCCGGCCGCGAGCGGCACGGAGGCGCGCAAGGGACCGAAGAAGCGGCCGATGAAGATGCTGGGCACGCCCCAGCTGCGTACGAAGGCCTCGCCCCTCGGCAGGATTTCCGGATAGCGCGAGAGCGGCCATATCTGCGCGACGTGCTCCTTGTAGCGATAGCCGAACCAGTAGGAGACCCAGTCGCCGAGGGCGGCGCCGATCGCACCGGCAATCCAGATCGGATAGAAGCTGATGCCACTCACCCCGATCAGCGCGCCGATGGCGACCAGCGCCCCCCAGGCCGGGATCAGGAGTGAGATGAAAGCCAGCGATTCCCCGAACGCCAGCAGGAACACGATCGGAGCAGCCCAGGCCTGATGGAGGCGCACGAAATCGGCCAGTGCATGCGCAAACTGCTCCATTCAAAAAATAGCCTTCCCGCCCCGCCTTGAGGTCCTGCCAGATAGGAAAGACTGGTAAGCCAAGGACTTGTGTGACATCAAGTCACAAAGACCAGGCTGGAACCGACCGAGGCGTCAAATTGCCGGGACTTGGCCAGCTTGCGGCGTAAAATTGCCGGCATTAACTCCCACCCACAGCGCCGGGCCTGCCCAACGGTGACCTTTGGGAGCCAGAAGTGGCATAGTCAGGCCAACCGATTCGCCGCCTCCGCGGCCCTCAAAACACATCAAGATATATGTCCAAACAGTTGAAAACGAAAACCAAAGACGATTTGTTCGAGGGCAATGAGCCAAAGGGGCGCGCAAACGCCGCGAAGGCCGCGCCGCGCGCCAGTGGCGGCGAGGCCGATTACACGGCCGCTGACATCGAGGTGCTCGAGGGCCTGGAACCGGTGCGGCGCCGGCCTGGCATGTATATCGGCGGCACCGACGAAAAGGCGCTGCATCATTTGTTCGCCGAAGTCATCGACAACTCCATGGACGAGGCGCTGGCGGGGCACGCAACCTTCATTGGCGTGGAACTCTCCGCTGACGGGTTCCTCACCGTCACCGACAACGGCCGCGGCATCCCGGTCGATCCGCACCCGAAGTTCCCGAAGAAGTCGGCACTGGAAGTCATCATGTGCACGCTGCATTCGGGCGGCAAGTTCGACAGCAAGGTCTACGAGACCTCCGGCGGCCTGCACGGCGTCGGCATCTCCGTGGTGAACGCCCTCTCCTCGCGTCTCGAGGTGGAGGTCGCGCGCAGCCAGAAGCTCTACCGCATGAGCTTCGAGCGCGGCCACCCCAAGGGCAAGCTCGAGGATCTCGGCAAGATCAACAACCGCCGCGGCACGCGCGTTCGCTTCAAGCCGGACACGGACATCTTCGGGCCTAAGGCCGCGTTCAAGCCGCAGCGCCTGTTCAAGATGACGCGCTCGAAGGCCTATCTGTTCGGCGGCGTCGAGATCCGCTGGAATTGCGCGCCCGAGCTGCTCAAGGGCGTCGAGGACGTGCCGGCGGAAGCAACCTTCCATTTCCCCGGCGGCCTCAAGGATTATCTGGCCGCGGCGATCCACGCCGACACGCTGGTGCATCCCGATATCTTCTCCGGCAAGTCAGGCCGCAACGGCGCGCACGGCGCCTGCGAATGGGCCGTGGCCTGGACCGCTGATGCCGACGGCTTCCTGTCGTCCTACACCAACACCGTGCCGACGCCCGATGGCGGCACGCATGAATCGGGCCTGCGCAGCGCGCTGCTGCGTGGCCTGAAGGATCACGCCGAGCGCGTCGGCCAGGGCAAGCGTGCCTCGTCCATCACCTCGGAAGACGTGATGGTGGGCGCCGCTGTGATGCTCTCGGTGTTCGTGCGCGAGCCTGAATTCCAGGGCCAGACCAAGGATCGTCTCGCCACTGCCGAAGCGCAGCGCATCGTCGAACAGGCGATGAAGGATCCGTTCGACCATTGGCTGTCGGGCAATCCGAACATGGCCAACCGGCTGCTCGACTTCGTCATCGACCGCGCCGAGGAGCGGCTGCGTCGCCGTCAGGAAAAGGAGACGGCGCGCAAGACGGCGGGCAAGAAGCTGCGCCTGCCCGGCAAGCTCGCCGACTGCACCGATGCCGGCACCGAAGGCTCCGAGCTCTTCATCGTCGAGGGTGACTCGGCCGGTGGCAGCGCCAAGCAGGCGCGCGACCGCAAGACCCAAGCCGTACTGCCCTTGCGCGGAAAAATCCTCAACGTGGCCTCCGCCGGCAAGGACAAGCTCACCGCGAACGCCCAGCTCTCCGATCTCGTGCAGGCAATCGGCTGCGGACAGCTTCTGCACTATCGGGAAGAGGATCTGCGCTATCAGCGCATCATCATCATGACCGACGCCGACGTCGACGGCGCGCATATCGCCTCGCTGCTGATCACCTTCTTCTACCGGCAGATGCCGAAGCTGATCGACGAAGGCCACCTCTTCCTCGCGGTGCCGCCGCTCTACAAGCTGACCCACGGCAACAAGTCGGTTTACGCGCGCGACGACAAGCACAAGGACGAGCTGATCAAGACCGCCTTCAACGCCAACGCCAAGGTCGAGGTGAACCGCTTCAAAGGCCTCGGCGAGATGATGCCGGCGCAGCTGAAGGAAACCACCATGGATCCGAGCAAGCGGACGCTGCTCAAGGTGGTCCTGCTGCCTGATGACCGCGACACCACGGCGGATTCGGTCGAGCGCCTCATGGGCACCAAGGCCGAAGCGCGCTTTGCCTTCATCTCCGACAAGGCCGAGTTCGCCAGCGACGAGCTGCTCGACGTCTGACCCTACGATTCCCTCTCAAAAGCCCCGGCCTCAGGCCGGGGCTTTTTCATTTTGGGGGCGCTGCACCGGCCTTTCCCGGTCATTCAACCACGGCGATCCGTCTCCCGAGAGTGCGACTCAGCCAGCGACTCATAGGGGCCAGGCAGCGCCACGGTTGAGGCAGGATTGCCTGCATTTCAGACAAAGGCGAACTCCTAACGAAAACCTACCCCGGGCCACGAATCTCAAAACACATGCAATCATATGAAATCGCTCATATTTTCTAGATTCCTATGACGACGTCATGCAACCTGGTCGACGGGCGTTTTCCGGCGACTGTGCCTGCCCTGCAACAGCATTTCGGCGAGAACCGTCTATAGTCCGGGCATCAGATCACACGGACTTCAGTGCGCTCGCGCCTGCCAAGGTTGGGGATTTAATCATGAAGAAGATTGCACTCGCTCTGACGGCGGTTGCGGCGATGACCGGTTCGGCTTCCGCTGCCGACCTGGCTGCCCGTCCCTACGTGAAGGCCCCGATGGCTGCTCCGGTTGCCAACTGGACCGGCTTCTACGTCTTCGGCGGCGCCGGCGGCGGTCTCTCGAACTCCGACCAGAGCATCGTCTCGACGACGACCGGCACCCCCCTCACCATCACCCAGCGTCAGGGTGGCTCGGGCTGGTTCGGCACCGTCGGTCTCGGCTACGACTGGCAGTTCAACAGCACCTGGGTCGCCGGCGTGTTCGCTGACGGTCAGTTCGGCAGCATCCGCGGCACGGTGCAGGATCCGATCCTCGGCCTCACCGGCCGCCAGAAGCTGGAAGACTCCTGGGCCGCCGGCGTTCGCCTCGGCTGGCTGGTCGCGCCGAACGTTCTGTCCTACGTCAACGGCGGTTACTCGGGCGCCCACTTCGGCAGCACCAGCTTCACCAACCTGGCTGGCGGCCCGACCGGCCTCCACCTCAACGGCTACAACCGCAACGGCTGGTTCGTCGGCGGCGGCGTCGAGAACAGCCTGAACATCTTCGGCATCTCCTCGCCCGGCTGGTTCATGAAGACCGAATACCGCTCGGCCTTCTACGACGCGAAGACCCGGGACGAAATCGTCGACGCAACCAACCTGCCGACCGGCGTGAACAGCATCCGCGCCAACAGCTGGAACCAGACCATCTCGACCTCGCTGGTCTACCGCTTCAACTGGACCGGTCCGGTCGTCGCCAAGTACTGATCCGATCTCACGATCGAGCGTCAAAGCCCCGGCATCGCCGGGGCTTTTTCGTTGTGGGCCTTGCTAGTGCGCAACGCTCGCCTTCAACGATTGGTAGGCGTCCACGAGCTTGGTTTCGATCGCGACCCAATCGGCTTCGGTGATAGCTTCGCCCTTTGCATCGCGGAACGCCATGGCGTCTGCCCGCGTGACCCCAAAGTGCCTGATCCCTGCGTCGTCGACGCTCTTGCCATAGGTCAGCGCGGCCACGCGTGCGATGGTCAGGCCGTAGTCACGGGGACCGACCGCCTCCCGCCGCGCCTGCCACCAATCGAGCTCGAGCCGGGCTGCCTGCCCCACGTCAAACGCCACGGGCGCGGCCGCCGCGTAATCGCGATAGTAGGCCACGAGAGCCGGCAGCGCCGCATTGGCTTCCTGTCGTGAGTGCGTCGGCTGGAACATCTTGGCCGCCTCGGCGGCACTGAACGCGATATGCAGGCTCCTAAGCAGAGAAAAGCCGAACTGCGTCCGCGTCGAGGCGTAGAGATGGTAGAACAGCGCGGCATAGCGCTTGTCGTAATAGTCGCGCCACATCGCGGTCTCGAGCCGGGCCATTTCGGCCGGATCGAAAGCCCGCAGATCCGCTTGGCGCGGAATACCGGCATAAGCAGCGACAAGGACGGCCGCAGCAGCCGTGCCCGAAATCACCCTGCGCCTCGAGATCAGCTTGCGCACGGACATCCTCCCCGCGGTCTCGCGTCCGCGGCCATTGTATCCGAACTGAAGCTACGGCTAGTCTTGCGGGAAGTTTTCGTGACCGGCGGCGATCGTTCCTGCCGGGGGTCGCGACAGAATCAGACCGACAGGGAGGAATCCATGCGCAGAATTCTGCTAGTCGCAGGCCTGTTTGCCCTCGCTGTCGGGCTGCTCTGGATCGGACAGGGTACGGGCACCCTCGCCTGGCCGCGATCGAGCTTCATGATCAACCAGCTGCAATGGGCTGGCTACGGCGCGGCCATGGCCGGCTTCGGGCTGGTCCTGATCTGGCAGAGCAACCAATAAAAGAAACCAGGAAGCAAAAGCATGACATCCAACCGGTTCGATCTCCGCGGCAAGGTCGCGATCGTCACAGGAGGTAATGGTGGCATCGGGCTCGGCCTTGCGCATGGGCTCGCCGACGCCGGCGCCGACATCGCCGTGGTCGGACGCAACGAAGCCAAATCGACCGCGGCCGTCGCCGATCTCAAGGCGCGCGGCGTGAAGGCGATATCAGTCACCACCGACGTGACCGACAAGGCCGCGGTCGCGGCGATGATCGACCGCGTCGTCAGAGATCTCGGCCGCATCGACATCCTGATCAACAATGCCGGCATGAGCATCCGCAAGCCGCCGCACGAGCTCGAGCTCGACGAGTGGAACAAGGTGATCGACACCAACCTCACCAGCGCTTTCGTCTGCTCGAAGCTGGCCTATCCGGCCCTGAAGGCATCGGGCAACGGCAAGATCATCAACATCGGCTCGATGATGTCGATCTTCGGCGCGAGCTTCGCGACCGCCTATGCGGCAAGCAAGGGCGGCATCGTGCAGTACACGCGCGCCTGCGCCAACGCCTGGGCGCCCGACAACATCCAGGTCAACGCGATCCTGCCGGGCTGGATCGACACCGATCTCACGCGCGGCGCGCGACAGCAGGTCTCAGGGCTGCACGAGCGCGTGCTCGCGCGCACCCCCGCGGGACGCTGGGGCGACATCGACGACTTCGCGGGCATCGCCGTGTTCCTCGCCTCATCAGCCTCGAATTTCGTCACCGGCACGGCGATCCCGGTCGATGGCGGCTTCTCGGTGATGTCGTAACGAACGTTCTCACGACAAAAGCCCCGGCATCAGCCGGGGCTTCGTAGGCAGCGCAACTCCGGAGAGACTAGTACCTTGCGACCACCGGGCCGCCGAAACGATAATTGACGCCGATCTTGCCCGTGTGAACGCCTGGGTCGGAGTTGCTGTTGGTGTACACGGTCCCAACGCCGCCTCCGGCGGTGAGGACGCCGGACTGGGTATATGTCTTTTGCGTACCGAGATAGAGATACTCGCCCTTGATGGACCAATTGGTGTTGAAGGCATACTCGACACCAGCTCCGACCGCGTAGGTCACCTGCGTGTCACTGTGGCGGGTGATGAGCGCGCCACCGCCGCAGCCGGGCGGGCCAGCGCCGACACAGGAATCATTGAAGCTGTAGGAGTTGGCGACGAAAGCGACGCCACCTTTGACATAGAGCAATGCCTGGTTGACGGCCCACCCGGCGCGCCCTGCGATCACCCCATAGGCATCGCCGATGCGGGTGGTATTCACACTATCGGGAAGCGCGAGGCCAAACGCAGCGGCGTTGACGTCCTGCCTTGACCCATTCAGGTGAAGATAGCCGGCCTCGCCTTCGATACCGAGCACGAAGTTGGTGCCGGGCCTCTGCCAGTTGTAGCCGATCGTGCCGCCGCCGATGAAGCTCGCGCCGAGGCTATAGGGGGTGTTGAGCCCCGTCCCGTTGTAGAAGAAACCGGCGGCATTGGCCGGCTCGCTCGCGGATGCGTCGCGGTCTGCGACCGCACCGCCGACGAAGCCCCCGATGTAGAAACCGGTCCAGTTGAACACCGGCGGCGGAACCATCGGCGGTGCTTTGACCGCCATGTCGGCGGCGGACGCCGCGCCCGAAATCGCAAGCAGAATTGACATTCCTGCTGTCAAAGCAAATGTCTTTTTCATCCATGCCCCCCTGGAAGAACTGCAAGAGCGAACGCTCCGTTGAGTCGATTTATACAAAGCGCATCTCGGGCAGCGAGGCACAATCTGCAGTTCCCGCTCGCTTGCATGCACTTATCCGCGAAACAGTGACATTTTCCGCACGCAAAGGTCAGACATAGCGACCTATACACGCAAAAGGATCATAGTCCTGTTGGCGTCAATCCCACGAGGTAGGGCGCGACGTCTCTTCTTCGCTTCGGGAAAAAAGATCGCACGCGTCAGCCGATCCCGGGTCCCGGGGATTTGCGCTTTGGTTCGCAAAAGAAAGAAGCCCCGGGCGACGCCCGGGGCTTTGAAGTCTGGCACTGATCGTTTTCTTTTTCGGTTTCAGTAGCGCGCGATCACAGGTGCGTCGAACTTGTAGCTGGCGCGGACGACCGCCCACTGGATGTCGCGCGGCTTGGCGTCGAAGGTGTAGTTTCCGGACAGGCCGCCGAGCTGATAGGTCTGGCTGCCGAAGGCCGCGTAATTGTACTCGAGGCCGACGATCCAGTTGCGGGTGATGCCGTATTCCCAGCCGGCGCCGACAGTCCAGCCGTTGGCCCAGTGAGTCTGGCCGCCCGAGCCCTGAGCCACGCCGACGGTGTCGCTGACGTTGAGACGGTTGTTCACGCCGGCATAGCCGCCCTTGACGTAGAACAGGTTGTTCTGAACGGCGAAGCCGGCGCGGCCGACGACGGTCGCGAGAACGTTCGTACGCCAGGTGAAGACGTCATCGCCCGCACCGAACGCGGTGTTCACGACGGTGCCCTTGTTGTCGAGGCCGGAGATCGTGCCCTCCATGCCGAACACGTAGTTATTGGCCTGCCAGTTGTAGCCGATCTGGGCACCGCCCATGATGCCGGCGCCGCGCTGGCGATAGCCCTGGCCCGGAACGAGGTCGCCGAACGGCGCGCCGGTCCCGTTGTTGATGAACTGCTCGTTGGTCCAGGCGCCACCGATGTGGCCACCGACATAGAAGCCGGTCCAGTTGAACAACGGCTCGATGTAAGCAGGCGCCTTGGTGTAAGGACGCGCGGCGAGATCGGCGGCGGAAGCAGCGCCGGTCGAAACCAGAGCGGTCGTGCAGGCGAAGGCGGCAATCAATTTGTTACGCATGGTACATCCCGTGTCCTTTGATGGGCGCACGCTCACACGCAAGTTCTTACTCAAATTTGAATCAACAAAGTTAAGGTGCCGGATTGGCATTTGGCGGTCTTTGAATCCCGGACCGCTGTTGCTGGCGCGCAACGCGGACGCCGCAATTTAACGCGGCGTTATCCCTATCAAATCGCTGCGTCAGGATGCCGGCGAATGCACGTGCTCGAGCCGCACACCGATGGCGATGAAACGCGCGGGAATGCCCTGGAGCCACGGCCAGGCGGAGATCAGGCGCAGGATCAGCGGCACCTTGAACGACCGACCTGTGCCTTGCAGCGCGCTGCTGACGATGTTGTTCTGCACGACCACCTGCATCGCCTGGGTCATCTTCACCGGGAATTCGCGGCGACGCCTGACGGCATCGAGCTCAGCCTCGGACGGACAGCCCCGCATCAGCTTCTCGGCGAGCAGGTTTGCGGTCGCGACCGCATCCTGCACGGCCAGATTGACGCCGACGCCGCCGACTGGCGACATCGCATGCGCGGCGTCACCGATGCAAAGCAGCCCGGGTCGCGTCCAGTGGCTCAGACGGTTGATCGCGACCGTCAGCAGCTTCACGTCATCGAAGCTCTTGACGTCGGCGATGCCGTGCCTGAGGACCGGCGCCATGCGCACGACATCGTCGAGCAGCGCCCCCAGTCCCCTCGCCTTCACCGCATCATACTGTCCCTTGGCGATGACATAGGCGCATTGCCAATAATCGCCGCGGTCGAAGGTGACCATCATCTTGCCGGGCTCGATGCGCGCAAACAGGTTCTCGGCTTCGTCCGGCCTGCGGCCCGCGCGGAACCAGAGCACGTCCATCGGCGCCCCGATCTCCTCGACGGCAAGGCCTGCGCGCTCGCGCACCGTCGAGTGCCGGCCGTCGCAGGCGATGGTGAGATCGGCCTCGATGTCGACGTCACCGTCGGGCGTCGTTGCGCGGACGCCGGCGATGGTCTCGCCCCGCCGGATCAGGTCGACAGCCTCCGTGCTCATCAGCACTTCGAGCGAGGAGAAACGCTTGCCGGCCTCGCGCAGGAAATTGAGAAAGTCCCATTGCGGCATGAAGGCGATGAAAGGGTATTTCGTGTTCAGCCGGCTGAGATCGGCGATCCGCACCTTGGTGCCACCGAACAGGCCGTCCATCTTCTGCAGGCGCTGATGCGGCAGCTTGAGGAAGCCGTCGATGAGGCCGAGTTCATCCATCACCTGAAGTGTCGAGGGATGCACGGTGTCGCCGCGAAAGTCGCGGAAGAAATCAGCATGTTTCTCCAGCACCACGACGTCGATGCCGGCGCGTCCCAGCAGATAGCCGAGCATCATGCCCGCAGGTCCGCCGCCAACGATGCAGCAACGGACTTTTATGGAACGTGATGCGGATTGATCCGAGGTCGCTGCCGCCATGATCCTGACCTCACTGGCAAGTGGATCCGTAAACAGGATAACAGCACCAATTTACATCGCTACCCGCGTTCATTGGCTCACCGTGCCGGAACCAAGATGACGGGTCACCAGATCGAGGAACTCGCTGGCCATCGGTGAAATGCTCAAGGACCGGTGCCGAACGACGCCCACGGTCCGCTTGATCTCGGGCGCAGCGATCGGAATGGCCCGGATGTGGGAGCCGGAGCTTGTCGGCAGCGCCGTCGCCGGCAGGATCGCGCAGCCGACACCCGCTTCCAGCAATCCGAGGATGCAGGAGACGTGTTCGACTTCGTAAAACCATCGCAGCTTCAGGGCGGCATTTCCGAGCAATACCTCCAGCAGGAGCCGGTTGCCGCTGTCGCGCCCGCCGATGACGAGCCGAACCTTTGCCGTAGCCTGAAGCTCTTGCAGCGTGATCTCCTGGCGAGCGGCGAGCGTGTCATCCTTGTGCATGGCCAGAACGAAGCGATCAGCCAGCAACGGCGTGAACGTGAGATCCGGATCTTCTCCCGGGTCAACGCCGATCCCGAATTCGGCCAAGCCCGACAATACGTGGCGAACGACAAAGTCCTGATTGCCGTCGAAGACCTGCACACCGACGTTTGGATGACGCCCGCTGAACGTCTTCAGCAAGGACGGAAAGGCCTGGCAGACCACGGTAGGGATGCTGGCCACCCGTATCTTGCCAAAGCGCTTCTCAGCGACCTCGCGGATCGAATCCAGCATTCCGTTCAGGTTGTTGATCTGCTGGCGAGCCATTGGAAGGAAGTGGCGTCCGGCCCCGGTGAGGACCACCGACCTCGTGGTGCGGCTGAACAGTTCGACACCCAGCGTCTGCTCCAGCTTCTGGATCCGGCGCGACAGACCGGGCTGGGTGAGATGAAGCTTCTCGGCGGCGCGCTGGAAATTCAGCAGCTCTGCCGCGATCACGAAGGCCTCGAGTTCAGCGTTCTCGACTTTCATGCGGCGCTCTCATCAGTCGCAAGCGAACCCGCATTGGACCTCAATGATGACGGTTCCTACGATCCCCGGGATAGCCGAACCAAAGGGAACAGGTAGCACCGATGCCCACCCAGCAGCAACTTGCCTCGTCAATGCCGATTGTGGCGGCCGCATCATCCGATGTGACCGAGGCCGATGCCACATATCGGAAGATCGTGCTTCGTATCGTTCCGTTCATTCTGGTCTGTTATTTCTTTGGCTATCTGGACCGGGTGAACGTCGGATTTGCCAAGCTCGGCATGGTCCACGACCTCAGTCTGAGCGAGGCCGCCTATGGCCTCGGTGCAGGCTTGTTCTTCATCGGATATCTCCTGCTCCAGGTGCCCGCGGGCTATCTGGTTCAGCTCCACGGCCCCAGGAAGTGCATCGCGGGATCGATGATCGCATGGGGGCTCGTCTCCGTGGCGACGCTGCTGACCCGAGACGAGGCCAGCTTCTACGCGCTTCGATTCCTGCTCGGTGTCACGGAGGCCGCCTTCTTCCCGGCCGTGATCGCCTGCTTCAGCCTCTGGTTTCCCTCCTACAGGCTAAGCAAGGTGATGTCCCTGCTGTTCCTCGCCCTGCCGCTCGGGGTGATCGTCGGCGGCCCGATGTCGGGTTGGATCATGGATGCGACCCACGGCGGCTACGGCCTGAAGGGTTGGCAATGGATGTTCCTGCTCGAAGGGCTGCCGGCGATATTGCTCGGGCTGTTCGCGACCAAAGCGATTGTCGAACGACCGGACGGTGTCGAATGGTTGACACCCGGCGAGAAGGCTTTGGTGCTGCGGGAGCTCACCCAGGAATCCCGGGACAAACAAACGAGCTTGTTACCTGCATTGCGTGAGCCGACGCTCTGGATTCTGTTCGCGACAACGTTTCTCTACAACCTCGGCAATTACGGCCTCGTGTTCTGGATGCCGAGCATGATCAAGTCAATCGGCGGGCTGACGAACTTCCAGATCGGCGTCGTAACCGCCCTACCCTATTTCATCGCCGCCTGCGCCATGCTGGTCAATTCGTTCCACTCGGTCAAGACCGGCGAGAGGCTCTGGCATACCGCGCTGCCCCTGATCGCTGGCGGAGTCGCCCTGGTCGCAAGTGTGACAATGCGAGACGTGCCGGCGCTCTCCCTCTTGTGCCTGACCGTCGGCATCTCCGGCATCCAGTGCACGCTCGCCATGTTCTGGAGCCTGCCATCGCGCGTGCTTGCCGGGACCGCTGCGGCCAGCGGTGCCGGACTGGTGAATATCGGGGCGGCCATTGCCGGATTTGCCGGTCCGACGATCCTGGGCCTTCTCGGTCAGCTGACTGGCAGCAATACGGCCGGCGTGTCGCTGCTGGCGATCGGGCTATTCGCCGCGGCCGGACTGATCTTTGCGATTCCGCGGCGCCTGATGGCCCGGCCTGTCGTCTCGGCCTAGGAGGTGTCGTAGTGCTCTACAAGGCTCCAATTCCCGGTCTTCCCGACCCTCGCCCGCGCAAGCCGTTTCGGATCGCTGTCGCCGGATTTCATATTGAGTCCGTGAGTTTTCTGCCGGTCGCCTCGACCTGGGACGATTTCGAGCAGGTGGCCTTGCGCGGGGATCGCATCGTCGAAGAGCTCCGAGGCACGAACACGGTGATGGGCGGCTTCATCGACGTCTGCGAACAGGACAGCGTGGAGCTGGTCCCCCTCGTCCACACGGCTCTCGGCGCCGTCGGGCCTGCGACCGACGAGGCGGTCAGACGCTATGCGGACGAGATGGCAGTCAGTGTCCGCGCACTCCCGGACTTGGATGGCGTGCTGCTCTTCCTCCACGGCGCGTGCTGGACGGCATCCTATCCAGACCCTGAGCGATTCATCATCGACACGGTGCGTGGCGTCTTGGGGAAAGACAAACCCTTGATCGTCGCCCTGGACTACCATGGCAACATCGACGCGGACACGTTGAAGAACGCGACCGCGGCGTTCGCCTATCGGAAATCGCCGCACACGGACACGGGTGACACGGGACGCCGGGCCGCCCTCTGCATGCTGCGCACGCTGCGGGGAGAGATTTCACCGGCATGGGCAATCGCTAAGCCGGGCGTGCTCGTTCCGTCGATCTTCAGTGCGACCGCGCTGCGCCCCCTGGCGGACATTATCGAGGAAGGACAACGGATCGAACACGACAGCCAGCATTACACCGACATTTCGCTGATGGCGGGCTTTTCCTACGCGGACGCGCACAATGCGGGCTTCTCTGCGCTGTGCGTCACGGACAGCGACCCCGCGCGCGCTCAGAGGATCGCGGACCATCTTTCGGAGCGGGTCTGGCGCGAACGGCACGCGCTTTACAGGCCCTTCGACGTCTACACCGCAGAGTCAGCGGTCTCCCGGGCGTGTGCAGGCCTCACACGGCGCGAGGCAAAGGGACGTCCATACGTGCTGGTCGAGCACGCGGACCGAATGAACGATTCCACGTACCTGCTGGCGGAGCTGCTGAAGCGCCGCGTCGCAAGGGCTGCCGTGCCATTCCTCTGGGATGCGGCCGCGGCGCAGAGGGCGTTCGATGCCGGTGTTGGCGCGATGGTGAAGCTTCAGCTTGGCGGCCACAGCTCGGAGAAGGCGGGACCGACCTTGGACGTGATCGCACGCGTGCTGTGGGCTGGCCCCAAGTCATACCGCGTGTCGGGGTGCTACATGCATGGCATGCCCGTCGACCTCGGAATGACGGCCTTGCTCGACGTCGATGGCGTATCGGTGAGCGTCGTTAGCGCCTTTGCGTTCGCGGTCGATGGTGATGCATTCGGCGTGTTCGGGTTGCGCCCTGAAGACTTCGACATCATCGTGCTTCGTTCCAAGACCCATTTCCGCGCCTTCTACCAAGGTTTGGCGGAGGAAATCCTGATCGTGGATACGCCCGACCACGGCGTCGCCGACCTCCGGCTCCTGCCCTACGAGCGCCTGGATACGCTTCGCGTATTTCCTCTCGCTCCCGAAACTTCAACGCACCGTGCGACGGAGGATCGGCAGAAGTCAAAGCCGCCTCACCGATCAAACCGAACCGCTTAATTGTTGCTGCGGTTCGCCGTGCGGAAACTCTTGACCTCCGACACGCTGCCGTCACGGTAGGTCAATTCGACCGACATGAACTGCGTCGCGGGCGGCAGTTTCTCATAGAGCAGCATGCCGGCGGTGATGGCCGAGGGATCGCGGAGATCGCAAGGCGGCAGCTTCAGCACCCTGTCCGGCACCGCCGTGTCGATGCCGATGCGCGCCTCGCGGATCGCGCAGCGGTACGACACCAGGTGGGAATAATAAACCAGGAGCCCATTGAACTGCCGGAACGACAGCCAGCTCGTCGCGGTCATGTCGAGGATCTTGCGCTGGTCGCGGATCAGCGCCGCCTCGGGATCGAACTTGATCGGGAACGGCCCCTGCATCTCGCCGGAAGCATCGACGTAGCGGACCTCGATGGTGCCGGCCTGCGCATCCGTCGGCAGCTCGATCGAGGGGTTCGGCATCCGCTTGCGGGTACGAGGGTCGAGCGTATCGATGAAGCCGGTCTCGCGGAAATCCCCGTTGCCGGCCATGCGCCATGAAATTCCAATGGTGGGATCGGCGAAGGAGAACGTCACGCTCCAGCCGCCATTGTGCCGGGAGAAGCTCGCGATCGGCGCATTGGTGCTTTCTTCCTTCGGCACGCGCGGCACCGACACCGGCGGCAGCGCGGCGAGTTTTTGCGGTGGCGGATCGGCGGGCCGCGCCGCGGCCGCCGCATCCTTCGCCGCGCCGCTGAGGAAGACGTCGTCGACCATCTGGTCGAAATAGACAGGCACCTGCTTGTGCCTGACGGTGTCGGCCATCTCGCTGACCAGACGGCGCGTGTGCTGCGCGACCTGCACGAGGTTCTCGCCGGGCTGGAGCAGCTCCTTGGCGAAGGTGCGCGTGAACACCGAGTTGGGATTGGCATCGTCGTTGGAGAGACGATCGAGCGCGGTCTGGCGCGGGCCGGCCGAGAACACCGAGAACACGCCTTCAGGCAGCTGCGTCATCGGCGCGAGCCCCCCGCCGCCGGCCACCGCGCGCGTGCCTGCGCGCTCGAACGGATTGTTGCGGCAGGCGTCGAACACCAGGATCGAGGTACGCGCCTTCTTGTTCTGGAGACGCTCGACGACACGGTCGGCGAGAATGGAGGCGTCGCGCACCAGCTCTTCCTGGCCCTCGGTCGCCGCCGGCACGTCGGTCGGCAACAGATAGTTCTGGCCCGCGATCTCGAATCCGTGGCCGGCATAGAAGAAGAACGCGGTGTCGCCCGGCTCGATCGCCCGGTCGAAGGCGAGCAGCGTCTCGGTGAATTGCTGACGGTTCTGGTTCTCGGCGACCATCACCTGGAAGCCGAGCTGCTTCAGCGTGTCGCCCATGGTGCGGGCGTCGTTGACGGCCTTCACGAGCTTCGGCACGTTCTTGTAGTCGTTGTTGCCGATCACGAGCGCGACGCGCTTTTCGGCATGTGCAACGCTTGCCACCCCTGTGAGGCTCGCCGCCACACCAAGGGCCACCAGAATTCTCAGAAGCCGACGCGTCATGTTAACATTCCCCCTTGCAGCATGGCTCTGGTCGGGCCCCTTGCGCCTTTGCTCTGATAGTCGGTCCAGCCACGGCCGCGGTTCAACCAGTCCATCGGCGCGGTCCCATCCTCTGGCCTATGGCAGATTCTGCTGGAATCTGCTTCTTCTTGGCAATTGCGCGCGAGTGAGGGCTGCCGTGTATCGCTGGTGTACCGACGAAGTCGAACCTCAGGACCGCTTCGACTATTGGCGCGAGGTGCGCGCAAAAGGTCTGTTCGGAGTCACCGCTGAGCTCGAGCGCGAGCAGCGCACGGGGTTTTACGGGGAATTCTCGCTGAGCCAGGTCGGCCCCGGCGGCCTCGTCGAGCTGAAGGCCTCGTCCTATGCGGTCGAACGGAGCCCGTCCGACATCAACAACGCGCCGAGCGACAGCATCTGCGTCTACCAGCAGCTTGGCGGCGGCGGCTGGTTCGGCGGCATGCGCTCGAGCGATTTCGCCATTGCCAATGGCAGCTTTGCCACCAGCCACACCGACCTGCCCTACCGCACCCGGCCGCTGGGCGTTTCAGGCTTTCATCTGCGCATCCTGAAGATCCCCGTCAGCGGCCTTGCGACACAGGACAGGCGCATGCGCGAGCTTGCGCCCAAGACGTTCAACGATGCCACGCTGGCGCTCCTGCTCGATGCCTGTTTCGCTGATCTCGGCGAGGCGGCCGCGATTGAGGGCTCGGCCGACGCCGCACCGCTGGTGCAGGCGCTCGGGCATCTGGCACTGATCGAGCGCGGCATCGTCAGGCCGGGCAGCCGGCGCGGACAGGCGGCGCTCCGGACCGCCCGCCTGTCGCTGGCGCGGCGCCTGATCGCGCGCCATTTGCAGGACCCGGATCTGGCGCCTTCACGGGTGGCCGACCTGCTCGGCGTCTCGGTGCGCCATCTGCATATGCTGTTCGAGGTTGCAGAGCGCAGCTTCTGGCAGACCGTGACGGAGGAACGGCTGAAAAGAAGCCGCCAGCTGATGCGCGAAGCGCCGGACCGGCTGATCGCCGACATCGCCGCCGCCTGCGGTTTCGAGAGCCTGGCAACCTATTACCGCGTCTTCAACGCCGCCTATGGCATGGCGCCCGGTGATTTCCGCGCCCGCGCCACAGGAGGCCGTTAACCACCCCGTCGGCTGCCGCAGCCGAAAAGCCGAGCCGCGCCCGCTATTTGGGCAAAAACCTTAGGGTTTTTAGGACCTTCCCGCGTCTGCTCCATTGACTTTGGTCGATTCCGCCCTATGTTCCGAGGCGACGCGGCTCAGATCGAAGAGCGATTCCTGAGCCTGGCGCTTTGTTCGCGTGAGTCAGCACCCCCAGCTTCTTTGAGAGCGCGCCGTTTCGGGGTGGAACGCGACAGCCTTTTTACCCTCGATTCCGAACGGCGGTTTCGACCAGAGGCTCAATGTCCTTTTCCAATCTCGGACTGTCCGAAAAAGTCCTCGCCGCAGTGGCGGCCACCGGTTACACCACCCCCACCCCCATTCAGGAACAGGCGATTCCCCACGTCCTCGCACGCAAGGACGTGCTGGGAATCGCCCAGACCGGCACCGGCAAGACCGCAGCTTTCGTGCTGCCGATGCTCACCATCCTCGAAAAGGGCAGAGCCCGTGCCCGCATGCCGCGCACGCTGATCCTGGAGCCGACCCGCGAGCTCGCGGCGCAGGTGAAGGAAAACTTCGACCGCTACGGTGCCGGCCAGAAACTCAACGTCGCCCTGCTGATCGGCGGCGTCTCGTTCGGCGACCAGGATGCCAAGCTGACGCGCGGCGTCGACGTCCTGATCGCCACACCGGGCCGGCTGCTCGACCATACCGAGCGCGGCGGCCTGTTGCTCACCGGCGTCGAGCTGCTCGTGATCGACGAAGCCGACCGCATGCTGGACATGGGCTTCATTCCCGATATCGAGCGCATCTGCAAGCTGGTCCCCTTCACGCGGCAGACCCTGTTCTTCACCGCGACCATGCCGCCGGAAATCCGGCGCATCACCGAGGCCTTCCTGCACAATCCGCAGAAGGTCGAAGTCTCCAAGCCCGCGACCACCGCCGTCACCGTCACGCAGTCCCAGGTCCCGGCCGGGCGCGAGGCGCATGAGAAGCGCGAGCTGCTCCGTCGCCTCTTGCGCGAGGCCAAGGATCTCAAGAACGCGATCATCTTCTGCAATCGCAAGCGCGAGGTCGCGATCGTCCACAAATCGCTTCAGAAGCACGGCTTCAGCGTCGGCGCCCTGCATGGCGACATGGACCAGCCGGCCCGCATGGCCGCGCTCGACCAGTTCCGCAAGGGCGAGCTTCCCCTCCTCGTCGCCTCCGACGTCGCCGCCCGCGGCCTCGACATTCCCGAGGTCAGCCACGTCTTCAATTTCGACGTTCCCCACCACGCCGACGACTACGTTCACCGCATCGGCCGTACCGGACGCGCCGGCCGCACTGGCACCGCGATCTCGATCGTCACGCCGCTCGACCAGAAGTCGATGGTCGCGATCGAGAAGCTGATCGGCCAGAGCATTCCGCGCGCCGAAGGCGACTACGAGGTGCACGCTAACAGCGACGAAAGTGATCGCCCGCGCGAGGAGCGTGGACGCGAGCGTTCCCGCGGCGGACGCGGCAAGCCGCAGCGCGGCGGTCGCGATCGTGAGCGCAGCCACGAGCCGCGCGGCGAGGCCAGACATCAGGCGGAAGCACGGCCCGCCGGCGAGCGGCCGGCACGCGAGGCACGACCGCAGCGCGAAGCAAGGCCGTCGTCCGAGGGGCGCCATGGTTCGCGCCAACAGGCCAACAATTCCCACGTACCGTCGATCGGCCGCCCCGAGCCGCGGCGGCAGCGGGAAGCCGACACCGAGCCAGGCGATCACTCGCATCTCCCAGCGTTTCTGTTGCGTCCGGTCCGCTCTCCCGCCGGAGCCTGACCCCGCGATACACGCGTGAGTTGAGCGGTCGAACGTTTACCGACCGTTCATCATCGTCCGTTAGCCTACGAACATAATTTAAGCATTGCCGTGGTCGATGGGCGCACCGACCGCTGTGGGGTATGTTCCGTGGTCAAAATGCTCGACGAACACGAACGCACGATGGCGTTCGCCGAGGTTGCGCTCGGTCAGATCCGATCGCTGAAGCAAGCCGCAATTCCCCGCAATTACGAGATCTGGTACGTCTACGCGACCGGCTATAACGCGCCGCTCAACAAGATCATCAACGAGACGCTGGCCCGCAACGGCAAGCTGTCCGAAGCCGATCTCGAGCAGATCTACGACACCTACCTCTCCCACATCAAAACGACCGATCGTATCGACAAGGTCGGCGCGCGCGTCATCGGTGAGATCGACGACGTGGTAAAGGTGTTGGGCGATGCGCTCGGCATGACTGGCTCCTATGACGCCAGCCTGTCGGACGCGACGGCGCAGCTATCCTCGGCCAAGAGCCGCGAGGAGATCAAGACCATCGTCGAAAAGCTGCTGCACTCGACCAGCGAGATGCGCGATACCAACAAGGCGCTGGAAGACCGGTTGACGCTCTCGAAGAATGAGATCAGCAATCTCCAGCAGAGCCTGGAGGCAATCCGCGCCGAAAGCCTCACCGATCCGCTGACGGGCCTCGGCAACCGCAAATATTTCGACCGCATGATCGGCATGGCGGTGCAGAGCGCGCTTGCGAGCGGCGAGCCGCTGTCGCTGCTGCTGTTCGACATCGATCATTTCAAGTCGTTCAACGATTCCTACGGCCATCTCACCGGCGACCAGGTGCTCCGGCTGGTCGGCCTGTCGTTGAAGCAGACCATCAAGGGCCAGGACATCACCGCGCGCTATGGCGGCGAGGAATTCGCGGTGGTGCTGCCCAACACGGCGCTGCGCCAGGCTCTCACCGTCGCCGATCACATCCGCCGCGCCGTGATGGCGAAGGAATTGAAGAAGAAGTCCACGGGCGAAATTCTCGGCCGCGTGACCATTTCGGTCGGCGTCTCCCTGCTGAAGCAGGGCGACGACACCGACGCGCTGATCGAGCGCGCGGACGCCTGTCTCTACGCGGCCAAACGCAACGGCCGCAATCGCGTGATCTGCGAAGTCGATCCGGAGTTTGCGGTCGAGCAGCACGGCCGGGTGGCCTGATACGGGCTGCGAGGTCCGGCTCCGCTTGACATTCCAATCCGACGACCAACATCTTCCTCGCCGCATCAAAGTAAGTGATCGCGAGGACCCGTCGCTTGCCCAATCCCCGTGATTTTCACACGCCGCAACCGTCCTACACCAAGGACGAGCTTCTGAGATCGAGCGAAGGCGGTTATTTCGGCCCGGGCAATGCGCAATTGCCGGCCCCGCCGATGTTGATGATGGACCGCATCACCGAGATCAGCCTGGATGGGGGCGAATACGGCAAGGGCCATATCGTCGGCGAGCTCGATATTGTGCCTGAGCGCTGGTTCTTCGATTGCCACTATCGCGGTGACGCGATGATGCCGCCCACTCTCGGGCTCGACGCCATGTGGCAGATGATCGGCTATTGGCTCGGCTGGTCGGGTTCGCCGGGCAAGGGCCGCGCCATCGGCGTCGGCGAAGTCGAGGTGACGGGAGCCATCACGCCGCAGACGCGATCCGTGCGCTACGAAGTCACCATGCGCATGGTCCGCCGCGGCAAGCTGGTGCTCGGCATTGCGGATGGGCGCGTGATCACCGACGGCACCTGCGTGTTCGTGGCGAAGGACATGCGGGTAGGTTTGACGAGGGCTGTCGATTGAGCAAATGGTCTCGTAGGGTGGGCAAAGGCGCGTAAGTGCCGTGCCCACCATCTTTGAGTCGTGGGCACGCTGCGCTTTGCCCGCCCTACCGCACCGTCTTCTTGGCTACTTTTCTGGCCGATTTCTTCTTCGTCGCGATTTTCTTCGTCGGCTTGTTTGCCGCCTTCTTCGTCGCCCTCTTCCCCCTCGGCCGCTTCTTGACCTTGGCGCGCTGGGCGGCGGCGAGCGCCGCCCTCGCCCATTGCGCCAGCTCCTCGGAATCGTCGAACAGCCGTGCCGGCAGCTCCCAGTAGGAGTTCACCAGCACGGTCTTGGCGCGGGTCGAATACTGAAACGGCTTCGAGCCCTCGGCTTCAAAATCCGGGATGGTCACCTCGTCGGCGCGGAAGAACAGGCCGGCTCGCAAGGCGAGCGCGAAATTGATGCCGTCGGCGGAGATGCCGTAGCCGGAGAACATTTTTCGGATGGCGACAGGGCCGAAATCGGCGAACAGGTCGATCAGAAATTCGCGGTCCATGGTTGGCTTCCCGAGGCAAGCAAGCCAGCCTTCATACCACCGCCGTCATTGCGAGCGAAGCGAAGCAATCCAGACTGTCGCCGCAGAGACAGTCTGGATTGCTTCGTCGCAAGTGCTCCTCGCAATGACGAAAGAGGCTTACCCGTCGATCTTGGCCGGACGCAGCTCGACGGACTCGCCGCAGCCGCAGGCGGAGATCTGGTTAGGGTTGTTGAAGACGAACTGGGCCTGCATCTTGTCGGCCTTGTAGTCCATCTCGGTGCCGAGCAGGAACAGCACGGCCTTGGGATCGACCAGGATCTTGACGCCCTTGTCCTCGACGACCTCGTCGGTCGGGCGGATCTCGTGGGCGTATTCGACCGTGTAGGACTGGCCGGCGCAGCCCCCGTTCTTCACGCCAACGCGCAGACCCACGATCTCGGAATCGGCGCGCTGGGTCAGCTCGCTGATGCGCTGGGCAGCAGCGTCCGTCAGCCGCATCACCTGCGGGCGCGGGCGCCGGGGCTTTGGTGTCGAAGCTGGAGTTGCCTGGGTCATGTTGTTTATGTGGTCCGTTGCAGAACGAAATTCAATGCGCGTTGAGACCGTCACCACATGTTGAGCACGAGGCGGGCCTCGTCGCTCATGCGTTCCGGCGTCCAGGCCGGCTCCCAGACCACCTTGACGTTGACCACGCCGACGCCGGGCACGCTGGCGACCGCGTTCTCAACCATGGTCGGCAGCTCGCCTGCGGCCGGGCAGTTCGGCGTTGTCAGCGTCATCTGCACGTCGACGGAACGGTCATCCTTGATCTCGACCTTGTAGATCAGGCCGAGCTCATAGATGTCGGCGGGAATTTCCGGGTCGAACACGGTCTTGAGCCCGGCAATGATCTCGCGGGTCAGACGCTCGGTCTCCTCCGGCGGCAACGCCGAATGCGTCTCCATCGGACTAGCTTTGATTTCGGCCGTGTCACTCATGCGAACAAATCCCGCGCTTTGAGCAGCGCCTGTGCCAGATGATCGACTTCTTCCCGCGTATTATACATGCCGAACGAGGCCCGGCAGGTGGCCGTGACGTTGAACCGCTCTAAAAGCGGCATGACGCAATGGGTGCCGGCGCGCACCGCGATGCCCTGGCGGTCGATCACGGTGGCGACGTCATGGGCATGCGCGCCCTTGAGCTCGAAGGAGATCACCGGGCCCTTGCCCCTCGCCGTGCCGATCAGCCGCAGCGAGTTGATCTCGCGCAGGCGCTCCTGGGCGTAGGCCGTGAGGTCGGCCTCGTACGCGGCGATGCGCTCCTTGCCGATCGAATTGACGTAGTCGATCGCAGCGCCAAGGCCGACGGCCTCGATGATCGCCGGCGTTCCCGCCTCGAACTTGTGCGGGGGATCGCCATAGGTGACGATCTCGCGCGAGACCTCGCGGATCATCTCACCGCCGCCGTTGAAGGGACGCATCGCGACGAGATGGTCGTACTTGGCCCAGAGCACGCCGATGCCGGTGGGACCATAAACCTTGTGGCCGGTGAAGACGTAGAAGTCGCAGCCGATGTCCTGGACGTCGACCGGCAGATGCACCGCGCCCTGGCTGCCGTCGACCAGCACCGGAATGCCGCGGCCGTGCGCGATCTTCACGACGTCCTTGACCGGCACGATGGTGCCGAGCGCGTTCGACATCTGCGTGATCGCGACCAGCTTGGTCTTCGGGCCCAGCAGCTTCTCGAACTCGTCGATGAGGAAATTGCCCTCGTCGTCAACGGGCGCCCACTTGATCACCGCACCCTGGCGTTCCCTGAGGAAGTGCCAGGGAACGATGTTGGAGTGGTGCTCCATGATCGAGATGACGATCTCGTCGCCTTCTCCGATGTTCGGCCCGCCCCAGGACGATGCGACGAGATTGATCGCCTCTGTGGCATTGCGGGTGAAGATCACCTCTTCAGTGCGGGGCGCGTTGATGAACTGCGCAACCTTGGTGCGGCCGCCCTCATAGGCTTCCGTCGCCGCGTTGGCGAGGTAATGCAGCCCGCGATGCACGTTGGCATATTCGCTCGTATAGGCCTGCGTCATGCGGTCGAGCACGGCGCTCGGCTTCTGCGCGGACGCCGCGTTGTCGAGATAGACCAGCTTCTTGCCGTAGACCTGCATGGCGAGCGCCGGAAAATCCTGGCGCACGCGCGCCACGTCATAGGCGCCGTTCTTGACTGCGGGATGCGTCGTCATGACCGCCGCTCCAGCCAGCGCTCGGCAATGCCGATCACGTGCTCGCGCAAGACATCATCAGCGATCTGCTCGATCGCCTCGCCCACAAACGCCTGGATCAGCAGCGCCTGGGCCTGCTTCTCCGGCAGGCCGCGGGCCTTCAGGTAGAACAAGAGGCTGTCGTCCAGCGCGCCGGCGGTGGCGCCGTGGCCGCAGGAGACGTCGTCGGCAAAGATTTCCAGCTCGGGCTTGTTGTCGGCCTCGGCTTCGTCCGAGAGCAAGAGCGCCCGGGTCATCATCTTGCCGTCGGTCTTCTGCGCGTCGGGACGGACGATGATGCGGCCCTGGAACACCGAATGAGCGCGGTCGTCGATCACGGCGCGGAAGGTTTCCCGGCTGACGCAGTTCGGCACGGCATGGTCGACCACCAGCGTGGTGTCGCCGTGCTCGGTTTTCTGCAGCAGGTTGACGCCATTGGCCGAGAGCTCGCTGCCCTCGCCTGAGAGCGTGATGAAGCCCTGCAAGCGGCTGACCGCAGCGCCGGTCGTCATGTTGAAGAAGTTGAACTTCACGGCGGCGCCGACGGTGACGAAGTGCGAGGAGACGTTCACCGCATCAGGCGCGTCGTCCATCAGGCGGATATGCGCGACGTCGGCATCGTCACCGATCCAGAGGATCACCGCGTCGTTGACCTGGTAGCCGCTCGCCTTCCCGGCCGCGACGAAGGTCTCTACGAGAGTAGCACGCACGCCTTTGCCAATTCGCAGATGCGAGCGGGTGAACGCGGACGCGCCGGCCGCCGTCGCGATATGGATAAGTTGGATCGGCGCCGACAAATAAGTGCCGTCGGCCACCGAAACCACGACGCCGTCCGTCGCCAGGGCCGCATTGAGCGAGATGACCGCATCGGTCGAGGCGGTCCGGAGGAGATCGCCGGCGGCAGGGTTGGCCTCATTCGCGAGAACCTCACGCAGCGTCTTGACGCTGACCTCGGACGCAAGTGCCTTGACGTCCGACAGGTCGGCCGCGAACACGCCGTCGACCAGCACCAGCTTGCGGGCGCCCGCAATCGCATGCGCCTTCACCGCCTCCGCGGCGCGCTTCAGCGCGGCGGCATCGGGCGCGGCTGCGAGCGGCAGCACCTCGCCGACCAGTGCGCGCAAATCGGTGTATTTCCATTCCTCGATCCGGCGGTGCGGCAGGCCGAGACGCTCATAGGTCTCGAACGCCTCGCGGCGCAGTGCTGCCACACCAGGCGAACCCGGCAAGCGGCCTTCGGCGCTGGCGAAGAGATCGCTCACCGCGCGGCCGTTCCCGGTCTTTGCCACAGCAACGTTCATCGCAAAATTCCTTACGCGGCATCCTCGAACTGGGCGTAGCCGGATGCTTCGAGCTCCAGTGCCAGATCCTTGCCGCCGCTCTTCACGACACGGCCCCTCGACATCACGTGCACCACGTCGGGCACGATGTAGTTGAGCAGCCGCTGATAGTGGGTGATGACGACCATCGCGCGCTTCGGCGAACGCAGCGCGTTGACGCCGTCGGCCGCGATGCGCAGCGCGTCGATGTCGAGACCGGAATCCATCTCGTCGAGGATGCACAGGCTCGGCTCGAACAGCGCCATCTGCAGCACCTCGTTGCGCTTCTTCTCGCCGCCGGAGAAGCCGACATTGACGCCGCGCTTGAGCATGTCCTGCGGGATATTCAGCGACTTCGAGACTTCACGGACTTTCTTCAGGAAGTCCGGCGTCGAATACTCGCTCTCGCCGCGGGCCTTGCGCTGCGCGTTCAGCGCGGTGCGCAGGAAGGTCATGGTGGCGACGCCGGGAATCTCGACCGGATACTGGAACGCCAGGAACACGCCCTTGGCGGCGCGCTCGTCGGGTGACATCTCCAAGAGGTCCTCGCCCTTGAAAAGAATCTGGCCGTCGGTGACCTCGTAGCCGGGCTTGCCGGCGATGACGTGCGAGAGCGTCGATTTGCCGGAGCCGTTCGGCCCCATAATCGCGTGCACCTCGCCCTCGTTCACGGTCAGCGTCAGCCCATGGAGGATCTCGCGCTCCTCGACACGAACCTTGAGGTCTTTCACTTCAAGCAAAGCCATTTTGGTGTCCAGTTTATTCAATTCATGTTGGAGCGCGTGAGCGCACCGCTGGGGTCGGCAATCAGCCGACCGACCCTTCGAGCGAGATCGAGATCAGCTTCTGCGCTTCCACCGCGAACTCCATCGGCAGTTGCTGCAGCACGTCCTTGACGAAGCCGTTGACGACGAGGCCGACCGCCTCTTCCTGGCTGAGGCCGCGCTGGATGCAGTAGAACAGCACGTCCTCGGAGATCTTCGAGGTCGTCGCCTCGTGCTCGAACGTCGCCGAGGAGTTCTTGGCCTCGATGTACGGCACGGTGTGCGCGCCGCATTTGTCGCCGATCAGCAGCGAATCGCAGGCGGTGAAGTTGCGCGCGCCGGAGGCTTTCCGGTGCGCGGTGACGAGACCGCGATAGGTGTTCTGCGATTTGCCCGCGGCGATGCCCTTGGAGATGATCCGGCTCGACGTGTTCTTGCCGAGATGAATCATCTTGGTGCCGCTATCGACCTGCTGGAAGCCGTTCGAGATCGCGATCGAGTAGAATTCGCCGCGCGAATTATCGCCGCGCAGGATGCAGCTCGGATATTTCCAGGTGATCGCAGATCCCGTTTCGACCTGGGTCCAGGAGATCTTGGAATTGGCGCCGCGGCAGTCGCCACGCTTGGTGACGAAATTGTAGATGCCGCCCTTGCCTTCCGAATTGCCGGGGTACCAGTTCTGCACCGTCGAGTATTTGATCTCGGCGTCATCGAGCGCGACGAGCTCGACCACGGCGGCGTGCAGCTGGTTCTCGTCGCGCTGCGGCGCGGTGCAGCCTTCGAGATAGGAGACGTAGGAACCCTTGTCGGCGATGATCAGCGTGCGCTCGAACTGGCCGGTGTTGCGCTCGTTGATGCGGAAATAGGTCGACAGCTCCATCGGGCAGCGCACGCCCGGCGGCACGTAGACGAACGAGCCGTCGGAGAACACCGCCGAGTTCAGCGTCGCGTAGAAATTGTCCGAGGTCGGCACCACCGAGCCCAGATATTTCTGCACCAGTTCAGGATGCTCGCGGATCGCTTCCGAGATCGGCATGAAGATCACGCCGGCCTTCTTCAGCTCCGCCTTGAACGTGGTCGCAACCGAGACCGAATCGAACACCGCATCGACCGCGATCTTGCGCCTGGCCGGATCTTCCTCGCCCACCTTGGGCTCGACGCCTTCCAGCATGGCGACTTCCCGCAACGGGATGCCGAGCTTCTCGTAGGTCTTCAGAATCTCCGGGTCGATCTCGTCGAGCGAGGTCACCGTCTTCTTCGGCTTCGGCGCCGCGTAATAATAGAGGTCCTGGAAGTCGATCTTCGGGTAATCGACGCGGGCCCAGGTCGGCTCCTGCATGGTCAGCCAACGGCGATAGGCCTCCAGCCGCCACTGCAGCATCCAGGCGGGTTCATTCTTCTTCTGAGAGATGAACTTGACGATCTCTTCCGACAGTCCCTTGGGGGCCTTCTCGGACTCGATCAGGGTCTCAAACCCATAACGATACTGGTCGACGTCGATGCGCTTGACGCGCTCGACCGTCTCTTGAACGGCTGGCATTCCATCCTCCGCTCGTGGTTTCAAGGACCACGGTGGATCAAACTCGAACGACTATTACGATGTTTCTGTGCGGAAAGCACGGGCTTAGAACGGTTCAAGCCGTGTTTCGTCGCTTAGCCTCTAAGTAGGGTATTACCGAGCTTTCGCCAAGCCTCTAACGCCCTATTGATGTCCTCAGGTCCCGTGGACCAGCCCAGACTAAGGCGCACCGCTCCCTGGGCCACGGTGGCATCATACCCCATCGCCGAAAGTACATGGGACGGCTGGACCTTTCCCGAGGAACAGGCGGAACCCGAGGATACGGCAATGCCCTCGAGGTCAAAGCCGATGACGGCGGTCTCGGCCTTCAGCCCGGGCGCAGTGAACAAGACGGTATTGGGCAACCTCTTCACATCTTCGGCGAAGACCGTCGCTCCGGCAATTTCGTGAAGACCATTTCCCAAGCGATCTCTGAGGCTTGCCATCCGCTCCCCATCCTCAGGCAGAGCCTGAAGGACGGCTTTCACCGCCGCGCCGAAGCCCGCGATCCCCGCGACATTCTCGGTTCCAGCCCGCCGGCCGAGCTCCTGCCCGCCGCCGCGCAGGACCGGTTCCAATCCGGAAAGTCCTTCCGCCACGACCAGTGCACCCACGCCCTTGGGCCCGCCGATCTTGTGCGCAGAAAAGGCCGCAAGGTCGGCGCCTACCGCGTTAAGATTGAATGCAATTTTGCCCAACGCCTGGATCGCATCGACATGCAGAAGACCGCCGGCCTCGTGGACCAGCCCTGCCGCCTCGGCCACCGGCTGAAGCGCACCAGTCTCGTTGTTGGCCGCCATGATCGAGACGAGCGCTGGGGGGCCACCATTCAGCAATTCTCGGAGGTGATCGAGATCAACGACGCCGGATCGCGTGACCCTGATCTGGCCGACGCTCTCAGCCGGAAACCGGCCGCCCGCCAGCACTGAGGCATGCTCGACGGCAGAGATCAGAAGCCGCCGCACCGGCTCGCCCGATCGGCCGCGTAGGCCGGGCGACAGCGCCAGAGCATTGGCCTCGGTTCCAGCCGACGTAAAGATCACATTCCGCGGCAGCGCGCCCACCGCCGTCGCCAGCGCGGCTCGCGCCTCCTCGACCAGCCGCCGCGCTTCCCGCCCCTCGGCATGGACCGAGGACGGATTGCCGATCAGCTCATAGGCGGCCAGCATCGCTGCGCGCGCTTCGGTGCGCAGCGGTGTGGTCGCATTCCAGTCGAGATAGACACGGCTCGGCATGGCGCCCTCTTAGCACCTTTTGTCCGCTCGCCAATCGGGCCCTGCCGCACATCAGGCCGGCTGCTGTCGCGCGATCCCGGCGACGGAACGCGGCTCCATCCGCAGACCGAACAACGGACGCAGCCAGAAGATGCGCCGCGCGAACTCGTAGCTCGCCGCACAGGCGAGCGCCGTGCCTGCTATCACGATGGCGGCCTCGCTTGCCGCAGACAGCCGGCTGCCGCGCAGCGCGTGTGCGATCATGATGATCGCGGTTTGATGGACGATGTAATAGGGAAAAATCGCATCGGTCAGGTAGCGGCGCACCGGGCCATCAGCGGTCAAATGGCGGCGCGCAAAGCCGAGCACGGCGATCATCGCGATCCATTGGTAGCAGCCATAGGCCGAACCGGCGATCCACTGGAGCATCGGCGAGCGCGGGAACAAGCCGGCGTAAGCGAGAACAAAGACGGTGAAGCAAACGGCTGCTAGCGACAGCGCCACCCATCGTTGCCGCTCGATGTCGCGCCAGATGCCGCCCTCGCGTGCGAGCAGGAAGCCGATCAAGAACGCGGTCGCATGGTCGGCGTGGTTGTACCAGTCGCCGAACAGGGCATGCGTCGAGGGGAAAATCGGCGACAGGAACAGCCGCCAGGCCGCGAACAGCAGGCACGGCAGCACCAGCAACCATGGCCCGGCGAGCAGGGCCGCGAGCCTCTGGCCGATCCAATCGGCGGCCGCCGGCCACAGCGCCAGCACGCCAGCCAGGGACATGGTGTAGACCCAGAGATAGACCACGAACCAGAGGTGGTTCCAGGTCGGCTGCACGATGCACGGGTTCGGACAGAACTGCGCGCTGAACGCCAGATAGTGATGGAGGTAGTAGTCGGCGAACCCCTCGGGGTAACCGAAGCTCTCGGCGATCTGGAGATACGACTGCGGCGGCACGATCACGATCATGCCAAAGATCAGCGGGATCAAGAGCCGCACCGACCGGGCCCGGGCGAACGCCGCGAGCCTGACCTTGCTCAGCATAAAGCGGCTGGCGACCCCGGAGACGAGGAACAAGAGCGACAGCCGCCAGGGATTGAGGACCAGCATGGCCGGCTCGAGAAAGGTCAGCCGGTGCTCGCTCTTGATGTGAAATCCCCAGGACACGTAGAGCATGCCGACATGGTAGAAGATCAACAGCCCAAAGGCTAAAATCCGTACCCAGTCCAGATCGATGCGTCGTTCCGAACCTGATGCCTGCTGTGATGATGACATGGATCTCTGCTCCCTAGGCTCTCGATATCAGTGGGTTTGGGGCCATGGCTGACGGCCAAAATGCGCCGGAAGCGGAGCGCGTCGAGGCGGTTTGGGATCAGAACCGAACGCGAGGGGACGAAGCGTCGTCCTCAGGGACGAGCGGTTGGCGCGCCGGGATCAGCGGCGACTGGGCGACGTTCGCTGCGATCGCCGCCATCGCGCTCATCGTCGGAATCGTCAATGCGCTCTCCGGCGCACAGGACGCGGCTTGGCGCGGCGACAGCGCCGATATCGGCCGGCGCCTGTTCTGGGAGATGACGAGCATCGTCGTCATCTTGGCCCTGGTGCCGATTCTGATGCTGTCGGTCCGGCGCATGCGCCGGACAACGAGCATCGCGGCGCGGATCGGAATCGCGGCAGTCGCCTTGCTCGGCTTCTCGGCGCTCCACGTCGCCGGCATGGTGGGCTTGCGGAAGTTCCTGCTCTGGCTCGCGGGCGGCGCTTACGAGTTCCATTTTTCGCCGGCGTTCGTCCTCTACGAGTTCCGCAAGGATGCTGTGACAGCATTGCTGATTGGGGCAACGCTCTGGCTGTTCGAAAGCCGCCGCGAACTGCGCAAGGCCGCGCAGGAAGCCCAGTCCAATCCGGCCGCTTCGCTGGAGCAACCGTCGTCGAACCTGATCTGGCTGCGGGACGGTACCAGCCGGATTCGGGTCGCGCCGCGCGACATCCTGTGGGTCGCCTCCGCCGGCAATTACATCGAATACAGCCTTGCCAACGGCACCCAGCACCTGATCCGGGGGACCCTTGCCGCGACAGAAAGCGAGCTGGCCCGTTTCGCCATCGTGCGCGTTCACCGCACCCGGCTTGCCAATCTCGACCGCGTCAGCGGCGTGGACTTCAAGCCGTCAGGGGATTTCGAACTCACCTTCGACAACGGCAGGACGCTTGGCGGCAGCCGCCGCTACCGGCCCGCCGTCGCCTCGCTCGGAAGCCGTGCCGCGCCCGTGTGAATCGCCGCTCGGATCGGCCGGCAGCCGATAAAACGATCGTGATTCCAAATGCTTGCCGCCTCAATGCCAACCTCCGCAATCTGCCTGCTCGATCCCGACCATGCCGGACGTCGCATTGCCATGACCCGCTAAGGTCTTGAGCAGATTGGCAGATGTCGAAGATGCTTGCTTTTTGCCCCGCTGCCTATGTTAGAACGCGCTCCGTCAAGTCACCGCGCGCCATCTGCGCATCACCGCAAGGCGCACGGCCTTCTCGTCCTTCCATTCGCGCTTTCGTCGGCATCCGCCGATGAGGCCACAATCGGTTGATTGCCAAGGACCCGCTTTCCAGCAAGTCAATCCAGAGATCATCAATGCCCGAAGTCATTTTTGCCGGCCCCGCTGGCCGTCTCGAAGGCCGCTATCACCCGGCCAAGCAGAAGAACGCGCCGATCGCGATGATCCTGCATCCGCATCCGCAGTTTCACGGCACGATGAACCATCAGATCGTGTACCAGTGCTACTACGCCTTTGCGCATCGCGGCTTCTCGGTGCTCCGCTTCAACTTTCGCGGCGTCGGCCGCAGCCAGGGCTCGTTCGACCATGGCACCGGTGAATTGTCGGATGCGGCGGCAGCGCTCGACTGGGCGCAGACCATCAATCCTGAGGCGCGCGCCTGCTGGGTCGCGGGCTTCTCCTTCGGCGCCTGGATCGGCATGCAACTGCTGATGCGCCGTCCCGAGGTCGAGGGCTTCATCTCGATCGCGCCGCCGGCCAATCTCTACGACTTCTCGTTCCTCGCGCCCTGCCCCTCATCGGGGCTGATCGTTCATGGCGAGAAGGATGCGGTGGTGCCGCCGAAGGACGTCAACACGCTGGTCGAGAAACTGAAGACGCAGAAGGGCATCGTGATCGACCAGCAGGTCATTCCCGGTGCCAACCACTTCTTCGACGCCAAGCTCGAGCCGCTGATGGAAACCATCACGGCCTATCTCGACATGCGCCTCGCCAACGTGCGGTAAGACTCTTGTTGAGCATGATCTATTCGGAAAACCGCTTCACACTTTTCCGGATCATGCTCTGACATGACCGCGTTTGTAGCCCTGCTGCGCGCGGTCAATGTCGGAGGCACCGGCAAGCTGCCGATGACCGAGCTCAAGGCGATGTGCGAAGAGCTCGGCTTTGGCGCCGTGCGCACCTACATCGCCAGCGGCAACGTGGTCTTCACCAGCCGTAAATCGGAATCCGCCATCAAGGCCGCGCTGGAAAAGCGTCTGCACGCTTACGCCGGCGCGCCGGTCGGCGTGCTCGTGCGCAGCGCTGCCGAGATGGCAGACGTCCTGGCCAATAATCCCTTTCCAAAGATGGCGCCGAACCGCACAGTCGCGATCTTCCTCGACAAGGCGCCGCCCGCCGACACGCTCGCCGGCATTCGCAGTCAGAAGGACGAAGAGGTCAGGCTTGGCGGCCGCGAGATCTACGTGCATTACGGCGCCGGCATGGGGACGTCAAAACTCGTGATCCCCGCCGCCAAGGCCGGCACCGCGCGCAACATGAACACCGTCGCAACGCTAGCGAAGATGGCCGCGGAGCTCTAGGCCAGCTTCAGCGCGGCAATCCCCGTCAGGACCAGCACGATACCGACAAGCTTCATCGCGCTGAGCGCCTCGCCGAACAGCACCACGCCCATCAGGAACGTGCCGGCGGCGCCGATGCCGGTCCACACCGAATAGGCGACGCCGACCTCGAGCACCTTCAAGGCACGTCCGAGCAGAAAGACAAAAGCCGCAAGCAGCACGAGCGAAGCAAGGCTCCAGCCCACGCGCGTGTAGCCTTCCGCGTACTTCATCGAGATCGCCCAGCCGACATCGAGCGCGCCGGCGATCACCAGCATCAGCCAGGCCAGAGATTGCGACATGTGCTCAGGCCGCGAGCTTGAGCAGATGAGCATCGTGCCGAACGAGGAAGGCGCGCAGCAATTGCGGATAGTCCGCGCCGACGGCACCACCTACGCTTGGACGTTTTGCAAGCTCCGCTCGCCACGCCCGCACCTTCGGCACATCGTTGAAGATGCCGTGCTCGGTCAGTTCGTCGAACAGATCGAAATAGCGGAAGACCGGCGCGAACACCGCATCGACCAGACTAAACGCTTCGCCGGCAAAGAACGGTCCTGTGCCAAGGGCGGCCTCCACACGCGCGAATTTCGCGGCGAGTGCCTGGCGCTTGCTCTCGAATGTCGCGGGATCGGTCGTGGTCTCCAGCCCCCAGAGGTCGCCAAGGATCGCCGAGCCGAACTCCATCCAGGCGCGGTGCTCGGCGCGTTTCAGCGGATCGGCCGGATGCAGCTTCGCGCCGCCTTGCGTCTCCTCGATGTATTCGCAGATCACGTTGCTCTCGAACAGCGCGACCTCGCCCTTGTCCGTCGTCACCACCAGCACCGGCACCTTGCCGAGCGGCGATATCTTCAAGAACCATTCGGGCTTGTTGGCGAGATCGATGTCGATCCGCTCGAACGGCACGCCCTTCTCTTTCAACGCGATCACCGCGCGCTGCACGTAAGGACAAAGCTTGTGGCTGATCAGCTTGAGTGAGGCGGACATGGTGCGATCCCGACGATTCGATGCAACTGCATCCAATATAGATGCACTTGCATTTATCCGTCAAGATCGATGCTGTTGCATCAATCACCCGTGATCTCACGGCCGCGCGATCACCCCGCCGGTCATCGGCATCGGCACGCCTGTGGTGGCCGGATAGGACAGCGGCAGACCCTTCAGGCCGCGTGCGGCGAGGAAGCCGAAGGCCTGGGCTTCGATGGCATCAGACGCCCAGCCGAGCGTCTCGGCGGCCTCGACGGTGGCGGGCGCCAGCCGCTCGCGCAGCATCCGGAGCATGGTGAGGTTGCGGGCACCGCCACCGGCAACGATCCAGCTTTTCGGCGGCTTGGGCAGCAGCGGCACGACCCGCGCGATCGCCGCAGCGGTGAAGGCAGTGAGCGTCGCAGCACCATCGGCAGGCAGCACATCGCCAAGCTTCAACGCCACGAAATCGTTGCGGTCGAGCGATTTCGGCGGCGGCAGCGTGAAGAACGGCAGCTCCAGCGCGCGCGCGATCCAGGCTTCATCCGCCTTGCCGAGCGCCGCGAACTTGCCCTCCGCATCGAACGCCTGGTTCATGATGCGGTACATGAAATCGTCGAGCAGCGCGTTGCCGGGCCCGGTGTCGCAGGCGATCAGCGTGTCGTTGCCGTCGATATAGGTGATGTTGGAGACACCGCCGATATTGACCACGACGATCGGCCCCTCGCGCGCCAACGATTGCGTCAGCGCCCGGTGATAGACCGGCACGAGCGGCGCCCCCTGCCCGCCAGCCTCGACGTCGGCGGCACGGAAGTCGTGCATGACGGGGATATGGATGGCCTTGGCCAGCGCCGGCGCATCGCCGATCTGCACCGTCAGCCGCTTCTCGGGCCGGTGCAGCACGGTCTGGCCGTGGAAGCCGACGATGTCGACGTCCTCAGGCCTCATCCGGTTCTGAGCGACGAAGGCGGCGACCGCCTCGGCATGGGCGCGCGTCACCACCCGCTCGGCCTGGGCCAGAATACCCGGCCGGGCATCGCGTTGCGGCAGGTTCACCGCCTCGCTCAGCGCCTGGCGCAGCAAATTACGCTCTGCCGGGTTGTAGGGCCGGTAGCCGGAGGGCCCGAACGCCTTCACCTGCCTTCCATCGGTTTCGATCAGCGCGACGTCCACCCCATCCAGCGAGGTGCCGCTCATCAAACCGAGTGCCGTCAACATCATGGGATCAGCGTCCTCAAACATCCCCTCCGGGATGCCGATCTTGTGCCAGAGGGGCACATCTTATAATGCCACAGCGCCAAATGGCGGGCAGCAATCGAGTTCCCAGGTAGACCCTTAAATTGCTCCCAAAACAGTAAACCAAGAATTGTTGGGCATGCCGACAGATGACTGCATTTAAATCGGATTTCCTCAATACCCTGCAGGAACGTGGATTCATCCACCAATGCTCCGATTTCGAGGGGCTGGACGCGCTCGCCGCCAAGGGCGAGGCGACCGCCTATGTCGGCTACGATTGCACCGCCCCCTCGCTGCACATCGGCAACTACCTGACCATGATGATGCTGCACTGGCTGCAGCAGTCCGGCAACAAGCCGATCACGCTGATGGGCGGCGGCACCACCATGGTCGGCGATCCCTCCGGCAAGGACGAGACCCGCGCGATCCGCACCATTGCCGAGATCGAGGCCAACAAGGAATCGATCCGCGGCGTATTCGCAAAGGTGCTGAAATACGGCGATGGCAAGAGCGACGCCATCATGCTCGACAATGCAGAGTGGCTGACCAAGCTCAACTGGATCGAGATGCTGCGCGACGTCGGCCGGCATTTCTCGGTCAACCGCATGCTGACCATGGACTCCGTGCGCCTGCGCCTCGAGCGCGAGCAGGAGATGAGCTTCATCGAGTTCAATTACATGGTCTGCCAGGCCTATGACTTCGTCGAGCTCGCCAAGCGGACGGGATGCAAATTGCAGATGGGCGGCTCGGATCAGTGGGGCAACATCATCATGGGCGTCGATCTCGGCCGCCGCATGGGCACGCATCAGCTGTTCGCGTTGACCACTCCGCTGCTGACCACCGCGTCGGGCGCCAAGATGGGCAAGACCGCGCAAGGCGCGGTATGGCTCAACGCCGACCAGTTCTCGCCCTATGACTTCTGGCAGTACTGGCGCAACACAGAGGATGCCGACGTCGGCAAATTCCTCAAGCTGTTCACGACACTGCCGATGGCCGAGATCAAGAAGCTCGAGGCGCTCGGCGGCTCCGAGATCAATGAGGCCAAGAAGGTGCTCGCGACCGAAGCGACCGCGCTGCTGCACGGCCGCGATGCCGCCAATGAAGCGGCCGAAACCGCGCGCCGCACCTTCGAGGAAGGCACACTCGCCGAAAGCCTGCCGACAGTGGAAATTCCGCGTGGTGAGCTGGAGTCCGGCCTCGGTGTGCTCAACGCCTTCGTCAAGGCAGGGCTCGTTGCTTCCAATGGCGAAGCGCGGCGCCAGATCAAGGGGGGTGGCCTGCGCGTCAACGACGTCGCAGTCACCGACGAAAAAATGACGCTGTTGGCAGGCCATCTGACGCCTGAAGGCGTGATCAAGCTGTCCTTCGGCAAGAAGAAGCACGTCCTCCTCAGGCCTGCATAGGCGTATGAGCTTTTGATGCTTGTCAGGGCGCGCGGATGCGCGCTCCCTGATGGCAATGGATCAGAAGGCGCCCAAGGAAACGTCGGCGAAGGCGAGCAAGGGTGGCGTCGCGGCGGCGCCGGAAGGCGCCGTGCGCATCGCACTCACCGTGCTGGCGCTCTGCTTCACGCTGGCCGTCCTCGGGCGCGGGCTCGGCGACAGTTTTACGGTGTTCCTCAAGCCGATCTCGGAGAGTTTTGGCTGGGATCGCGCGCAGATCGTTTCGGTCTATTCCCTCACCTGGCTCGCCAGCGGCCTCACCGCCCCCTTCGTCGGACGGCTGTTCGATCACTCGGGACCACGCATCGTCTATGCGCTCGGACTTCTGCTGCTCGGCGCGGCGTTCCTGATCGCGGCGCACGCCCAGCATCTCTGGCAATTCCAGCTCTCGATCGGCCTCTGCGTCGGCATTGGCGTTGCCTTCATCGGCATCGTGCCGAACTCGATCCTGCTCGGCCGCTGGTTTGGACCACGGCTGCCGACCGCGATGTCCGTGGTGTATTCGGCGATGGGCGGCGGCGTGCTGGCGCTGTTGCCGGCCTCGCAGCTCCTGATCGATCACATCGGCTGGCGCGACACCTACCAGCTGTTCGGCTTTGCGGCATTGGGGCTGCTGGTGCCGCTGCTGCTGCTGCCATGGCGGCTGTTCGCCGCGGGCTCGCCGCATGTCGTGAAGAGGACCGATCCCGATTTCGTCGACAACGGCTGGACACTCCTCGGCGCGATGCGCCACCACGCTTTCTGGGCGCTGTTCTCGACCTTCTTCTTCACCGCCGTCGGCATGTACGCGATCGCGGCCCAGATCGTGGCCTATCTGATCGACGCCGGCTTCCCGCCGCTGCAGGCCGCGACCGCCTGGGGCTTCTCCGGCGTCGTGCTGGTGTTCGGCATGCTGGGTGTCTCCGCGCTCGACGGCCTGATCGGGCGCCGGCCGTCCGTGCTGCTGAGCTACGCGATCTCGATCCTCGGCATCATCCTGCTCTGGCTGTTGCAGTATTCGCCGAACATCTTCCTGCTCACCGGCTTCGTCGTCTGCTTCGGCAGCATGATGGGCTCGCGCGGCCCACTGATCAGCGCGACTGCGATGCGGATCTTCCAGGGCAAACGGGTCGGCACCATCTACGGCACCATCTCGATCGGCAGCGGGCTCGGATCGGCCTTCGGCTCCTGGAGCGGCGGCCTGATCCACGACGCCACCCATGGCTACAACGCGCTGCTCGTTTTCGCACTTGCGAGCGTCGTGCTGGGGATGATTCCATTTCTGATTGTGCCGGCCTTGCGGCGCTAGGTTTCCTGACGGTAACCTGCACTCATTCGTGTCACCGGGGAACTACGGGCGGCCGTGCGCGTAGACGCCAAGAAAATGCAGGCACCTCGCGGCTGAAACCCCAGCCTGCGGTGTTTTGTCCGTCATGACGAAAATGTCAGCGTGAATTGACCTGGCGCAGCTTGCGAGGCGGTACCGAATGCGGTCCTAGTCGCAGCATTGGATGGAGGGCACAAACCAATGAACTTTCCTTATCTCTCTCGCTATCAACCGGTTCTCTTGAGCCTGTTTCGCTTCATCACCGGACTGCTGTTGTTCCAGTACGGCATGACCAAGCTCTTCCACATCCCGCAGGTGGCCATGTTCGCCAATCCGCCGCCGCTGATCTGGACGGCCGGCCTGATTGAGCTCGTGCTTGGCGCAGCCCTGATGATCGGACTGTTCACCCGCCTCTCGGCCTTCATCCTCTCCGGTGAAATGGCCTTCGCCTATTTCCTCGGTCACGTCTTCCACATCTCGAAGGAAGGCCCGCCGGTGTTCCTGCCGCTGCTCAACGGCGGTACCGCGGCGATTCTGTTCTGCTTCGCTTGCCTCTACCTCGCGGCCGCCGGTGGCGGCGTGGTCAGCGTCGATGCACTGGTGGGCAAAGAGAGCGAGGCGACCGGCGGCGCCTTCGCGCGACGCTAAGGCGTCCTCGATCAACGAAAAGAGGCGGCGCCCACGACAATCGCGGCGCCGCTTTTTTATCGCGTGCCCAGCACGTTCCAGATCAGGACCAGCACTGCCACGAGCAGCGCGAACATGATGATGCGGTGAACGAAGCGGCTCATTGCTGATCGCGCCAGGGCTGCGGCAGTCAGGTTTCGCGCTAAAGCGCGATGAGATTAGGATGAATCGTCATCGCGCTTTAGGTCATTTTTGAGCATGATCTTTTTCGGAAAACCGCTTCGCACTTTTCCGGATCATGCGCTAACGCCGCGCGAGGCTGCAACCGCTCGACAGTGGCCGCGATGATCCCGTCGGGCTGTCGCCCGCCTGCGCCGCCGGCAGCTGATCGTCGAACGGCGAGTTCTGCTTACCGGTATTGAACTCCATGATCTTCCGAGTCACGCCGGGAAATATTGCCGAGATCGGGTTGACGCGCATCACGGGCGCAGCCGGGGTGCCGATGACCTCGTAGGTCACGCCGATCAGTCCCTCGTTGTTGCCACCACCCAGGAACAACCCGAGTACCGGAATCTGTCCGAACATGTTGTTCAACCCGTACATCGGCACAAAGGTACCGCTCATGCAAACCTGGTTGCCGGGATAGTCGATCGAGCCTTCGATCGTGGCGCCGATCATCGGCCCCTTGACCACGCCGTCACGAACCGTGAGCGCGCCGTTCTGCCGCGTGAACTCGGCGCGCAATGCACTGAAGGAAACGCCGTTCCCGGTCCCGTTGGGCGAACCAGCCGCAACCCGCTCGAGCTGCGCCTCGCCCTTCACCGTGAAGTCGCGCACGTTGATAAGGCCCTCGCGCGAGGTATTGGGCTCCGATGTCGGCGGCTCCATCGCTACCACCATCTGGCCGCCGACCGCCTTGGTGTAGGTGTCAGTGAACTTCAGTAGCGATCCCGCATCATTGGTCTGCAGATAGATCACCTCGCGGCTGCCTTGCGCGCGCCCGCCGCGCAGATCCGCTGCCACCGGGGTGTTTTGGCCGATCCTGCCGCTCAGCGTGAATGCCTTGATCGCCCCGGCGCGCTTCGACATCTTGGCATCGACGCTGCGCATCGTCTCGCCGTTGAACCCGGCGACCGTGCCAAGCTTCACATCGATGTCGTAGTCGATGTTCTTCAGCTTGCTCTTGCCGTCGTCCTTGGAAGTACCCGAGATCGCCGACTTCAGGAAGCCGCGGCCGTCGAACACATCGCCGCGCATGGTGCCCCTGACCACGCCGTCCTGACCGCGCTCCACCTTGAGCGACGTCTTGTCGCCGTCGGATGGCGAGTAGACCGGGAAGTTCGCATTCATGAGGTCGCCGTTGGGGTCGACTTCGAGCGAGCCCTTGATCGAGGCGCCGCCGCCCTCGATGACGATGTCCTCGAGCCGCGTCGATTGCGCCGTCGGCACCACCTTGAACGTGGCCTTGCTCGCCTTACCCGGCAGCTTGACCCAGCCTGGGAGGATGTTGTCGAGCTTGACCGAGGTGAGGTCGGCCTCGATGCCGAGCTTGGTCGTTGCGTCGGGACTGCCGGCAATCTTGCCCGACACCTTGACCGGCACCGAGCCGCTGACGGCAGGACTGAGGTCGAAGCCGAGGCGTGCGCGGCTGGCATCGTCCAGCGTCGTCTGCAGCTTGACGTCGGCATCGCCATCGGTCGCCTTGCGATAATCGAGCGCGGCCGCCTGCCCGTTGATCTTGACGTCGCCCTTGACCTGGTACCCCCCGTTATTGGCGACGATCCTGAGATTGTTGGCCTCGAGCTTCTGGTTCATCACCAGCTTTTCGGCGCTGAAGCCGTTGAGATCGGCGGTGACGGCGTAGGTGGTGTCCGCCTTGGTCAGCTCGCCCTTGACCGGCAGGCCGAGCTGGATATTCGCCGTGAACGTGCCCTTGCTGGTGTTGGGGTCGACGACGGTCGACGACAGATCGCTCAGCCGGTCATTGGACAGCATTTCGGCCGCCGCCGGCACCGGACCTTCGACGCGGAAGCGCGTCCGCGAGGGCGACGGCTTTGGCGCCATGTCAGGCACCTCGAAGGTGAAATCGGAGATCGTGATCTTGCGGCCCGCGGGCGTGTCGGCAATGCCCTGGCCGATATTCACCGTGGCCGTGCGTCCGGTCACATGCGCCCTGAGGTCGGCGTCGTGCACGACGGGCATGCCGTCGACGGGCCGGACCGCGACGCCGCTGGCCACGATGTTGACCGAGAGGCCGTCGTCGGGAATCGGCGGTCCCTTGCGCGGCAGGTTACGTGTCGGCGAGTTGACGCCGACCTCGATGCGCTGGAGCGTGCCGCGCTCGATCCGCTCGATCACCCATTGGCGCAATTCAGGCACCACCAGCGTCGGCCACATCCGCTTCAAGGCGGAGGCCGACATCGGCGTTCCCGCAAAGCCGAGCGTCAGGCGCGGTTCGCCGGAATAGTCGATCGCACCGGTGCCGGCGACGCCGATCTCGCCGTTGCTGATATCGGCCTGCGTCAGCAGCATGCGCTTGTGGTCGGTATCGAAGCGGAAGCCGATCGCGATGCGGTTGAAGACGAGCGGCGGCTCGTTGTCGATGCCGCCGAGCAGGATCGAACCACCGCTGAAGCCGAGCTGCCAATCGTTCACGGTGCCGTTGGGCGGCTCAAGATGGGCCAGCAGCGTCAGACGGTTCGCGCCCGAAAGGATCTTGAACGGCGCGACCAGCACCCGTCGATTGGCATCCCATTCGATGTTGATCTCGGCCTGGTCGATCGCCATCGGATAATCGGGCGTGTCGGTGTCGATGATGTTGCCCGCGCCGATGCTGACCTTGCCGCGGAAGAATGTCGGCACGCCGTCGCGGCCGAGCTCGCCTTTCAGCTCGCCGGTCAGCGGCAGGTCGGCCGTATAGGTCAGGTCCTTGACGCGCAGCGCGAGCAGGATGTTCGAGGTCGAGACCTTGTCGGCGCGGATATCGACCGAACGCACCCCATTCTCGCTGGGTCCGATCGTGGCGCGCAGCGACCACGGATGCGCGCCCTCTTCGCCGAGGCTGAGCGCCACACCGCCCTGGCTCGGCCGGCGCAGGCTGAGCGTGATGTTCTCAAACGTCCATTTGCCGCCGCGCTGCTGGTCGTCGACGATCAGATTGCCGTTCTTGAGACCGATCTCGTTGAGGTTCTGGCCGTCGAGGCCGGTCATGCTCAGGCTGTCGAGCCAGTCGAGCCCCTGAAGAATGCCGCTTTGCGCGGCGGGTTGGGGCGCGGCCTGGGATGCGTCCGGCGTTGCAGGCGCCATCCCGAAAGGCGGCGGCGGCACGCCGTTGCGGGGGAAGGTCGGCGGCAGCCCCGCTTCCTTCTTGGACGCGACGCCGGTCGCGAGCGGCTTGGCGGTGTCGCCGGCGGAGACCGTGACGGTGCCGTCGGGCGCGATCCGGATCGCGAGTTCTGCATCGACCAGGTTGAGGCTTTCGGCGCGCAGGCGACCGGTGAGAAGAGCTGTTCCCGACAGCCTCACTTCGGCCTTCGGCGCGCTGGCGACGATGGCATGGTCATGATCACGAACGATGATGTCGCGGATGCGCACGGCGATCCCGACGCGCCCGGTCCGTTCGATCTGGGTGCCGCCGACCTCCACGGTGTTGCCGTGGCCGATATTGTCCTCGATTGCGGCGGCGAGCCATGGCGTTGCCACGTCGAGATTGATGGGGCCGGCGCCAAGCCGCCACCACAGCGCGCCAAAGCAGCCGACGAAGATGACGATCAAGGAGCCGAGGACGACGGACATCCGGCGAAGCCAGCGTCCGCTCGGCAGTATCCGGCGAAACGCCGAGGCGCCGTTACCGATCTGGAAGCGCGAGTTGGAACCCGACAACAGGCGGCGTGCGCGGTGGCCCGCCTCCTCCTCCTGGTCCTGATCCCAGTCGGCCTCGTCCCAATCCGGCTGCTCGTGATGGCCGGCGTGTCGATCGAAGTCCCGATTGTGATCCTGGGTGTGATCCTGGGGCGACGTATTCCTTGCCATTGCCTCTCGATACAGGCGCCCGTCGTAGGATTGAGCGCCGCCGGGACCGCAGCCATCGACGGGTATAGACGCTCCCCGCCCCGGCATTGCCGCCATACCTCTGATGTTCCTGCTGTTCGTCATTTCGCCCCGGGAGCGCGTTCAACGAGCAGTGGGGTGGTGCGTGGAATTCCTTGTAACCATACTCCGGCGCCGCCAAAATTGCCCAGCCGAGGGCGCGAATCCGGCACACCGGACGAGAGCTGCAATACCGCTTTGGTTGACCCGCCGAAAGCGACGAAAGGAAGGCGTATGTCCAAGAAATCCCGAAAGAAATCGTCCAAAACGCCCTCCGGCAGTTTGACCGCTAAAAAGAAGCCCGTGAAAACGCGGGCAACGACTCAAACGCGCAGCGCAAAGACACAGCCGGTATCGGCCGGCACATCAACCAGGACGGGCGCAAAATCAGCATCGCATAAGGCCGCATCGAAACGGTTAAAATCTTCTGAAAAGGCCTCCAAGCCCGCGGCTACGGCGCCCGGCGCCAAATCCGCTTTGGCCGAGGGCCAGAAGGCCCCGGCGTTCCGCCTCCCTCGCGACGGTGGCAACGTCGTCACACTGTCGGATTACGCCGACCAGAAGCTTGTCCTGTTCTTCTACCCCCGCGCCGACACGCCGGGCTGCACCCGCGAGGCGATCGACTTCACACGGCTCAAGGGTGACTTCGCGGCCGCCGGCACCGCGGTGCTGGGCATTTCGGCCGATCCGCTAAAGGCCCAGGAGAAATTCCGCGACAAGCACGGTCTCGGTATCCCGCTGATCTCGGACGAACACCATGAGATGCTGCAGGCCTATGGCGCCTGGGGCGAAAAGTCCATGTATGGCAAGACCTTCCTCGGGATTCTTCGCACCACGGTGCTGATCGGGAGCGACGGCAAGGTGGCCAGGATCTGGCGCAATGTGCGGGTCGACGGCCATGCCGACGAGGTGCTGGCTGCGGCAAGAAGTCTTTAACCAGCCCGTTAAAATCGAGCGTTCCCGTTTCCGGAAAATTAACCATGACCGGCCCAGATTGCTCGGCAATTTGAGGCCGCAAGGAACCGTTCCGACCGGCGCGGGAGTGCCGATGTCGAAAAGTTCTGCCCAATATTCGCAGTACCCCCAGCATCATCCGCACGACCACGGACGGTCCTTTCACCGCCGCCCTGCTCCGGCAGTAGCTGCAGCGATTCCCCTCTCCGATACCGACGACGCCTACACCATCCAACATCACGGCAAGCAGGTTCGCCTCGGGCCCGTGGTGTTTTGGATCGTGGTCGGCACCGTCGTTCTGCTCGGGCTCTGGTCGGCGGCAACCGCCACCTATTTCGCTTTTCGCGACGACGTGCTGACACGGCTGATCGCCCGCCAGGCCGAGATGCAGTACGCCTATGAAGACCGCATCGCCGAGCTGCGCGCCAAGGTCGATCGCGCCACCAGCCGGCAACTGCTCGACCAGGAACAGTTCGACCAGAAGCTCGACCAGATCATGAAGCGCCAGACGGCGCTGGAGTCCCGGGCCACGGCGCTCGGCGCCATGCCCGACGTGACCGGATCGATCCCGCGCGCGGCGCCGCAGCGTGGCGAGGCGAACCAGACGACCCAGGGCACGCCCAAACCGTCGCCGATCAGCGACACCGTGATCTTCGTGGCGCCGCCTGACCGAGAGGCGCGGCTCGAATCGCGCGCACCTGCCGTGATCGCCCCGCCGGTCAATCAATTCGCCAAGAACCAGGGTTTTGACAATGTCCTGGTCCGGCTCACGAACGCGCTCGATCAGGTCGAGCGCCGCCAGGTCGCGGCGCTCAACGCCGTCGAGGAAGGCATGGATTCGCGGATGCGGCGGATGCGCGGCGTTGTCAGCGACCTCGGCCTGAACCTCGCCAGCATCGAGGCCGCGGTGCCGCGCGCGCCGATGGGTGGCCCGTTCGTGCCGGTGAAGCTCACGGCGAACGCGGGCCCCTTCGAGAAGCAGCTCTATCGCATCAACGTCACCCGCGCCGAATTGGACCGGCTCAATCGTACGCTGGCGCAGGTGCCCTATCGCAAGCCTGTTGTCGGCGAGGTCGAATTCACGTCCGGCTTCGGCGTGCGCAGCGACCCCTTCCTCGGCCGGCCGGCGATGCACACCGGTCTCGACTTCCGCGCCGCGACCGGCGATCCCGCGCGCGTCACCGCCAACGGCAAGGTGGTCTCGGCCGGCTGGTCCGGTGGTTACGGCCGCATGGTCGAGGTCGATCACGGCAACGGTCTGTCGACCCGTTACGGCCACCTCTCCGAGATCAACGTCAAGGTCGGCGAGATCGTGAGGATCGGCCAGGTCATCGGCCTCGTCGGCTCCACCGGTCGTTCAACCGGTCCGCATCTGCACTACGAGACCCGCATCGACGGCGAAGCCGTCGATCCGCAGAAGTTTTTGCGTGCCGGTGTGCGGCTCAGCGCCGGCTAGGCCCCGCACGTCGGCCCTTCGCGCCGCCCACCTCTGATTACTGGCTGTGCTCGTGGCCGACCTCGCCGGTGATGACGTCGCCGAACAGCTCCCAGGCCTGTCCGTTGAAGCGCATCAGCTGCATCTGCTCGATCGGGAAATAGTCATCGGGTGAGGTGTTGACCATGATGCCCGGCAGCATCAGGTCGGTGTGAAAGTTCTTCAGGCTGGCCGCTTGCTTCATGACGTTGTCGCGCGTGAGATTGTCGCCGCACTGCCTCAGGACCTGCGCCATCGCCTCGGCCTGCACGTAGCCATAGAGGTTGTTGGCGTTGGTCTTGTCGCCATCAGGATAATACTTGTCCATGAACCCCCGCCACGCGATCACCGCCGGATCCTTGTCCCAGGTCGGATCGGTCGGATCTTTCAGATAGGCCGTCGAGATGATGTCCTTGGCATATTCGAGCCCGGCGGGCTTGAGCACCGAGGCGATCGACGTTGCGGTGTTGGCCAGGAAGAATTTGGGCTTCCAGCCGAGCTCACCGACTTTACGGATCGCCTGCGCCGAGCCCTTCGGCGCGGCCCATGAGAAGAAGATGTCGGCGCCGGAATCGTGCAGCGCGACAATCTGCGAGTCGATCGAGGGATCGCTGACCTCATAGGATTTGTCGGCGATGATCATGCCAGCCTTGTCGCCAAGGCCATCTTTCAAGCCCTTGAACTGATCCTTGCCGGCGTCGTCGTTCTGCCAGAACACCGCAATCTTGCCATCAGGGAAATTGTCGAGGATGTATTTTGCGTAGATCCGCCCCTCGCTCTGGTAGTTGGGCTGGAATCCCATCGTCCACGGAAAATTCTTCGGGTCGCCAAACTTGGTGCCGCCGGAGGCAACGAAGAGCTGCGGCACTTTCTTGGCGTTCATGTACTTCATGATCGCAGAGTTCGAGGGCGTGCCGAGCGCCTGGAAGATCAGCAGCACCTCGTCGCTCTCGACCAGCTTGCGCGCCTGCTCGATCGCCTTCGGCGGCGAATAGGCATCGTCATAGCTGATGAAGTTGATCTTGCGCCCGTTGATGCCGCCCTGATCGTTGATCATCCGGAAGAACGCCGCCTCGGTCCTGCCGATCACGCCATAGGACGACGCCGGCCCGCTGTAGGGCATGATGTTGCCGATCTTGATTTCGGTGTCGCTGGCGCCGGGACCGTATGTCTTCTGCGCCAAAGCCGGCGTCGCGACGAGTACGCCGGCAACGAGCATGGCGAGGGCAGCGAGGTGTTCGCGACGACCCGGCATTGGTCTCTCCCTGGATTTTATCGTTCTTGTTTTGCGAGAGTGTCGCAAGGTGGCCGGCTGCTGGCAAGCGGCAGGATTTTCCGCGAAGTGAAACGATCGGATCGGGAACTTACCCGACGCGCTGCAACACTCGCAGAGCCCGTCCGTCGATCACGATCAAGGCGCTGCCGATGATGATTGCGCCGCCTATCTCGTGCATGGACATCGGCTCACCCAGCACGAGCCATCCCAGCAGGATGGCGGTGACGGGGATGAGCAGCGTCACCAGCATGACGTTTGTTGCGCCTGAGCGTCGTATGATCTGAAAGAAGACGATGTAGGCAAGCGCGGTCGAGAGCGCGGCGAGGCCGAGCACCGCTAGCCAAGTCGCAAGGCCCGGCATCGGTTGCCGCCAGGGCTGCTCCACGACACCTGCGACGATCGCCATCATCACCGTTGACGCCATCAGTTGAAATGCCGCCGTGCCGAGCGGGGCTGAGTCCTTCAGCAGCCTGCGCGCGGCAAGCGCCGCAAAGCCATAGCTCAGCGCGCCCCCAAGACAGAGCAGGATGCCGATCCCTTGCCCGCTTCGCGTCTCGATTCCCGATCCCCGCAGGATGATCACGCCGGCGATGCCCAGCGCCACGCCAGCCACCCGCCGCGCCTGCAAGGTTTCTTCGCCCGCAGCGGCCATCACCAGCACCGTGAACAGCGGCGTGGTCGCATTCAGGATCGACGCCAGCCCGCTCGGAACGAGGGTCTGCCCGATCGCGATCAACGAGAACGGGATGACGTTGTTGAGCAACCCGATCGCGACAAACGTTGTCCAGCCGGCGACGCCCTTGGGAAAGCCGATCCCCTGCATGCGCAGAAGCGGCAGCAGCATGGCCGCGCCGAGGACGACACGCAGGAACACCAGCGTCAGGGGCGGCAATTCTCGCAGCGCGGCGCCGTTGAAGAAGAACGAGCCACCCCAGAGGATCGAGAGGACGGCAAGCAGCGACCAGTCCCGCGCGTCGATCCGGTGGTCGTTCGGAGACATAGGTTTCACCTCGGCGGGGCGAGCTTGCTCGCCTAGGACAACATCCTGCCACCCGATTTCCGTTGAAGTCTGCAATTCCAAGTCATCAGCGGCAAACGCAACTGGTCTGCGCCAGCGTTAAGACGGCTGCTTCGGCCGCGATACCAGCTCGATCATCCTGCCTTCGTCGTCGTCGGGCATTGCGGCCTTCGCCTGCGCGTAAGCATCGACCGCAGCCCGCGAGACCAGTGGCTTGCCCGCGAGCAAGCTCTCGGCCAGCTTCACGGCATAGGCGGCATCCTTGTGCCGCAGCGCGGTCGTGAACGTCGCGCCGCTGAAATCGCGGGCGACCATGCGCTTGGAGTGGCGCTGAACCTGCGGGCTCGCGGCAACGCCCGCCTGGATCGACTCCAGCACCAGCGTCATATCGAGCCCGGCCTGCTCGGCGATGGCGAGGCCCTCGGCAAGGCCGGCGATCTGGATCGCGCCCATCAGATTGTTGATCAGCTTGTAGACCGTGCCGGAGCCGACCGCACCGAAATGCCTGACGGTCGAGCCGATCGGTTCGAGGAAAGGCCGCGCGCGCTCGAGGTCGGCCGGGTCGGCGCCAACCAGCAGCGTCAGCTTTCCGGCCGCTGCCGCATCCGGCAATCCCGTCACGGGACAATCGATATAGATCAGGCCACGCGCATCGAGCTCACGGCCCATCTCGCGCGCGTGGTCATAGGAAACGGTGGAGCACTCGATGGCGATGGTGCCCGCCTTCGCGGCCTTGGCGGCGCCATTGGGGCCGAGCCAGACCACGCGCGAGGCTTCGTCGTCGGCGACCATGGTCACCACGGCATCGGCGTCGATCGCGGCATCCTCAGGCGAGGTCGCCCACTTTGCGCCGCGCGCGATCAGGTCTTCCGCTTTGGCCTTGCTGCGGTTCCACAGCGTGACCGTGAAGCCGGCGTCGAGATAGCGGCCGGCCATGCCATGGCCCATCCGCCCAAGCCCGATGAAGGCCACGCGGGTCATCGCTAATCCACGTCCTCGACATCGCCTGCAGTGGTGCCGAAGGCGCGCTGCGCCAGCGTCGCGGCCATGAACTCGTCGAGCTCGCCATTGAGCACGCCCGACGTGTCGGAGGTCTGCACGCCGGTGCGCAGATCCTTCACCATCTGGTAGGGCTGCAGCACATAGGAGCGGATCTGATGGCCCCAGCCGATGTCGGTCTTGGCGGCCTGGTCGGCCGCGGCCTTCTCCTCGCGCTTCTTCAGCTCGATCTCGTAGAGGCGCGCGCGCAGCATGTCCCAGGCCTGCGCCCGGTTCTTGTGCTGGGAGCGGCCGGCCTGGCAGACCACCGCGACGCCGGTCGGGATATGCGTCAGGCGCACCGCGGATTCGGTCTTGTTGACGTGCTGGCCGCCGGCGCCGCCCGACCGCATCGTGTCCGTGCGGACGTCGGATTCCTTGATGTCGATCTTGATGCTGTCATCGATGACGGGGAAGACCTGCACACTCGAAAACGAGGTGTGGCGCCGCGCGTTGGAATCGAACGGCGAGATACGCACGAGGCGATGCACGCCGGCTTCCGTCTTCAACCAGCCATAGGCATTGTGGCCGGAGACCTGGATGGTCGCGGACTTGATGCCGGCCTCTTCGCCTTCGGACTCTTCGAGATACTCGACCTTGAAGCCGTGATTCTCGGCCCAGCGCGTATACATGCGCAGCAGCATCTGCGCCCAGTCCTGGCTCTCGGTGCCACCGGCCCCGGCATGGACTTCGAGATAGGAATCGAAGCGGTCGGCCTCGCCCGAGAGCAACGCTTCAAGCTCGCGCCGCGCGACTTCCTTCTTCAGGTTCTTCAGCGCAGCTTCGGCTTCGGCCACGACGCCGTCATCGCCCTCGGCCTCGCCGAGCTCGATCATGCCGATATCGTCTTCGAGCTCCTGCTCGACCTTGCCGATGCCCGAGAGCGAGTCCTCCAGCGAGGTCCGCTCCTGCATCAATTTCTGGGCTTTCTGGGGATCGTTCCAGAGGTTGGGATCTTCTGCGAGCTTGTTCAGCTCAGCGAGGCGCGCCGTCGATTTCTCGACGTCAAAGATGCCTCCTCAGCAGCCCGACTGACTGCTTGATCTCTTCTACCAACCGCTCGATTTCGGGGCGCATGTCGTTCTCTGGTTTCGCGGAACTGGTTCCGCGCACAATTGAGACCGGGATGTAGCGGCGGCGGCTGCAAAGCGCAACCGCCGGAGCTGCGATCGTCCGTCTTATCCGCTGGCCTAGTAGAGCCCGCCGGTGCCGGGCCGCATGAAGAAGCCGGAGTCCGGCGCCTGCTGCGGCGGCGACACGCCACCACGCCCGTCGGCGTCGGCAACGCCGATAACGGAGTAATTATCCGGCGGCGCCGTGCCCGGCTTGAAGGCCTCCAGGATGGTTCCACCGGTCTCGCCGGGACCGGCGCGCATGCCGGTCTTGGCAACGACGCGGACCAGCTTGATGCCCGCCGGCACCTTGAACGGCACCGCCGGCTTGTCGGCGAGCGCGAGCTTGAAGAAATCGCGCGCGATCGGCGCCGAGAGATGGCCGCCGGTCGCCGCATTGCCTCGGCCGAGCGGACGCGGCTTGTCGTAGCCCATGTAGATAGCGACAGCGACATCGGGCGAGAAGCCGACGAACCAAGCGTCCTTGGCCTCGTTGGTGGTTCCGGTCTTGCCGGCGATCGGCTTGCCGACCTCCCGGACGACTGTCGCGGTACCGGCCTGCACCACGCCTTCCATCAGCTCGGTGATCTGATAGGCGGTCATGGCATCGAGCACCTGCTCGCGACGGTCGATCAGCTGCGGCTCGGGCTGATTCTTCCAGCCGCTGGGCGCATCGCAGCCGCGGCATTCGCGCTGGTCGTGCTTGAAGATGGTGTGGCCGTAGCGGTCCTGGATGCGGTCGATCAACGTCGGCTTCACACGACGGCCGCCATTGGCGAGCATCGAATAGGCCGTGACCATGCGCATCGCCGTGGTTTCACCGGCGCCCAGTGAGTAGGACAGGTAATTGGGCAACTCGTCATAGACGCCGAAGCGTCGGGCATATTCGCCAATCAAGGGCATGCCGATGTCCTGGGCAAGCCGCACCGTCACCGTGTTGCGCGACAGCCGCAGCGCATTGCGCAAGGTCATTGGCCCCATATACTTGCCGGCATCGAAGTTTTCAGGCCGCCAGACACCTGCGCCCTGGCCCTGGTCGATTTCGATCGGCGCATCGAGCACGACCGTCGACGGTGTATAGCCGTTGTCGAGCGCGGCCGAATAGACGATCGGCTTGAACGACGAGCCGGGCTGCCGGTAGGCCTGGGTGGCGCGGTTGAACTGGCTCTGGTCGAACGAGAAGCCGCCGACCATCGCGAGCACGCGGCCGGTCCAGGGGTCCATCACCACCATCGCGCCCGAGACTTCGGGAATCTGTCGCAGGCGATACTGGCCTTCGACCGGTTGTCCTTCCTTGCTGTAGAGCGGATCGGCATAGATCACATCGCCAGGCTGAAGCACCTGCGCTACTGACGTCGGCGTCTTGCCCTTGAAGTTGCCCTGGGTCGGCCTCGCCCAGCGCACGCCGTCGACCGTAATGAGTCCAGTCTCGCGCTGCTTGCTGACGGCGCCGCCAAGCTCGCGGTTCGGCTGGAAGCCGATGCGCGCCGACTGGTCGCTGGTTTCCAGCACCACCGCCATGCGCCATGGCGAGATGTCGGAGAGCGACTTGATCTCGGCGAGCTTCACGCCCCAATCGCCCGAAATATCGAGCTTGCTGATGGCGCCGCGATAGCCCTGCTGCTCGTCATAGTTCACGAGGCCGGCGACCATGGTCTTGCGCGCCATGACCTGGATCTTCGGATCGAGCGTGGTTCGAACCGAGAGGCCGCCCTCGTACAGCTTCTTCTCGCCATAGCGCTCGAAGATGTCGCGGCGGACTTCCTCGGCGAAATATTCGCCGGCGAAGGTGTGGGCACCGTTGGAACGGCTGGTGACGACCAAGGGCTCCTTGCGCGCCTTGTCGGCGTCAGCCTGCTTGATCCAGCCGTTCTCCTGGAGACGGTCGATCACGTAGTTGCGGCGCTCGATGGCGCGATCGCGGTTGCGCACCGGATGCAGCGTCGCCGGCATCTTCGGCAGCGCCGCGAGGTAGGAGGCCTCAGCCACGGTGAGCTCATTCACCGACTTGTCGAAATACACCAGCGAGGCGGCGGCAATGCCGTAGGCGCCGAGGCCGAGATAGATTTCATTCAGATAGAGCTCGAGGATCTTGTCCTTCGAATAGGTCTTCTCGATGCGCATCGCGAGCAAGGCTTCCTTGATCTTGCGCGAGAACGAGACCTCGTTGGTCAGCAGGAAATTCTTGGCGACCTGCTGGGTGATCGTGGAGGCACCCTGCGGACGGCGGTTGGAGCCGAAGTTCTGGAGATAGAGCACGCCGGCGCGCGCCATGCCGGTGTAGTCGATGCCGCCATGCTCGTAGAAATTCTTGTCTTCGGCGGCGAGGAACGCGTTGATCACGAGCTTCGGCACCGCCTGGATCGGCAGGTACAATCGCCGCTCCTTGGCGTATTCGCCGAGCAGCGAGCCGTCGACCGCGTGCACGCGGGTCATCACCGGCGGCTCATAATCCTGGAGCTGAGAGTAATCGGGCAAGTCCTTGGAGAAATGCCAGATCAGGCCTGCCACGGCGCCGACACCGACAAGGAACACCACCGTTCCCGCGGCGAACAGGAAGCCCATGAACCGCACAAGCAAGCGCATTATGTGTTTATCCGTTTAATCCCAGGATCAGCCCAAGCCGCCTAAACAAGGCGCCCCAAACGGGCGCCGTCCTCACGTCGCGAATTCACCGGCCTACCCAATACCATCGATGCCGGACCGAAAGACGCTCGCCGAACGGGATTCTCGTCGATTCCGGAACCCCCTGCCTCGTTTTTATAAGGCGCCCGCTGTGGCCAAACTAGGGCTTAACAGCTGACTCGGCATTCTCTTCTCAATTGCTGGCCCCCGCCGTCGCCATCCGTTTGGCCAGGAACGTGTCGATCGCCTGGGCCATCGAGCCGACGGCCTTGGACCGCCACCCCTCGGAGACGAGATGCTCGAGATCGCCCTTGTTGGAGACATAGCCGATCTCGACCAGCACCGAGGGCACGTCGGGCGCTTTCAGCACCCGAAAGCCGGCCGACTTGAGGGGATGCTTGTGCATTCGCATGGTCGTCTTCATTTCGCTCATCAGCAGATGGGCAAAACGGCTTGAAAAGGTGCGGGTTTCCCGCTGCGTCAGGTCGATCAGGATATCGGCAACGTCGGTCGGCTCTTCCGCCAGGTTGAAGCCGGCGATCGCGTCGGCGCGGTTTTCGGCATCGGCCAGGCGCTGCGCTTCGGCGTCGGAGGCCTTGTCCGACAGCGTGTAAATGGTGGCGCCCTGGGCATCGCCCTCGGCCTTCGGCAGCGCATCGGCGTGGATCGAGACGAACAGCGCGGCATTCAGATTGCGGGCGACCTTGGACCGGTCATTCAGCGGAATGAAGGTGTCGTCGTCTCGCGTCATCACCACCCGGTATTTGCCTGATTTTTCCAGCCGGTCGCGCAAGGCGAGGCCAAAGGCCAGCACCAGATTCTTCTCGCTCTCACCGCTCGACTGGGTGCCGTTGTCGATGCCGCCGTGGCCGGGATCGATCACGACGACCGGGCGGCCGTCCGAAGGTGCACCCGGCTTCTGCTGCGCCGGTTCGGGCGCGGCGGGAAGGGTTGCCGGGGGAACGACGGCGATCGTCGGCCGCAGCTCGGAGCGATTTTCCGGCGGGGGAGACTGCACGAAGGCGGCGCGGTCGACCTCCTCGAGTTCCAGCACCAGCCGGGCTGGCTGGCCATTGGCCGCATCGAGCACGTAGGAATTGGCGATCTTGGCCGGCCCGGTCAGGTCGAACACGATTCGGGAGCCGCCGGGCATCACCAGCCCGTACCGGAAGGCCTTGACCAGCCCTCGCCCGGCCCCTGTGCCCGGTGCCAGCTGAAAATTGACCTGGGGAACATCGACCACCACCCGGTAGGGGTCGGCGAGCGTCGTGGCGCGGAAGGTCACGGTCTGGTCGAGATCGAGAATGAAGCGAGTCTGCTTGCCGTCACCGGCCAGGCGCGCAGCTGAGGCGACAGGAAAATTTGCTGCCGCTACAGAGGGCCGCGAGGGGCTTTCCGCCGCGTTGAGGCGCGAGGAATCGGCGCATGGCAAGGCTGAGGCGCATAGAAGCGCAAATCCCAGCAAAACCCGTTGATTTGTGCGGCTCGCCACCGAATCCGTGCCTCCGAGCAGCCCTCTTTAACGCAATAGAACCACAGGGTTAATCGGTCCTTAATGACGGAAACGCAAAACTCCCGGACTGTGACCGGCGTGCGACGCTCCCTTGCACGGATGGCCCATTCCTCGTATGTACGGAATGCTGACGGCCAATGATTTCCGGTTGTGTCGCATTCAGCCTCCCGGTGCAGCGCCGGAGCTCCCAAGGTTCGGGAATTCCAGCGTTTTTCTGTTCCCTCAACGACCAGCGCGGTGCGCGGCAGCGAGGCGAACGGGGCAAGCCCCGGCGGCGGACGGTTTCCGGTTACCACACTGTTTCCGGAACAGTTTTGACAGCGACGCGGCCAGTTACCCACTCCCTTAATCCAGAGGGGGCGGTTCTTGATCCAGGGCGAGCGCGCACGCGCCATGCCTGGCCAGCAGCAACTGATTAGGGGCGGCCCCGCCGTCCAACGTTTCATACGGGCCGACGCTTGATGCGCCAGACTGTGCCGACGAATTCTGAAGGACCTTTCGCGACGCGGCGGAGTGAAAATCCCGCGCGCCGCTTCGGTTCTGAAGCTTCCGATTCGGCAAGGCGCGAGAGACGGCGTTTCGGCCTTCCCCTCACCCCCGAATCAGGTGGACCGTCGCGTCACCCGGCAGCGCTCTTCGCGCCCACGGTGAACCGCGCCCGCCGCCGCCAAGAGTTAAGACATGCCCAACAAGATGTTGATCGACGCCACCCACCCGGAAGAGACCCGGGTCGTCGTGGTCCGCGGCAATCGCGTCGAGGAGTTTGACTTCGAGACCGCGCAACGCAAGCAACTGCGCGGAAATATCTACCTCGCCAAGGTCACCAGGGTCGAACCCTCGCTCCAGGCCGCCTTCGTCGAATATGGCGGCAACCGCCACGGCTTCCTCGCCTTCAGCGAAATCCATCCCGACTATTACCAGATCCCGGTTGCCGACCGGCAGGCGCTGATCGAGGCCGAAGAGCAGGCTCATCGCGAAGCCGAGGAGGAGAGCGAGAACCGGTCGCACGGCCGCCGCCGCTCGCGCCACCGCAATGCCCGCCGCCGCGGTCACGGCGAGCGTGTCCGCAGCGACATCGTCGAGGGTCTCGACGCCGGCGCCGATCCCGCCGCCCAACCGGTCGAAGGTCAGCCCCTGCCCGAGCACGCCGAAGGCGCGCCGCAGGAGGGCGAGCACCTGCACGCTGATGCCGAGCATCACGGCGAGCACCACGAGGATCAAGATCACGACCATGATCACGACGATCACGGGCATGACGATCATGAGCATGATGATCACGGCCATCACGATCATCCTCACGCCCATGATGACGCGCATGCGCACGATCATGACGATCATGGTCATGACCACGAGCATGATCATGACGAGCACGAGCATCACGCCGACGAGACGCCCGCGCCTGTCGCGGCTGTGGGCGCCGAGCCCGCGGTTGCGGCCGAAACGGTTGCCGAGCCTGAGCGGGCTCCTGCCGTCGAAGCCCATGGCGAAACGTTTGCGGAAGTCGTGACCTCGGTCACCGAGCCGGCCGATGCCGTTTACGCCGCCGGCGAAGCGGCGGAGGCGCCGCATGGCGAGGCTGCGGAAACCGAAGAAGACGAAGAGGACGACGAGGACGGCGAAGAAGCCGAAGAGGAAGTGGTTGAATCCGTCGGCGGTGACGACGTGCTCGAGGAAGTGCCGGAGCGCACCTTCCGTCCGCGCCGCCAGTACAAGATCCAGGAAGTCATCAAGCGCCGCCAGGTGATGCTGGTGCAGGTGGTCAAGGAAGAGCGCGGCAACAAGGGTGCGGCGCTGACGACCTATCTGTCGCTCGCCGGCCGTTATGCCGTGTTGATGCCGAACACCGCCCGTGGCGGCGGCATCAGCCGCAAGATCACCTCGGCGCAGGATCGCTCGCGCCTGAAGGAAGTGGTGCAGGATCTCGACGTGCCCGAGGGCATGGGCATTATCCTGCGCACCGCGGGTGCCGCCCGCACCAAGCCCGAGATCAAGCGCGACTTCGAGTACCTGATCCGGATGTGGGAGACGGTGCGCGATTTGACGCTGAAGTCGCAGGCCCCGACGCTGGTCTACGAGGAAGGCTCGCTGATCAAGCGCTCGCTGCGCGACCTCTACAACAAGGAGATCGACGAGATTCAGGTCGCCGGTGAAGCCGGCTACCGCGAAGCCCGCGACTTCATGAAGATGCTGATGCCCGCCAATGTCAGTGCGGTGAAACAGTATCGCGACGGCCAGCCGCTGTTCTCGCGGATGGGCGTCGAGAGCCAGCTCGATGCGATGTTCTCGCCGACCGTGCAGTTGCGCTCGGGCGGCTACATCGTCATCAACCAGACCGAGGCGCTGGTCTCGATCGACGTCAACTCCGGACGATCGACCCGCGAGCACCATATCGAGGACACCGCGCTCAAGACCAATCTGGAAGCGGCCGAAGAGGTCGCCCGCCAGCTTCGCCTGCGCGACCTCGCCGGCCTGATCGTCATCGACTTCATCGACATGGACGAGAAGCGCAACAACCGCGCGGTCGAGCGCAAGCTGTCCGATTGCCTCAGGCAGGACCGCGCGCGCATCCAGGTCGGCCGCATCTCGCATTTCGGCCTGCTCGAGATGTCGCGTCAGCGCATCCGCGCCAGCGTGCTGGAGTCTTCGACCGATCCCTGCCCGCATTGCGGCGGCACCGGCCATGTCCGTTCGGTGTCCTCGGTGGCGCTGCAGCTGCTGCGCGGCCTCGAAGAGATCCTGATGAAGGGCGCGACCCACAATCTCGTGGTCCGCACCCGCACCGACGTCGCGCTCTACGTGCTGAACCACAAGCGCGGTCATCTCCGCGACCTCGAGAACGGCTTCAAGGTCACGCTGTCGGTGATCGCCGATCCCAGCGTCTCAGGACCGCAGGCTTATGTGATCGACCGCGGCGAGCAGGTGCATACGCTCGAAGCCGCCAAGGCGCTGCTGGCCGCACAGGCGGCCGCAAGCCCGCCGCCCCTGCCCGAAGAGGCCTATGACGACGAGGACGGTTTCGACCTCGAGACCGAATCCGAGGTCGAGACCGACGAGACCGAAGGTCTCAGCGAGGAGCAGGCGTCCGGGGAAGCCGGGTCCGAAGGGGACGGCCAGCGCCGCAAACGCCGCCGCCGTCGCCGCGGTCGCGGCGGTCAGCGCGACGGCGAGCTTCGGGAAGATAGTCCGGCCACGCTTCCAGAGCCGGCCCTGGCCGCCGGCGAAGGCGAAGAGGATGGCGACACCGAGCAGGACGGCGAGGACGGTGAGGAGCAGGCCGCCCGTGGCGAGCAGCAGGGCAGCGGCGAGCGCCGTCGCCGGCGCGGCCGTCGGGGTGGACGTCGTCGGCGCGGCGGCAGCGAGGACGGTCTCGCCGGATCCATCGGCGACGAACTCGGCGGCAATCCGCCGCCGGAAGCAACCAACGCTGTGGCCGATTTCGACAGCACCGGCAGCGAGGCCGCGCCGTCGATTGCGCATTCAGGGCAGGTCGCTCTTGATGAGCACGAGACGTCCCAACCCGAGCCTCAATTCCACCAGGCACCGGTTGAAGCGCCGGTCCAGGCCGCACCGGCTGCTGCTGTGGCCGAGGAAGAGCCGGTCGTCGACGGCGACGGGAAGGCGGCACGTCGCCGGTCGACTGTCCGCGAGAAGGTGAGCTTCCTGTCGAGCAGCCCGAGCGAGCCGGCAACAACCCCGGTTGCTTCAGCGCCGGAGCCGGTTGCTCCGCCCGCCCCTGCACCCGCGCCGGAAGCGGCGACCGAGACGCCGGCGGCCCCGCGCCGCGCCGGCTGGTGGTCGCGCCGTTTCGGCGGCGGCCAATAAAGCCGAACACCCCCAATGCAAAACGCCCGGCCAAAAGCCGGGCGTTTTCGTTTTCATGCCCCGCCAATCCGCTACGGCGGCAGTTCGCCATCACCTGATGAGGCCACATCACGCGATGCGATCTGGCGAAGCTGGTCGTAGAGATCGGGCGCCTCGCTGGTGCAGAGACAGACGCCCTTGGCAGACGCTCCCTCGCCGGCATTGAGGTAGGCGTGGCCCATGGTGCTGTCGAGATAGATGCCGTCGCCCTCGCCCAGGATCTCAGGTGCGTAGAACTCGGTGTGGACGGCCACGCGCCCGCTCGTCACCAGAAAATACTCTTCGCCGGCGTGACGCAGCAGTGGCCCGAATTCGTCCAACGAGCGCGCGCGGACCTCGGCGACGATCGGCACCATGCGTTTGCCGATCAGGTCGGTGCATTGATAGGTGTAGGTGTAGAATTTCGTGTTGATCAATTGCCCCTGCCCGGCCCGGCTGATGCTTCGGCGCGCGGTGACCGGCCGGCCCTGTGCAGGCGTCGCGACCGCGGGATTGAACAGCTCCGCGATCTCCATCTTCAGACCTGAGGTCAGCTGGAGCAGCTTGTCGTAGGTCAGCGACATCAGGCCGTTCTCGACCTTCGACAAGGTCGACAGCGCCATCCCGGTCCGTTCCGCTACCTGCTTGAGCGTCAGACCGCGCGCCTGACGGGCGGCCTTGAGACATTGGCCGAGCTGGGAGTTGGCACCCTCTGACGTCGTGATCTCGCTCATGGAGCATCTCTACCATGGGCCCAAGAAAAAATATTGACTGATCGACCCAATCTTTTCGAAGCCACGCACCCCTTGGATGGCTCTCCTGGTTGCCAGCTGGGCATGCAGGCCAGGGTTTGTGCATGAAATGCCCGGTTTTGACGAATATTGGTGCGTCGGAGCTCATTTCCGATATGCTAAATCGTTTTCATAATCTGAAAGGGATTGGCCTTGCCCGACCTGTGCGATTCCAGCGCCGTTGAGTTACGCCGCCTGCTGGCCAGCAAGGCAATCTCGCCTGTCGAACTGCTCGACGCCTGCCTGTCCCGCATCACCGCCGTCAATCCCGCTGTCAACGCCGTCGTCACTCTGGACGAGCCGGGCGCTCGCGCCGCCGCAAAGACCGCCGAGACCGCCATCCGGTGCGGTGAGGATCGAGGCCCGCTGCACGGGCTCCCCGTTCTGATCAAGGACACGCAAGACACCGCCGGGATGCGCTCGACCTATGGCAGCCCGCTGCTCCGCGACAACGTGCCGGCTGCTGACCAGGGCTCGGTCGCGCGCTTGCGCGCCGCCGGTGCCATCATCTTCGGCAAGACCAACACGCCGGAATGGGCGGCCGGCGGCAACACCCGCAATCCCGTATTCGGCGCGACCGGCAATCCCTTCGATCCCATGCGCTCGGCGGCCGGCTCCTCCGGCGGCTCCGCGGTCGCGCTCGCCTGTGGCATGGCGCCGCTCGCCTCGGGCTCCGACACCGGCGGCTCCCTGCGCAATCCGGCGGGCTTCTCCGGCATCGTCGGGATGCGACCCTCCTATGGCCTGGTGCCGAGCGAGAAGCGCATCTTCGGCTGGTCCAACCTGTCGACCGATGGACCGATGGCGCGCAACGTTGCCGACACCGCATTGATGCTGTCGGCAATGGCGAGCGACGATCCCCGCGATCCACTCGCCTACACCCTGCCCGGCGAGCCCTTGCGCGGACGCGCCGAGCGCTGGGCGGCGCCGGGCCCAACAGACCTCGGCAAGCTGCGCCTTGCCTTCACCGAGGATTTCGGATTCGCGCCGACCGAGCAGGCGATCCGCCGCGTGTTCCGCCAGCGCGTGAGCAAGCTCGCGCCGCTGTTCGCCGAGAGCTGCGAGGCGACACCCGACTGCACCGGCGCCGACGATGCTTTCGCCGTGCTGCGCGCGGGCCTGTTCCTGGCGACCCATGGCAAGACCTACAAAGAGCGGCCCGAGATGCTCGGCCCCAACGTCCGCGCCAACGTCGAGGAAGGCCTCCGCTATACGCTCGAAGACCACGCCCGCGCTTGCACGACGCAGACACGGATTTATCGCGCCTATCAAAGCTTCTTCGAAACCTGCGACGTGCTGATCAGCCCGACCATCACGCTGAGCCCGCGGCCCTGGTCGGAGCTCTATCCCGCCGAGATCGACGGCGTGCCGACGAAATCCTACTTCCACTGGCTCGCGCTGGCCTACGCCGTCACGCTTGCCGGCCACCCCGCGATCAGCATTCCGCTCGGCCTTGATGAAGCCGGCCTGCCGTTCGGCCTCCAGATCGTCGGCCCGCGTGGTGGCGATGCCATCGTCCTCTCGGTCGCCGCGAGCATCGAGGCTGCGTTCGCGAACGATCCGGAAATGTGCCGGCCGGTGCCCGACCTCGCACGGCTCGCCGCCGCGCCGGCGCTGTCGGCCGCGCCCGGCTTTCTCACCTGGGAATAGAGCCCGCGAACAAACCAGACAGGCATGACCGCCGGCCCGCCGGCATCGAGGAGATCAGCATGGCCGAATTGTCGAACCGCAAAACCGGAATCGTCGCCTTCGTCCTGCTTTATCTCGCCTATTGCATCTCCTATATCGACCGCGCCGCGATCTCGCTGGCACTGGCGCAGATCGGCAAGGATTTCAATCTGCAGGCTGCCGATCTCGGCATCGTCATCAGCGCATTCTTCCTGGGGTATGCGGCGATGCAGGTGCCCGGGGGATGGCTCTCCGACCGCTTCGGCTCGAAATATGTCGTCATCGTCACCATCGTGATGTGGTCGCTGTTCACCGCGTTCACGAGCCTTGCCTGGTCGCTGACCTCGCTGATCGCGATCCGCTTCATCTTCGGCATCGCCGAAGGCGGCTTTCCGCCGGCAAGCATTCGCGCCATCGCGGAGCTCTTCAAGAAGGACAGCCGGCCCAAAATGTCGTCGCTGCTGCTGTCTTCGAATTATGCCGGCAGCATGATCGCACCGCTGATCATGGCGCCGCTGATCGTCTGGCTGGGCTGGCGCCACGCCTTCAATACGATCGGCATCGCCGGCATCGTCTTCGCGGTGATCTACTTCGTCTTTGTTCCACATCTGGCGCGTATCGGCGTCGGACCGGTGACGGCAAAGCCCCGCGCGCCGATGCGCGAGCTGATGAAGAATCCGCTGCTGTGGCAGCTCATGGTGGTGTGGTTCGGCCTGAGCTGCGTCAACAAGGGCCTGGATTCCTGGATGCCGCTCTATCTGCTGCAGCAGCGCGGGCTCGACCTCAAGACCGTCGGCGTGGTGGCGCCGATCCCGTTCGTGATGGCGACATTTGCAACCGCAATCGGCGGCTGGGTGATGACCACCTTCTTTGCCGAGCGCGAAAAATATCTCTTGATCGGCAGTTCCGCGTTAACGGGCATCTTCCTCTACGCCATGTACAAGGCGGAGACGATCACCGCCTTGATCGTCTATCAATCGGTGGTCTACTTCTTCAAATCCTTCGTCCTGGCCTCCGTGATTGCGCTGCCGACCAAGCTGCTGCGTGACGACCAGATCGGATCGGGCATCGGCATGGTCAACCTGGGCGGCCAGAGCGCGGGCTTCGTTGCACCCGCCATCATGGGATTCATCGTGACGGGGTCAGGATCATTCGACGCGGCCTTCGGCTTCCTGGTGACGATGACGGCGATGTCGGTCGTCGTCGCCGCGACCATCAACACGGCGCAGCCGAAGTTGGCGCCGAAGCCGGCCTGACGGGAGTTCTGCAGATGCGAAGCGCAATCATTCTTGGCGGCGGCATGGTGGGGGTCGGCGCCGCCGTACATCTGCGCCAGCGCGGCTGGACGGTGACACTGGTCGACCGCCGGGAGCCCGGCCGCGAGACCAGCTACGGCAATGCCGGCATGATCCAGGCCGAAGCGGTGCGGCCCTATCCGATGCCGCGCGACCTCTCTTCGCTGCTGAACATCGCGACCGGCCGCACCAACGACGTGCGCTACAGTTTTTCCTCGCTGCATCGTCACGTCGAGCCGCTGCTGCGTTATTGGTGGCATTCGGCGCCGAAGCGCCATCGCGAAGCGATCGCGGCCTGGGCGCGCCTGATCGCTTATGCGACCCCCGAGCACGACGTCCTGATCCGCGAGGCCCACGCCGACAATCTGATCCGCCGCGCCGGCTATCGCGCGGTGTTTCGCGATGCCGCGGCGCTCGACCACTCGATCAAGGAGGCGGAAGCAGACCGCCGCGAGTTCGGCGTGAATTTCCGCGTGCTGTCGGGCAGTGAGTTGACAAAAGCCGAGCCGATCCTGCGCAACGATCTTCCCGGCGCGATCCACTGGCTCGATACCTGGACCGTGTCCGATCCCGGCGCACTCGTGACGGCCTATGCCGAGCTGTTCGAGCGCCTTGGCGGTCAGATCGTGCTCGGCGATGCGCAGTCGCTGCAACAGACCGCAACCGGATGGTCGGTGAACACCGACAACGGCCGCATCGATGCCGCCAATGCCGTCGTGACACTGGGGCCGTGGTCGCCGGATCTCTTGCACAAATTCGGCTACCGGATTCCGCTGGTGCGCAAGCGCGGCTATCACATGCACTACACCGGCGGCGCCACGCTCGATCTGCCGCTGGTCGACAAGGGCCAGGGCTACGCCATGGGTCCGATGGCCAAGGGCATCCGCATTACCACAGGCGCGGAGCTGACGGGCCCTGATGCGCTGGCGACGCCGGTGCAGCTCGCCAGTGCCGAAGCCTCCGCGCGCGAACTGATCGATCTCGGCAAGCGCGCCGAGCCCGAGCCGTGGTTCGGCACCCGCCCCTGCACGCCTGACATGGTGCCGGTGCTCGGGCGCGCCCCGCGCCACGGCGGCCTCTGGATGAATTTTGGCCACGGCCACCAGGGCTTTACGCTGGGACCCGCCACCGGTCGCCTGCTCGCGGAGATGATGAACGGCGAAACGCCGTCGATTGATCCGACACCATACCGTCCGGAGCGGTTCTAGCCGTCAGATCGCGCGACGAGCACTTTCCTGATGCGCTGGGCATCGTCCGGCGTCGCCGGGTTGTAGACGACCATGCCGAGATCGGGCCGGCCATCGACCGCGAAGGCCGAATATTCGAACGCCATCTGGCCGAGCACCGGATGGCGCAGATGCTTGACGCCCTCGCTATAGGAGCGGACGTCATTGTCGGCCCACAGCTTGGCGAAGTCCGGGCTGAGACGGCACATCTCATCGACGAAGTCAGCGACATGCGAGACCGCGCCGGCGCGCGCCACATCGGCACGAAACGCTGCGACTACGAAACGGGCCACGCTCTCCCAATCATATTGGGCGGCGCGAACCCGCGGCTCGCAGAAGATCAGGCGCAGGATGTTGCGCTGTTCGGGCAGCAGCTTTGAATAGTCGGTCAGCACGATCGTGGCCGCCCGATTCCAGGCGACGACGTCCCAGGTCACTGTCCTGATGATGGCGGGGCTCGTCTCCAGCGCATCGAGCACGCGCTGAAGCCGTGGCGAGACGCCTTCGCTCGCCCGGTAGCGCACCTCTGGCGGACGGCCCAGCCCGATCAGAAACAAGTGCTCGCGCTCGACGTCGGTCAGCATCAGCGCACGCGCGATGCGGTCGAGCACGTCGGCCGACGGCGCGCCGCCCCGGCCCTGCTCCAGCCAGGTGTACCAGGTCGGGCTGATATTGGCGCGCTGCGCCACCTCCTCGCGGCGGAGCCCGGGCGTGCGCCTGCGAGGGCCGCTGAAGCCGAACGCCGCCGCATCGAGCCTGACACGGCGGTCCTTCAGGTAGGTCCCGAGCAGGTTGTCGCTGGTCGTCTCGCTCATCCTGTTAGCTATAATACCCTGATAACGTCACTACTTTACCGGGATAATACTAGCGCAGATGCTGGCTCCAACCAACTGGAGACCTGCTCATGCGTGTATTCGTCACTGGCGCCACCGGCTTCGTCGGCTCCGCCGTCGTTGCGGACCTGATCGCCGCCGGCCACAGCGTCACGGGCCTTGCGAGGTCCGACGCCGGCGCGGCCGCCCTCACCGCGATGGGCGCCAAAGTCCATCGCGGCTCGCTGGAGGACCACGCCTCCTTGCGCAGCGGCGCGGCCTCTTCCGACGGAGTCCTGCACCTCGGCTTCAACCACGACTTCTCGAAGTTTCTGGACAATTGCGAGCTGGACCGCCGCGCCATCCTCGCCCTCGGCGAGGAGCTCAAGGGCTCCGACCGTCCGCTCATCGTCACGTCGGGCGTGGCTCTGCTGGCGCCGGGGCGGCTTGCAACGGAAGACGACGAGGCCGCGCACCGCTTTCCGCGGGTGTCGGAATCCACCGCGCTGTCGCTGGAAGGTGTCCGCGCCGCGGTGGTTCGACTGCCGCCGACGACCCATGGCGAGGGCGACCATGGCTTCGTGCCGATCCTGATCAACCTCGCGCGCCAGAAAGGCGTGGCGGCGTATATTGGCGATGGCACCAACCGTTGGCCGGCCGGGCACCGCTGCGATGCCGCTCGCGTCTATCGCCTCGCACTCGAGCAAGGCGCAACGGCACCGCGCTATCACGCCATCGCCGAGGAAGGCATCCCGTTCAAGACGATTACGGAGGTGATCGGCAAAAGGCTGGGCCTGCCCGTGGTCTCGAAATCGCTGGACGAAGCGACCGAGCATTTCGGCTGGTTCGCACAATTCGCCGGTGCCGATGTGCCGACGTCCAGCGCCAAGACGCGCGCCCTGCTCGGCTGGCAGCCCAAAGAAAAAGGGCTGATCGAGGATCTCGACCAGCCCTATTACTTCCAGGTCTAACGGCGCAACGCGCCGTTAGATCCTGATCAGTCCGTCGTGACCGCGGTTTCCATGTCGGTCGGATCGATCTGCTGGCTCAGCCGCGCGTTGAGCTTGTCGCGATCGAGCTCGCCCTCCCACCAGGCGACGATCACACAGGCGACGCCGTTGCCGCAGAGATTGGTCAGCGCACGGCACTCGCTCATGAACTTGTCGATGCCGAGCACGATCGCCATGCCCGGCACGAGGCGCGGATCGACCACCGCAAGCGTCGCCGCCAGCGTGATAAAGCCCGCGCCGGTGATGCCGGACGCGCCCTTCGAGGTCAGCATCGCCACGACCAGGATCGTGAGCTGCTGGCTGAAGGTGAGGTCGTAGCCGAGCGCCTGCGCGATGAACAGCGTCGCCAGCGTCATGTAGATGTTGGTGCCGTCGAGATTGAACGAATAGCCCGTGGGCACCACGAGGCCGACCACCGACTTCGAGCAGCCGAGCCGCTCCAGCTTCTCCATCAAGGACGGCAGCGCGCTTTCGGAGGACGAGGTGCCGAGCACGATCAACAGTTCGTCCTTGATGTAGGCCAGGAACTTGAAGATCGAGAAGCCCGCGATCCGCGCGATGATGCCGAGCACGACGAACACGAACAGCGCGGCGGTCAGGTAGAACGTCGCAATCAGGCCCATCAGGTTGAGGATCGCGCCGGTGCCGAACTTGCCGATGGTGTAGGCCATCGCGCCGAAGGCGCCGAGCGGCGCCGCGCGCATCACGATGGAGATGACGCCGAACACCGCGTGCGCGGCATCGTCGATGAAGCTGCGGATCACATGGCCGCGCTCGCCGAGGCCCATGATGGCGAAGCCGAACAGTACCGAGAACAGCAGCACTTGCAGGATCTCGCCTTGCGCGAAGGCGCCGACCACGGTGTCGGGAATGATATGCAGGATGAAGTCGACCGACTTCTGCGCTTCGGCCTGCTTGGCAAAGTTGGCAACGGCATTCGCATTGGCTGCCGCACTGCCGAAGCCTGCGCCCGGCTTCACGACATTGCCGATGATCAGGCCGATGATCAGCGCGAATGTCGAGACCACCTCGAAATAGACCAGCGCCTTGACACCGATGCGGCCGACCTTCTTGGCGTCCTGGATGTGGGCAATGCCTGACACCACGGTGCAGAAGATGATCGGGGCGATCACCATCTTGATCAGCTTGATGAAGCCGTCGCCGAGCGCCTTGATCCAGTCGTTGGTGGCAACCGTCGGCCACAGCCAGCCGACGATCGCGCCAAGCACGATCGCGATCAGCACCTGGACATAGAGAATTTTATACCACGGCTTGGCGGTAGCAGGTGCAGCCGGCGCGCCAGCCATCGTTGTCGTTGTCATTGTTACCTCCCCCTCGAAACTCTGAGCCAGCCAAGATCAACTTGGCCGGCCCTGTCAATTGGAACCGTTCGCCGTGGTAAGCTCTAGCAGCGGTGGTCGACGATCCGGCGCACCGCCGGCAGCAGCGCAGCCCCGAGCGCGTTCTTGATGACCGAAGCCGCGATGAACGGCGCGACGCCGACCGCCCAGGCCTTGTCCGCACCAAGGCCGATTCCGTAGGCCAACCAGCCGAAGCCGGCGATGAAAATGACGACATGACCGGCGGCCATGGCCGCAAACAGCAATACGACGTTGCGATCCCCGCCGCGCTCGGCGAGCCAGCCGGTGATGAAGGCAGCGGCCACGAAGCCGAAAAGATAGCCGGCGGTCGGGCCGACCAGCGGTGCAATTCCACCGACGGGGCCGGCGAACACCGGCAGCCCCATCGCGCCCTCGGCGAGGTAGGCGATCATGGTTGCGCTGCCAAGGCGCCAGCCATAAGCCGCGCCGATCATCAACACGACCAGCGTCTGCAGCGTCATGGGCACGTAAGGCAGCGGCAAATTGACTTTGGCCGACAGCGCCATCAGCGCGGAGCCGAGCGCAACAAGCACCACAGCACGCAAGTGCCCGACGGCTTCGCCCGGTCGGGTCGGCCACATCACGGCGGCAAGAGGAGAACGCGACGGGGCGCCGGACTGGGCGGTTCGGTCAGACAAGATGCACTCCGGAAGGCTAGCAAAAACTGGCGGCTATTTAAGCCAGTGAGCGATCCGGTCAACTGCCTCCTGCATCTCCTGAAGCGAGCGCGCATAAGAAAGTCGAATGAACGAGCGGCCATGGATTGGATCGAAGTCGACGCCCGGCGTGGCCGCAACATGGGCCTTCTCCAGCATCTGCTTCGCGAACTCCAAACTGTCGGAGGTGAAATCCGAGACGTCGGCATAGAGGTAGAACGCGCCATCCGCCGGCAGGAACTTCGCTAAGCCCGCCCTGGGCAATCCCTCGATCAGGATGCGCCGGTTTTCCTGATAGCCATGCTTGATCTCCTCCATCTCCGCCGTGCCGTCGAAGGCGGCCTCCGCCGCGATCTGCGAGAGCGAGGGCACCGAGATCGAGAGGTTCTGCTGCAGCCGCTCGATCGGACGCACCAGAATATCAGGCACGACCATCCAGCCGACGCGCCAGCCCGTCATGCAAAAATACTTTGAGAACGAGTTGATCACGAGCGCCTGGTCGGACAGCGCGGCCGCCGTCACCGCAGGAAACGCATAATCGAGCCCGTGATAGATCTCGTCGGAAATGAAGCGAATGCCGGCACCTTCCGCAGCTGCAATCAGGCCGGCGAGCGCCTCGCGGGACATCATCGTTCCCGTTGGATTGGCGGGGCTGCCGACCAGCACGCCCTTCAGCGGCGCCTTGCGATGGGCGGCGAGCAGCGCCTCGCCGGTGAGCGCGTGGCGGGTGTCATGGGTGGTCTCGATCAACACCGGCTCGCAGCCGAGCGCGGTGAGGATGTGACGATACGGCGGATAGCCAGGCACCGTGACGGCGACGCGATCGCCGGGCTCGAACATCGACAGGAAAGCCAGGATGAAACCACCGGAGGAGCCCGTGGTCACCACGATCCTGTCCGGACTGACGGTGCAGCCATAGGCGTCGCGATAATGCCGCGCAATGCGCTCACGCAGGCTGGGAATGCCGAGCGCCGAGGTGTAATCGATCCGCGCCGTCGCAAGCGCCGCCTGAGCAGCCGCAATCGCCGTCTTCGGCGCACCTGCCGCGGGCTGGCCGACCTCCATGTGAATGACATGGCCGCCAGCGGCCTCCATGCGGGCCGCTGCCGCCATCACGTCCATCACCATGAACGGGGGAACATCGCTGCGGCGGGAGGGCTCGAGCCACTGCCCCACCCGGTTCCTTAGTGTCGCATCGTGCATTGATTTCTGCTATTTCGCTGGCAAAACAGGGCGCTTGCGCCCCAGACTAGCCGCATTATACGGCTCATAAGGGCATATCGCGTATCCGGTCCGCCGCCAATCGCCAAAACCAATCACAAAACTGCATCCAAATCCGTTTGCAAGCCCGTTTGATGTCGCTCCAGATCGTATTGCGCAAGAAGGCCACCGCCCTCACCGCCCTCGTTACCGCGACTGCAATCGCGCTGCTGCCGGTCCCGGCAGCGCAGGCGCAGGAAGGCCGCGGGCCGCCGACCTTGCGCGACTCGGAAACCGAGCAGCTGCTCCGCGAATATACGCGCCCGATTCTGCGCGCCGCCGGTCTGGAGAAGCAGAACATCCAGATGGTGATCATCAACGACAACTCGTTCAACGCGTTCGTCGCCGATGGCCGTCGCATCTTCGTCAATTACGGCGCAATCCTGCAGTCGGAGACGCCGAACCAGCTGATCGGCGTGCTTGCGCACGAGACCGGGCATCTGGCCGGCGGCCATCTGGCCAAGATGCGCGAGCAGCTCGCCAGCGCCCAGACGCAGATGATCATCGCCATGCTGCTCGGCGCCGGCGCCATCGCGGCCGGTGCCCGCGGCGGTGGCAATAGTGGGCTCGCCAACGCCGGCGCGGCCGCGGTTGCCGGCCCGCAGGAGATGATCCGCCGCTCGCTGCTGTCCTATCAGCGCCAGCAGGAGGAGAACGCCGACCGCGCCGGCGTGAAGTTCCTGACCGCGACGCAGCAGTCGCCGAAGGGCATGTACGAGACCTTCAAGCGCTTCACCAGCGAAAGCCTGTTCGCGGCGCGCGGCGCAGATCCCTATCTGCAGTCGCACCCGATGCCCGCCGACCGCGTTGCAGCGCTCCAGGAATTTGCCAGCACCAGTCCCTATTGGGACAAGAAGGACGATCCCGCACTCCAGCTGCGCCATGACATGGTGCGCGCCAAGATCTCCGCCTTCATGGAGCGGCAGGAGGTGGTCTATCGCCGCTACCCCCTGACCAATGACAGCCTGCCGGCGCGCTATGCCCGCGCCATCAGCACCTATCTGCATGGTGACTTGCGCAGTGCCCTCGCCCAGATCGATGCCCTGATTGCGGTGCAGCCCAACAACCCGTACTTCTACGAGGTGCGCGGCCAGGCCCTTCTGGAGAGCGGCAAGCCCGCCGATGCGATTGCCCCCCTGCGCAAGGCCGTCGCACTCTCGAACAATTCGGCCCTCATCGAGATGTTACTTGGGCAGGCTCTGGTTGGAACCGATAATAAGGCCTACACGGACGACGCCATCAAGATTCTCCGTGAAGCGGTGGCGCGCGAGCCCGAGGCGCCGATCGGCTACACCCAGCTTGCGATGGCCTATGGCCGGAAGGCAGACTATGCCGAGGCGGATCTCGCCTCTGCCCAGGCCGCTTATCTGCGCGGCGACAACAAGACCGCTCGCGAGCTTGCCACGCGCGCGAAAACCCGTTTCGCCGTCGGCACGCCCGGATGGGTCAAGGCCGACGACATCGTGGCGTCGAAATCGCCGCGCAACTAAAGCGTTTTCAAGCGAAGTGGATACCGGTTCGCGCCAGGAAAACGCGTCAAAACAAAAAGCTGGAGCCCCGTTCCGACCTCGTCGGATCGGGGCTCCAGACCGAAGCCTGAACTGCTCATTTGACGTCACGACACCACGACTAGGTCCGCCGGGACGTTGTTTCAAAACCTGCTCTGGATAAGAGGATTTGCCAATGCCATCGCTGCGCCTGCTTGCTTCCGCGCTCATTGCGCTCGCCTTATCAGGCGCAACGGGACCGGCTTCGGCCGAGAGCTTCTCGGATGCCCAGCGCACCGACATCGAGGCCATCATCAAGAACTACCTCGTCAGCCATCCTGAGGTGCTCGAGGAGGCGATGACGGAGCTCAGCAAGCGGCAGGCCGCGGCAGAGACCGAGAAGCACGAAGCCAGCATCGCGCAGAACTCGGAGGCGATCTTCAACTCGCCGCGTCAGGTCGTGCTCGGCAACAAGGACGGCGACGTCACCTTCGTCGAGTTCTTCGATTACAATTGCGGCTATTGCAAACGCGCGATGAGCGACATGCTCGACCTGATGAAGTCCGATTCCAAGCTGAAGGTGGTGCTGAAGGAGTTTCCGGTGCTGAGCCAGGGCTCGGTCGAGGCCGCCCAGGTCGCGGTCGCAGTGCGCATGCAGGATCCCTCCGGCAAGAAATATCTCGACTTCCACCAGAAGCTGCTCGGCGGTCGCGGCGCGGCCGACAAGGCGCGCGCCATGCAGGCGGCCAAGGAAGCCGGCCTCGACACCGCGAGGATCGAGAAGGACATCGCCAGCCCCGAGGTGCGCTCCACCATCGAGGAGAATTTCAAGCTCGCCGAGGCGATGGGCATGAACGGCACGCCGAGCTACGTGATCGGCAAGCAGATCGTGGTCGGCGCCATCGGCCTCGAGGGCCTCAAGGAAAAGATCGGCGTGGCGCGCTGCGGCAAGGCGACTTGCTAGCGAGACGATTCACCACTTGCGGACGGAACGAGGCTGGCTGAAAAGCCGGCCTTTTTCGTATGCCGAAAACCGGCGCGAATCCGGCGCGGACGTTCATCTCGCGTTTAAGAAACAAATGCCGGGGAACAGCAGATGTTCCGGAACAAGTGACACCTCCTCTCGTTGTCGGCGCGGGCAATGACGCAAAGAAACACGTGAGGAGAATACGCATGTTGAACCGCTTTATGATCTCGGTTGCCGCACTCGCGCTGATCGCGGGCGCCGGTCTGGCGAACGCACAAGGCACGATGAAGAATGACAGCGGCGCCGGTGCGCAGCCGATGGAGCACTCGCAGTCTTCGGGCGGCGCCAGCGAGCGCGGCAAGGACTCCGCAAGTCCGCAGAAGGGCACGGTGGGTCAGGCCGGTGGCTCCATGAAGCAAGGCGAAGAGAAGTCGTCTGGCGCGATGGAGAAGTCCGGGACCGCGGAGAAATCCGGCGGCGCGATGAACAAGAACGCGGCCGAGGAGAAGGCCGGCGGGGCGAAGGGTGAACACGCCCAGAGCGCGCAGGACAAGTCCACGCAGGACAAGTCCAAGAGCATGAGCCAGGACACCAGCAAGTCCGGCGCCCAGAAGGACATGAAGGCTGAGGGCAGCAAGAGCGGCACCTCGACCAACAATGCCGAGAACCAGAAGGGCACCACGAGCACCAACCAGAAGGCCCAGGGTCAGACCAGCCCCAGCACCAACCAGAACGCCCAGGGCCAGACCAGCCCCGGCGCTAACCAGAACGCGCAGGGCCAGAGCAACACCAACACGACGGTCGGTCAGGCCGGCGCCGGCGCCAAGCTCTCGACCGAGCAGCGCACCCAGATCACCTCGGCGATCCGCGAGGAGCACATCGCTCCCGTGAGCAACGTGAACTTCTCGATCTCGGTCGGTACCCGCATTCCGCGCGAGGGCATCGAGCTGCACGCCCTGCCGTCGCGGGTCGTGACGATCTATCCGGAGTGGCGGACCTACAAGTACGTCCTGGTGAAGGATGAGATCGTGATCATCAATCCGGACACCTACGAGATCGTGGCTGTCCTGAACGTCTAAGGCCGGAAGACGGCAACCTCAGGGGCGGGCAGCGATGCCCGCCCCTTTTGCATTGGGCCGGCAGCCATGCTTGGAACTGGTTAGCAAGCAATTTCCGTAGTTTCCGCACAGGTTTTTGCACGCTGGATGAGGCGCCTGAACCGGCCCGGGAAGCCCTTGAAGGCTTCCCCTCACGCACTTTGTTACCTATAACCCCGCCACGCCGAAACACCTTTCCGGGACAGAATGGCCGAACCAGCGACCGACACGATCCTCGTTCTCAACGGGCCGAACCTCAATGTGTTGGGGACGCGGGAGCCGGAGCAGTATGGCCATGCCACGCTGGCCGACGTCGAGAAACTGTGCCGGGAGACCGCGGCGAGCTTCGGCATCGAGGGCTATCGCCTCGCTATCCAAGGGCTTGCCGCCAAGCTCGGCACCAGGCCCAAAGCCTGACGCTCTCTCTTCACCCAGAACATTCGGATCAAAGAACATGGCGCGCCAGCCAGACGACAAAGCAGCCGCAAAGTTTTCCAGCGACGATTCCGCGCTCGTCCGCGAGCTCGCTCTGCTGCTCGATGAGACCAGCCTCACCGAGATCGAGATCGAGCGCGCCGGCCTGCGCCTGCGCGTCGCCCGCAACATCAGCGTCGCCGCGACCATGCCGATGCCGGTGGCGGCCGCGGCCCCCGGGGTCGCCGCAGCTCCCGCGGCTGCGGCTTCAGGCGTCGCAGACGTCTCCAAGCATCCAGGCGCGGTGACCTCGCCGATGGTGGGGACCGCCTATTGGGCGCCGGAGCCCGGCGCCAAGCCGTTCGTCGAGGTCGGCTCCAAGGTCTCGGTCGGCCAGACCCTGCTGATCATCGAGGCGATGAAGACCATGAACCAGATCCCCTCGACCCGATCAGGCACCGTGACGCAGATCCTGGTCGAAGACGGCCAGCCGGTCGAGTTCGGCGAGCCGCTCGTCATCATAGAATAACGCGGATGGCGAATTGCGAATAGCGAATGGCGCCAGCCCTCCCTACTCGCCTTCGCCACTCGCCATTCGCTGCAGGACAACATGTTCGACAAGATCCTCATAGCCAATCGCGGCGAGATCGCCCTTCGCATCCTGCGGGCCTGCAAGGAACTCGGGATTGCGACCGTCGCCGTGCACTCCACCGCCGACGCCGACGCCATGCATGTGCGCCTGTCGGACGAGAGCGTCTGCATCGGGCCGCCGCCATCGAAGGACAGCTATCTCAACGTTCCCGCGCTGCTCGCGGCCTGCGAGATCACAGGCGCGGACGCCGTGCATCCCGGCTACGGCTTCCTGTCGGAGAACGCGCGCTTCGCCGAGATCCTTACCGAGCACAATCTGCAATTCATCGGCCCCAAGGCCGAGCATATCCGCCTGATGGGCGACAAGATCGAGGCCAAGAAGACCGCCAAGCGGCTCGGCATTCCCGTGGTGCCCGGCTCCGACGGCGCGGTCGGTCCCAACGATGACGCGATGGCGATCGCCAGGAAGATCGGCTTCCCCGTGCTGGTGAAGGCGGCCGCCGGCGGCGGTGGCCGCGGCATGAAGGTCGCACAGAGCGAAGCGGATCTGCAGATTGCGCTGTCGACGGCGGCCAACGAAGCGAAATCCGCGTTCGGCGACGCCTCGGTCTACCTGGAAAAATACCTGCAGAAGCCGCGCCACATCGAGATCCAGATTCTCGGCGACGGCCGCGGCGGCGCGATCCATCTCGGCGAGCGCGACTGCTCGCTCCAGCGCCGTCACCAGAAGGTCTGGGAGGAAGGCCCCTCGCCCGTGCTGGCTGCGGCGGCGCGCGCCAAGATCGGTGAGACCTGCGCCAAGGCGATGCGCGAGATGAAATATCTCGGCGTCGGCACCATCGAGTTCCTCTACGAGGACGGCGAGTTCTACTTCATCGAGATGAACACGCGCATCCAGGTCGAGCATCCCGTCACCGAGAGCATCACCGACATCGACCTGGTGCTGGAGCAGATCCGCATCGCCGCCGGCGGCGAGCTGCCGGCCCGGCAGGACGAGATCCAGATCATCGGCCACGCCATCGAATGCCGCATCAATGCGGAGAACCCGCAGACCTTCCGCCCTTCGCCCGGCCGGATTCTCCAGTATCACCCGCCCGGCGGCCTCGGCGTGCGCATCGATTCGGCGGTCTATCAGGGCTACCAGATCCCGCCTTATTACGATTCCCTCGTCGGCAAGCTGATCGTCCACGGCAAGACCCGCGCCGAATGCCTGATGCGCCTGCGCCGTGCGCTGGACGAGATGGTGGTCGAGGGCATCGAGACCACGCTGCCGCTGTTCCGCGATCTGGTCCGCCAGGATGACATCATCAACGGCGACTACCACATCCACTGGCTGGAACAGTACCTTGCCGGCAAGACGGAACCATCAGCGAAATAATCGTCACCCTGGTCGGGAACCGCTTGGCCCCCATCGCGTTTTGGACGGTGGGCAGTTCCAAGGGGGCGTTTTGACTTCCAGATATGATCGAGCGAGTTCGTCGTGACCGCCGAGGGGCAGCGACGTCGCGCATTTTGGCAGATCCTGCTGTTCGCAGCCGGCCTCGTCGTGCTGACCGCGATCAGCGCAGGCTCGGTCTATCTGGTCAACGAGGCGCGCAACGACAGCAAATGGGTGGTTCACACCATCGAGGTGGAGAACCAGGTCAATGCATTGCTGCTCGAGGTCCGCCGTGCCGAGAGCGGCGCGCGTGGCTACCTGCTGACGCGGGAGGCGGGTTTCCGGACCGATCACGAAAAGGCCGTCGCCGCGATCATCCCTGCGCTCGACAGGCTGACGCGCCTGATCGGCGACAATCCGGCACAACGCCAGAATATCGAGCAGCTCAGTGCCGCGATCGAAACCCGCCTCGGCCAGTTCGCGCGCGAGATCGATTTCGTGGGCCAGGGTCAGCCGGAGAAGGCCACGGCGCTCGTCAGCGAAGCCGCTAGCGCCGGCACCACGATCGCCATCGGCAGTGCCGGCAGCGCGATGATCCGCGAGGAGGAGCGGCTGTTCCAGCTCCGCACGGCCAACGCCGACCGCAGCCAGACGCTGGCTGCCTCCCTCACCGGTATCGGTTCCGGCCTCGTGGTGGTCCTCGCCCTGATCTCGATCTGGCTGGTGCGGCGTTCGGCGCGCATCCGCGACGAGGCCGAGGCACAGCTGCGCGATGCCAACGTCAACCTGGAGGCCACCGTCGACGAACGCACGGCAGACCTGCGTGAAGCCAACGACGAGATCCAGCGCTTTGCCTATATCGTCAGCCATGACCTGCGCTCGCCGCTGGTCAACATCATGGGCTTCACCAGCGAGCTCGAAGAATTGGGCAACGACATCTTCCGACGGATCGGAGGGCTTACGCGTGTGCCGGCCGGCGGTCCACCGGTCGATGCCGCAGAGATTCCGCTCGATGACGCCGACAAGCAGCTGTCGGCGGATTTTTCCGAAGCGCTCGGCTTCATTAAATCTTCGATCGCCCGGATGGACCGGCTGATCTCGGCGATCCTCAACCTCACCCGCGAGGGCCGGCGCGAGTTTCAGCCGGAGCGGATCGACACCCGCGACTTCATCGAGGCCATCGTCTCCTCGCTGGCGCACCAGGCGGCCGAAGCGCAGGCCGAGATCCACATCGAGCCGTTGCCGAATATTGTCAGCGACCGCCTTGCACTGGAGCAGATTTTCTCCAATCTGATCGATAACGCGATCAAGTACCTCAAGACCGGGGTCCCCGGCGAGATCAGCATTCGCGGGCGCACCAAGCTTGGCTACGCTATCTTCGACATCAGCGATAATGGCCGTGGTATCGATCCCAGGGATCATCAGCGGATTTTCGACCTGTTCCGGCGTGCTGGAACCCAGGACAAGCCCGGTCAGGGCATCGGTCTTGCCCATGTACGTGCACTTGTGCGCCGCCTCGGCGGCACCATGTCGGTATCATCGGAACTGAATGCAGGCAGCACGTTCACGATCACGCTGCCCATCAATTGGAACGCCAGCAACCGGAATGCGGACCGATGACAATGCCCGTCACCATCATCATGATCGAGGACGACGAGGGCCACGCCAGGCTGATCGAGCGCAATATCCGCCGTTCCGGCGTCAACAACGAGATCCTCTCCTTCACCAACGGCGACTCGGCGATGAAGCATCTGTTCGGCCCGGACGGAACCGGGCTCGCTCAGAAGGGCAACGCGCTGCTGATCCTGCTCGACCTCAACCTGCCCGACATGAGCGGCATCGACATCCTGAAACAGATCAAGGAAAACAAATATCTCAAGGCCTCACCCGTGGTGGTGCTCACCACCACCGACGACAGCCAGGAGATCAAGCGCTGCTACGAGCTCGGCTGCAACGTCTACATCACCAAGCCCGTCAATTACGAGAATTTCGCCAATGCCATCCGGCAGCTCGGCCTGTTCTTCTCGGTCATCCAGGTCCCGCCCGCCGCCTCATGACCCAACAGCGCACCCCGACACTGCTCTATATCGATGACGACGACGCACTGGCGCGCCTGGTCGATCGCGGCCTCACTCGGCGCGGCTACAAGGTCGTCCATGCCGCCAGCGGCGAGGAAGGCCTCGAGCGGATCCGCAACGCCAGCACTCAGGGCTGCATCGATGTCGTGGCGCTCGACCAGTACATGCCGGGTCTCGACGGGCTCGAGACGCTCGAGCAGATCATGGCGATCCCGGACGCCCCGCCCGTGGTCTTCGTCACCGCCTCGCAGGATTCCAGCATCGCCGTCACCGCGCTGAAAGCTGGCGCGGCCGACTATCTGGTCAAGGACGTCAAGGGCGACTTCATCCCGCTGCTGCATGTCGCGGCCGAAGGCGCGCTGCGCCAGGCCGAGCTGCAGCGCGCGCGTGATGAAGCCGAGGCCGAGATCCACGCCTCGCGCGACCGCTACGCCGCGCTTGCCGCCGAACGCGAGCTGCTCTTGCGCGAGGTCAATCACCGCGTCGGCAATTCGCTCCAGATCATTGCTTCGCTGCTGCACCTGCAGGCGAGCTCCGCCGCACAGGACGAGGTCAAGGCCGCCCTCACCAACGCGATGGGCCGCGTTGCCGCCGTCGCCCAGGTGCACCGCCGCCTCTACACCTCGCAGGATCTGAAGAGCGTGATGCTCAACCAGTATCTCGACTCCTTGCTCGAGGACCTCCGCCGCTCCGCCGAAGGCAACCGGATGTCGCGCCTGACGGTGAAGGCCGAGCCGATCGAGATCGACCCCGACCGCGCCGTCGCCGTCGGTATCATCGTCAACGAGCTGGTGATGAACGCTGTGAAATACGCCTATCCCGATGGCGCTGGGCCCATTCACGTCGAGCTGACCTCGCAAGGCGAGGATCTCCTGCTGTCCATCACCGACGACGGCGTCGGCGACAACGTCAAGGCCGATCCGCGCTCCACCGGCATGGGCCAGCGCATCGTCGCGGCCATGGCTTCCAAGCTCGATGCCACCGTCGAGCGCGATCCGAACCATTCCGGGACCCGCATCCTCCTCCGGTTCCGCCGCACCCCCGCCGTATCAGGCCAGGCGAACAGCGCCGCGGCGGCGAGCTGATCCCGGCCCCGCCCCATCGCACCGGCATCGCGATCCTGCTATTGTAGCGATCATGACTTCGCGCGACTCCGCCTCATCTGAAATCACACCCGCCGTGCTGCTGCGCGCCTATGCCTGCGGCATCTTTCCGATGGCCGAGAGCGCGGACGATCCGACCCTGTTCTGGGTCGAGCCGGAAATGCGCGGCGTGATCCCGCTCGATGGCTTTCGCGTCGCCTCGCGCCTGGCGCGCACCGTGCGCGCGGACGCGTTCCGCGTCACCGTCAACACCGCGTTCAAGGCAACCATCGCCGGCTGCGCGGCGCCGCAGGCAGGGCGCGAGGACACCTGGATCAACAAGCGCATCCGCGACCTCTATGGCGGCCTCTACGAGCTCGGCCATTGCCACAGCGTCGAGGCCTGGCAGGGCGACGATCTCGTCGGCGGCCTCTACGGCGTGAGCCTCGGGCGCGCCTTCTTCGGCGAGAGCATGTTCCACACCGCGCGCGATGCCTCCAAGGTCGCGCTGGTGCATCTGGTCGCCGATCCACGGCGGCTTCGAGCTGCTCGACACCCAATATGTCACCGAGCATCTGAAGAGTTTTGGTGCGACCGAAATCTCGCGGCGGCGCTACACCGCGCTGCTCGACAAGGCGCTCACCGGCGAGTCCGGCGATTTCCTGCGACTGTCGTCAGGCGATGCGATCCCGGGCGCACGCGCGCTCGAGATCATCGCTTCGCGGCAGTAGATCAGCCTTACTGGCTGCCAAACCCTGGGGATTTGGCCTAGCGGCCAAACCCGGGAATACCGAACAGACCGGGCCGCTGCTCCGGCGGCGGAGGTGGCGGCGGGGCCGCCTGCGGCGGTGGCGGCAGAGGCTGCGGCGGACGCTGCTGCACGGCCTGCTTGGGCGCGGCCTTCTTCTGCGCCGCTGGCGGTGGTGGGGGCGCGGCCGGCTTGGTTGCCGGATCCGGCGCTGCGGTCGCAATGGTCTGCTGCGGCTCTTTGCAATCGGTCAGCCAGATATCGTAGATCGGGTGCTCGACGCCGTGCAGGCCGGGGCTTGCGGCATACATCCAGCCGGAGAAGATCCGCTTCACCTCGCCCTGCAAGGTGATCTCGTCGACCTCGACGAACGCGTCGGTGTTGGCGGCCTCGGTCGCGGGGCGCGTGTAGCAGGCATCGGTCTTCACCCGCAGTGCGCCGAATTGCACGGTCTCGCCGATATCCTCGTCGAAATTGATGATGCGGCCGGTGATCTTGTCGAGGCCGGAGAAGGTCGCCTTCTTGTTCACGATCTTCTGGGCCGGCGGCTCGGTGACGACCTCGTCGCCCGGCTGCAGGCTCGCCGGTGCCTGCGGCACGGCGCCCTGCTGGGTCCCGCCCTTCTGCTGCGGCTGGCGCTGACCAGGAACAGCACCG
>NZ_LBJP01000008.1:0-162506 GCF_028128715.1 Bradyrhizobium sp. CCBAU 51745 | reverse complement strand
CCGGCTGGGCCGGCCCGCCCGGGGGCGCAACCGCCACGGCCGGCGGCTGGTTCTGCGGCGCGATGGTGGTGCCCGGCGGCGGCGCCAGCGGCTGGGTTTCGACCGGTCCGGGCATGGCATTGCCCTGGCGCGGCATCGGGCGCGACGGCAGCACACGGCCCTGCGGCGGCAGCTCAGGCACCTCTTCGTCGTCGTCGGGGGTCGGGGCCGGCTGCGGCTGTCCGCCACGGGGAATGGTCCCCGGCGGGCGCAGCGGCGGCGGATCGGAGAAGATCGTGCCGATCTGCGCCTGCACCGGCGTTGCAACCGTCAGCGCGCTGGCAGCCAGCAGCGCCGCAAGGCCTGTCAGGGTAAAGGTTTTGAACATCTCGCGCGGCTTCAACAGCGAATCGGGCTTGTTGGACATTCTACAGGGGATACCGCCGCTCGCAGGCCAACCGGTTAACACGGCGAATACGGCGGGGAAAGGGCGGCATTCCTGGCCTGCCGGCCACCCGCTGGCCATCCCGGCCCCTGGATGGGATAGTTGGAGGCCTCTCCCCGGGGGGCCGAAGCGGGCATTGCCCCCGTCCAACGATAACCAGAAACCACCGAGGTCGCCCCCATGCCCGTCGTGCTCGATCCCGATGCCGCCGCCGTCTACCGCGCCTTCCAGGAGGCTGGCCGCCCTCCCTATGAGACGCTGCCCCCTGCGGAAGCGCGCGACGATTACCTCCGGGCCCGGTTTGCCACCAACCCCGAGCCGCCCGAGCTGGCCCGCGTCGCGCCGCTGTCGATCCCTGCACCCCACGGCGCAATCCCGGCACGGATCTATGTGCCGAAACAGCCGCGTCTCAAGGATGGGCTGGCGCCCGCGCTGGTGTTCTTCCACGGCGGCGGCTGGGTGATCGGCGATCTCGACAGCCACGACGTCGTCTGCCGGCAGCTCGCCGACGCAGGCGCGCTGATCGTGATCGCGATCGACTACCGCCGCGCGCCCGACCATAAGTTCCCCGCCGCAACCGATGATGCGATTGCCGCGACCAGATGGGTGGCTGCGAATGCGCGCGAGCTCGGCATCGACCCTGCGCGCCTTTCGATCGGTGGCGACAGCGCCGGCGGCAATCTCGCGGCCGTCGTTGCGCTGGCCGCGCGTGATGGCGACGGCCCCAAGCTCGCGGGCCAGGTGCTGATCTATCCCGCCGTCGACTTCGCCATGACGCACGGCTCGCACAGCGAGCCAGAGACCAGCGTGCTGCTGACGCATGCGGTGGTCCGCTGGTTTCGCGACCATTATCTCAACGGCGCCGCCGATATCCATGACTGGCGCGCCTCACCGGCCCGTGCGACCACGCTCATCGGCCTGCCGCCGGCCTATGTGCTCACCGCCGGGGCCGATCCCCTGCGCGACGAGGGCGAGGAATACGCCGCACGGCTGAAGCAGGTCGGCGTGCCGGTCACCACCAAGCATTATCCCGGCCAATTCCACGGCTTCTTCACCATGGGCAAACTGCTGCAACAGGCCAATGTTGCCGTGAGCGAGATCGGCGCCTGGCTGAAGGCGTTGGGCTGACAACGCCACCATCCTGATGTCACCAGCGCTTCAATCCCTCTTCGCCCTTCCGCTGCGCGGCCTGACCTGGCTCGGCAGCCAGGGCACGCGCGCGGTGGCGGCTGTCGTATTCATCGCCGCAGCCGTGCCTCCGCTCGGCGCGTTGCTGCGTCCCTACGTCACCGAGGCGATCCTCGTCCTGCTCTGCATCTCTTTCATGCGGGTCGATCTCGTGGCGCTCTATGGCCATCTGCGTCGGCCTGCGCTGGTGGCGACCGCCACGGCCTGGACCACGATCGGCGTGCCCGTCATCGTTGGCTTGATCGCGCATGCGACCGGGCTCACCGAGCACGCGCCCGGCCTGTCGCTGGCTCTGATGCTGCAGAGCATGGCCTCGCCGATGATGGCCTCTCCGGCGCTCGCCGCCCTGATGGGCCTCGATGCGACCCTGGTGCTGGTCACGCTGGTGACCGCAACCGCGATCGTGCCGTTCACCGCCTCGCTGTTCGCAAGCCTGTTTCTCGGCGGCATGCTCAGCATTTCCCCACTCACGCTTGGCCTGAAACTGCTCGGCATCCTGGCGGCATCGCTGCTGGGCGCGACCGTCATCCGTCGGCTGTTCGGCACCGAGACGATCCAGCGCTACAAGCAGCCGATCGACGGCTTCAACATCATCATCCTCTTCATCTTCGCGGCCGCCGTGATGGGCGACGTGATCAGCGACCTGATGGCGCGGCCGATCTTCACCATCGGCCTCGCAGCCCTGTCCTTCACGATCTATTTTGCGCTGCTCGCCATCACGACCTTGCTGTTCCGCCGCATCGGCACCGAGCGCGCGCTGGCGCTCGGGCTGATGGTGTCACAGCGCAATCTCGGCCTGATGCTGGCCGCGACATCAGGCGCGCTGCCGCCGACGACCTGGCTCTATTTCGCGATGACGCAGTTTCCGATCCATCTGGCGCCGTACTTGCTGACACCGATCGCGCGGCGGCTGACCGCGCGGGCGGAAACGTCCAGCCCGGTGGCTCCAAGCAGCGCAACTTAAAAGCTGCCGTCTGGAGGGCGCGGAAGCATTATGGATTGCGCGACTTCTTTTTCTTGCACTCCGCCAAGATCCAGTCGTGGAACGCCTTCATCGCATGCGAGAGCCTCTTGGATTTGAGCGACGTGAGCCAATAGGATCCCAGAAAGACTTGGTCGTCATAGGGGCAAACCAGCCGCTTGCGCGACAGATCGTCCGAAAACAACGCGACCGGCAGGAGCGCGACCCCGGCGCCTTGAGCCGCGGCATGCGCCAGGGAGACCGACGAGTCGAAGGTGGGGCCGGTCATCCGCGGTTGCCTGCATTTGACCGCCTCGAACCATTGCGCCCACTCGCCCGGCCGGTACGACCGCAACAACACCTCCTTATGGAGGTCGACTGGATCTCTCAGGCGCTTGGCCACATCAGGCGCGCACATCGGTGTGAAATGGGCCTCGACCAGCCGCTCGGCGTTCGTTCCATGCCACGCGCCATCGCCAAATCGAATGGCGTAGTCCAACCCTTCGCCGCCGAGGTCCACACGGTTGTTGTTCGCAAAGATTCTGACATCGATGTTCGGATGATCAGAGGTGAAGCTCCTGAGAGGCGGAAGGAGCCAGCCGGATGCGAACGTTCCGACGACGCCAACTGTCAGCATTTCGCGCATTCGACCGTTCTCGAACCGGTCCAGCACCTGATTGATTCGGCCGAACGCATCCGAGATTGCAGGCTGCAGCGCCTCGCCTTCTTCCGTGAGAGCGAGCCCGCGGGTCAATCGCCGGAAAAGCTTGACGCGCAGGCTCTCTTCCAGAACCCGCACCTGCTGGCTCACGGCCGCCTGCGACACCCGCAGTTCGAGACCGGCCTTGGTGAAGCTGAGATGGCGCGCGGCCGCTTCGAATGAGCGGAGCGCATTCAGGGGCAGATTGGAAATATTGGCAGGGCGACGGGCCAAGTCCGATCCAAGTTTTTCCGATCCAAGTTTTACTTATGGATGGCCTTACGAACCATCGTTTGTCAATCGCCGGGGCGCGACGCAAAACCTTGCCGCATTCAGGGGAGTTCTCGATGCTTACACGACGTCAATTCAGCTCATCCGCATGTGCGATCGCCGGAGGTCTGTTCCTGCCTGATGTTTCGGTTGCCGCGTCAGGTGGAACTGCACCGCTCATCGAGGCCATCAAGCAGCTGGAACTGAAGAGCGGAGGTCGACTCGGCGTTTCCGTGCTCGACACGAATTCCGGCGTTCCGATCCATCACAGGGGAGACGAACGCTTTCCCATGTGCAGCACATTCAAGGTCCTGGCAGCGGCAGCAATATTGAAAGACGTGGGCAGCAAGCTGGAAGGCCTTGAACGGCGCGTTCGTATCGAGCAGGCCGATCTCGTCGAGTACTCGCCGGCCACGAGCAAGCATGTCGGCGGAGAGGGAATGTCGCTTCGCGAACTTTGCGAGGCTGCCATCACCCTGAGCGACAACACGGCCGGCAACGCACTTCTGAAAAACATTGGCGGTCCCGCCGGCTTGACCAGCTTTGCGCGCAGCCTCGGCGACGAGACGACCAGGCTCGATCGGATTGAAACCGAACTGAACGAAGCCGCACCGGGCGATCCCCGCGACACCACCACGCCGAATGCGATGGCCACAAATTTCCGGCGCCTGCTGCTCGGTGATGCCCTTGTCCCTGAAGGGCGCGATCAACTGATCAAATGGCTTGTGGCCAACAAGACCGGCGACAGCCGTTTGCGGGCGGGCCTGCCGCAAGGCTGGCGTGTCGGCGACAAGACCGGTTCGGGTCAACGCGAGACGGCCAACGACGTCGCCATCGTGTGGCCGCCTGCGCGTTCGCCGATCATCATCGCGGTCTATCTCACCGGCGCATCGCTCGATCCCAACGGACGAAACGATGTGATCGCATCCGTCGGTCGGGAGGTCGGCAAGGCCTTTGGCTGACGACCCCTGTGCCCGCCCTCCCCGTGCCGCTGTCGATCCCGGCCCCTACGGCGCGGAGATGTGCGGGGCTACTCCGGCAAGCCAGCGGCTCGCAAGGCCGATGCGATCTGCTTGCGCACGTCGTTTGAGCGGAAAGGAACAGCCTGTCGGCCACGCGAAGCGTGGTAGTCCGGCTGAAGCTTCAACAATTGCGCCGCCGCTTCGCGGGCTTCGACAGCATGTCCAGCTCGGACCGAGTTCGCAATATAGGCTTCGAGCATATTTGTATCGGCGGTGAACTGGAATGCCTTCACCGCCAAGGCGCATCCTTCCTCGAATCGTCCCTGACAAAAGTGTGCAAACGAGATTCCCAACCAAGCAGTTGCTCGTAACGGATCAAAAGGACTTAACCTGATCATTCGGTCGAAACTCTCAATGGCGCGTTCTGGTTCACCACACATCAGCGCCACCCATCCCCGGGAGTACCAGGCGATGGCGAGATTTGGGTTGAGAGCGACAGCCTGCTCGACCATCAACAATCCACGATCATATTCCTGCCCAAAATACGTCAGCACATGGCCGCACCTGGCCAATGTGAAAGCGTCGAAATTTGCCGCTCTTGCACCCAAGCGAGCAAACTGAACCGCATCCGCTCGCATTTCCTCTGTCAGAGGCAAGCCGCTGGTCACTTGCTGCACGAGAAATGTCCACGCAGCCATGGCAAATGCTGCGGCGTATTCTTCGTCTCGTTCAAACGCTTCCTTAAAGAAGGCCCGCGCAAGAGGTTGCGCCCTCCGACTTGTCCCCAGCGCCATACCCCGCAAGAAGAAATCGTAGCTGTCCAGCTTTTCGGTAGGTTTCCGTCTCGATCGTTCGATTTCCGCCTGCTCGAGTTTCGGAGCAATCAGCCCAACGACCTTTGCTGTGATTTGGTCTTGCAGACCAAAAACGTCCTCGAGCGCACCATCAAAATGGTCAGCCCACAAATGTCGATCCGTCACAGCCTCTAGAAGCTGCCCGGTAATGCGAACCTTGCTTCCGGCTTTTCTAACGCTTCCCTCTAATACGTAGCGGACGCCGAGTTCTCTACCGACCTGCTTTGCGCTGACAACGCGCCCCTTGTAGGTGAAGCTCGTGTTGCGACCAATGACGAACAGCGATTTGAACCGGGACAGTGCAGTCGTGATCTCTTCAGTCATGCCATCGGCAAAATACTGCTGCTCGGGATCACCGCTCATATTCTCGAACGGCAGCACCGCGATGGACGGTCTATCGGGAAGCGCGAGAGTGGGTGCTTCCGGTCCTGGCCTGCTCCCAGGGCCCATCGGCTCTCTGGTCTCACTCTCCGCCACGGTTCCGATGAACCGGACGCCCTTGCGCGGCAGGGTCTTGATGAGGCGCTGCTCTTCACCGGAATCGCCGATCGCAATTCGGGCGGCATTCAGGCGGGTCGTCAGCGCAGCGTCGGACACGATGCGGCCCTTCCAAACGGCGTTCACCAGGTCATCCTTGCTGACGACCCGATCCCTGTTTCTGATCAGGTAGTCGAGCAGGTCAAATACCTGGGGTGCGATCGCGATGAGGCTATCCCCGCGATGCAGCTCGCGCCGGTCGGTGTCGAATGCGTACTCTTCGAACAGATAGCGCAAATTCTGATCCGTTGAGTGAGCCGGCCGACCGGAGGTTGGTCCCGGCGAAAATCGCAAGAATAAGCTGCTGAAAAGGAAAATGTAAGCTGCCGGTCAAGCGCGGCTGGATCTCCCCTGGCAATCTCGTGCGGGTGCAGATCTTCCAGAGGAGACAGGGCAATGAGCACGATCTACAGCACCAGCTGGCTCGAAAGAACCTCCGCATCAACGCGGTGTGTCTGCAGCCTTTTCTGGGGGTGCTGGGATGCCTTCCAAGAATGGAGTGATAAGCAGAAATTGCACGCTACGTTGTCTAACTTGAGTGATAGGGAGTTGATGGACATCGGCACTTCGCGCGGCGAGATCGACTACGTCGTCTCAAACAGCGACATCGGCCCGCGAGGCATCCGGAGCCGCGTCCACCCTCTCGTCTGAGGCGCACCGGCCTCCATTGGACCGCCTACCCCGCCCGTGCCGCGCGCCGCAACGCCTGCGGCGGCTGGCCGAAGGCGCGGATGAAGGCGCGGCGCATGCGCTCGGGGTCGCCGAAGCCGGTTGTTTCGGCGACGCGCTCGATCGCCTCGCGCGAGGACTGCACGCGCTCGCGGGCGACCTCTATCCTTAAGCGCTCGATCGCTTTCGATGGTGTCGTGCCGGTCTCGGCGGCAAAGGCGCGGGCGAAATGTCGCGCGCTCATGCCGGCGCGATCGGCGAGGTCTTCCACGGTCAACCTCGCGTCGAGATTTTCCCGCGCCCACGACAACAGCCCACCGAAGCGGCCGTTCGGCGTCTTCAACTCGAGCAGCGACGAGAACTGCGACTGGCCGCCGCTGCGGCGATGGTAGAGCACGAGCTGGCGCGCGGTCGCTTGCGCGATCTCCTCGCCGTGGTCCTCGGTGACCATCGCGAGCGCGAGATCGATGCCGGCGCTGATGCCCGCCGACGTCCAGACGTTGCCGTCCCGGGTGAAAATCTGGTCCGGCTCGAACTTCACCTTGGGATAGCGCGCGACGAATTCGCGGGTGCGGCCCCAATGCGTGGTGGCGCGGCGGCCGTCGAGCAGGCCGGCCTCCGCAAGCACATAGGCGCCGGAGCAGACACTGGCGATGCGCACACCGCGCCTGGCCAGCCGCTGCACGAAGGCGAGCGTCGCAGGACAGCCCGCCGGAGCCGACACGCCCGCGCCGCCGGCCACGACCAGCGTCGTGATCGCGTTCGCAGATTTGAAATCGCGCGCCATCATCTCGACGCCGGAGGACGAGCGCACGGCGCCCGCATTCAGCGCCAGCACCCGCAGCGCCAGCGGCTTGCCGCTGGCGCGTGCCGCGATCTCGAACACCGAGATGGGACCGGCCGCATCGAGCAGCTGGAAGTCCGGGAAGATCAGGATGCCGATCATGGTCATGTCCGAAAGTGAGGGAAGTACGCCATTTTGGACAGGAGGGCACCATGCCATTTTGCGCCCGTCAAGTTCTTCTTCGGAGGCTCTCATGTCGGCACCGCTCCAGATCGGACTTCTGGTATTCCCGCGCGTCACCCAGCTCGACTTCACCGGCCCGCTGCAGGTGTTCTCATCCCTCCCCGGCGCGACCGTGCACCTGATCTGGAAGACGCTTGATCCGGTGCCGAGCGATTCCGTGCTGATGCTGACACCATCAGTGACATTCGCCGACTGTCCGCAACTGGATGTGATCTGCATTCCCGGCGGGTTCGGCACCGATGCGCTCCTGAATGATGAGGAGACGCTCGACTTCGTGCGCAAGCAGGCAACAAGCGCCAAATTCGTCACCTCGGTCTGCACGGGATCGCTGGTGCTGGGCGCGGCCGGGCTTCTGAAGGGCTACAATGCCGCGACCCATTGGAGCGCAATGGAGATGCTGAATTTGTTCGGTGCGACACCGACAAAGACACGCGTCTGCGTCGATCGCAACCGCGTCACCGGCGGCGGCGTCACGGCGGGGATCGATTTCGCATTGACGCTGGTCTCGCTGCTGGTCGACCGCCCCACTGCCGAGGCCATCCAGCTCCGCCTCGAATACAACCCCGCGCCGCCCTTCAATTCGGGCTCGCCGGAGACCGCGCCAGACGAGGTGCTCGCGCTCATGAAGGAGCGGATCGCGCCATTCCAGGCGCGGCGCTTGGATGCGGCCAAGCGGGCGGCCGAGCGGCTGATGTAGTGTGTCCCAACGCTGCGCTCGCAATGACAGAGCCCGCGGCCCCGCTCTTCTCCCCCCAACCCAACAGAAAAAGGCCGCTCGGTTTCCCAAGCGGCCTTTCCTGTCTCACGGCGGCGCACATTCTCATCGGGCGATGTCGGAGCTTCCAGACCGGGGGCCTATCTCCCGATCGAGTCCTTCCTCGGCAGCCGCTGCATTTCGGGACAGTCGCGAACTGTTGCCCGAACCGAACGCGATGGTTTCCCATCTCCGTAAGATGGGTTCATTGAGCCGCATTGCTCGTGCGGACGCAACGGCCCGGCAATCAGCATCCCCGCTGATCCCGTTGTCCACAGCGACGTCATCAGGATGCGCGTGCATCCAATCCGGAAGATGAAGAAGGCTGGAGCTAACCAGGCGTCCAGGGCTGGTAGTCGCCGGTCGCCTTCGGCCGCCTGCCGCTGGCCAGGGTCGAGCCCGCGGGCCGGTAGGCCTTCGGCGTGCCGGTCAGATTCGGCTGGTGCGGCTTTTCCCACTCGCGCGGCTGGTAATTGATCTCCGTCGGCGGGGTGTCGACGACGTGATGGATCCAGCCGTGCCATTCCGGCGGAATGCGGCTGGCCTCCGCATAGCCGTTATAGATCACCCAGCGCCGCTCGAAGCCGAGCGTTGGGTCGATCTTGCCGCCGGCGGTGCGGTAGTAACGGTTGCCCTGCTCGTCCTGGCCAACCAGCTCCCCGAACCTGGAGGTCCAGAGTTGGGTGCCAAAGGTCTGGCCGTTCCACCAGGTGAAGAGCTTCAGGAAGAATTGTTTCATGCGGCAAGGGCCCTGCTTCGTGGGGTCCTGATGCCATCCGGACGGCCAAATGTCCAGTTCGGCGGGCGCGGCCATGCCCGGCCCAAATGCGGTGACGGGGCCGCCAGAACGACCACAAAGAGAACGCCGCGCCTCGGACGCCATCCGTTCACGCTGGGTACAGCAGCCCGGTGGGAATCTGCGGTCCATGCGCAAACCGGCGTGATCCCAGGAACTGGTGCCCTCTCAAGGGATTTGCTTTTCGGGAAAAGGAGTTTGAACATGAACAGTCTGAGAGTTTTGGGTGCGGCCGCAACGCTGGCACTCGTTCTGCCGATGGCGACGCCGAGCTTCGCCCAGGGCCACGGCGGCCATTTCGGCGGCGGTGGCGGTGCTCACTTCAGCGGAGGTGGTGCTCACTTCAGTGGTGGCGGTGCTCACTTCGGCGGCGGCAGCTTTGGCGCCGCCCGCCCCGCCGGTGGCAATTTCGCTGCCAGCGCAGCCGTACGGCCGTCCGGAGGAGCGACCGGCTTTACGGGCCGCAACTTTGCAGCAGCCGGAGGCCAATGGAATGGCGGCGGCGGCCACTGGAACGGCGGTAATTGGCACGGCGGCTGGCATCACCATGGCGGCTTCTGGCCGGGTTTCGCGGCGGGCGCAGCGATCGGCGGACTCGGCTCATACGCCTATTATGGCGGCCCGTATTACGGCGATGGCTACTACGACGACGGCTATTATGACGACAGCGCGACCGTCGCCGTGGTGCCCGACACAGGTGGCGATTCGTCGGCCTATTGCGCCCAGCGCTACCGGTCCTACGACCCGGCCTCGGGCACCTATCTCGGCTATGACGGCTTGCGTCATCCCTGCCCGTAGGACGGGGTGACGATCATCATTCAAGGGCGGCGCCGATGACAGGCGCCGCTCTTTGCTTGACCGAGCCTTCGCCAATTGGGTCCATCACCTCAACCTGTCGTTGTAACCCGATGAAATTCAGCTGCGGCACCCACGCCGGCATCGGGAACTCGCAGGGCGCTATGCATTGCTCCGTGCATATCTTTCGGTCCAATCCAAAATTGACCCGACGTACGATTCGCCTATATCACCAGTCGCTGTGGGGACTTCGATCTACTGGGAAAGGTCATGCCGCGTATTCTCGTGGTCGATGACGATCCGATGGTCGGCGCGACCATCGAGGTCCTCCTCCAGCGCCAGGGCTTCGACGTCACGTTGACTGACGGTGGCGAAACGGGCCTTGCTGCGCTGGAAGCGCAGACGTTTGACGTGATGTTGGTTGATATCTTCATGCCGCATATGCGCGGCTTTGAATCGATCCGTATCTTCCACGAACGCGCGCCGGCGATTCCGTTGATCGCCATGTCGGGCTACGCCTTCGCCTCATCCGCCTCGCCCTCCCCGGACTTCCTGCGCATGGCGCTGGAGCTCGGGGCGACGCGCTGCCTACGCAAGCCATTCACGCCCGAAGCGCTGCTGGCCACGATCCGGGAATGCCTCGGCGAGAGCGCGCCGCCAAAGGACCAGAAAGAGGCCCCTTGATCCCCTCGCAGCGCGTCATTCTCGGTGCTGGACTTGCCGTTCTCCTGCTCATCACCGCCGCCTCGATCGGTCTCGATGTCAAGTCGCGGTCGGACGCCGCCCAGGTCAACCGTACCGTCGAGGTGCTGAAGAAGGTCTCGGATCTGCGTATCCTGCTCCGCCGTGCCGAAAGCGCCGCGCGCGGCTACGAGATCTACCGGAGTTCAAGCTTCAACGACGAATTCCAGACGGTGCGTGCCCGGATCGCGCCTGCCCTTGCCGACCTCAAGCGCAACATGCGCGACAATCCGGATCAGCTCGCGCTGCTCGAGAGCACCGAGCCGCTAGCGCTGCGCCGGCTCGACATCGCCGCGGAGGCCATGCGCCTGCGCACCGCCAATGACAGCGACGGCATCGCCGCGCTCCAGAGCAAGGGCGAAGGCCGCAGCCTGATGGACATGGTGATGGGCAATCTCGACCGCCTGAGTTCAGGGGAAGAACGGTTGCTCAACGAGCGATCGCAGGCTTCGCGCCGCACCGGCACCGTGCTGCTCGGCATCGACGTCGCCGGCGCCCTGGTGATCCTGTTGCTGGTCGTGATGGTGATGCGCGAAAGCCAGCGTGCCACCGTACAACTTCAAAGCTCGCTCGATCAGACGCAAGCGGCCAAGGAGGCGCTCGAGGCCGCCGTTGCCGAACGCACCGAGCACCTCGTCATCGCTCACGACGAATTGCGTCTGTCGGTCAACGTGCTGCAGAGCACGTTCCGCAGCATGGCGGAGGCGGTGCTGGTGATCGACAAGGAAGGCACCGTGCTGCTGTCCAATCCGGCGGCCGAGCGCATGCTGCTGCATCGGGCCGGCACGAACCTCGGCAATCTGCGCGCGCTGTCCGACGTGTTCCACGGCGACGGCGTCACGCCGCTGAAGTCCGACGAGCTGCCATCGGTGCGCGTGCTGCGCGGCGAGGAGTTCGAAGATCTCGAGATGATCGTCCGCCCGCACAGCGGCAACGGCACGCGCCACCTGATGATCAGCGGCCGGCCGATGCGCGACGGCCAAGGCAACATCTCCGGCGCGGTGCTGGTCTATCACGATGCGACCGCCTCGCGCGAAACCGAGCGGCAGCTGTATCAGTCGCAGAAGCTCGATTCGATCGGCAAGCTGACCGGCGGCGTCGCGCACGACTTCAACAACATGCTGACCGTGATCTCGGGCAATACCGAGACGCTGGTGACAGGGCTGAAGGATCAGCCCGAGCTGCAGCGCACCGCGCGCCTGATCGACGATGCCGCCGCGCGCTGCGCCGACCTGATCCAGCATTTGCTGGCCTTCGCGCGCAAGCAGCCGCTGCAGCCGCGCGATGTCGAGATCAACGCCGCCATCACCGACATCGCAAAATTGCTGCGCCCGACCCTCGGCGAGCAGATCCAGATCGAGACCGTGCTCGAAAAGGGACCGATGACCTCGCACATCGATCCGTCCCGCCTCACCAATGCCGTGCTCAACATGGCGATCAACGCCCGCGACGCCATGCCGAACGGCGGCAAGCTGCTGCTCGAGACCCATCACGTCGTGCTGGACGAGGCCTATGCGCAGGCCAATGCGGACGTCACGCCCGGCCCCTACGTCATGCTCGCCGTCAGCGACACCGGTACCGGCATGCCGCAGAGCGTGCAGGACAACGCGTTCGAGCCGTTCTTCACCACCAAGGAGATCGGCAAGGGCTCCGGCCTCGGCCTCTCCATGGTCTACGGTTTCGTCAAGCAGTCCGGCGGCCACATCAAGATCTACAGCGAGGAAGGCCACGGCACCACGATCAAGCTCTATCTGCCGCCTGGCCAGGGCATCGCAGAAGCGGCCGGCGTGAGCGTGCCGCAGGCTGAAGGCGGCGCCGAGACCATCTTTGTCGTCGAGGACGACAATCTGGTGCGCACCTTCGTCACCGCCCAGCTCCAGAGCCTCGGCTACAAGACCGTCGCCGCCGCCGACGGCAAGGCGGCGCTGGAGCTGATCGACGCCGGCCAGGCCTTCGACCTGCTCTTTACCGACGTCGTCATCCCCGGCGGCATGAGCGGCCGCGAACTTGCCGACGAAGTGGCCAGACGTCGGCCTGGTGTGAAGGTGCTCTACACCTCCGGCTACACCGACAACGCCATCGTCCATCACGGCAAGTTGGATGACGGCGTGATGCTGCTGACCAAGCCCTATCGGCGCAACCAGCTCGCGGAGATGATCCGGAAGGCGCTGGGAGCATGATCCGGAAAAGTGTGCAGCGGTTTTCCCTCGCGACATCAGCGGAACGCGTTTGCGCGGAGATCATGCTCGAACAAAAAGCCTAGCGCGTCGCCAGCAGCACCGCGGCGAGCGTGAAGATCAGCCCGGCGATCTGCCCTGACCCGAGCGGCTCGTGCAGCGCGATCGCCGACGCCACCACGCCGATCACAGGCACCGCCATCGTCCCGATCGCCGCCACCGAGGCCGGCAGGCGCGCCAGCGCTGCGAACCAGCTGACATAGGCGATGCAGAACTGCACCACGGTCGAATAGACCAGCAGCCACCAGCCAACCGGCGTCACCTTGTCCAGATGCGAGGTCTCGACGAGTAAGCCGATGATCGAGATCGGCAGGCAGCCGATGCCGATCTGCCAGGCCGCAGCCGTGATCGGCGGCAAATGGATCGGGTACTTCTTCGAGAACACCGTGCCGATTGCAAAGCCGAGCGCGCCTGACAGCGCCATGATGATGCCGGGCAGCTTCTCGGCGCTGGCGGCAATGCCGTTGCCGCCCATGATCGAGGCAAGGCCGGCAAAGGCCATCACCAGCCCCAGCGTTCGCAGCAATGTCGGTCGCTCGCCGAGCACGGGCCAGGCGATCAGCGAGGCCCAGACCGGCATGGTGTAGGCGATCAGCGCCGCCTCACTGGCCGGCAGCCAGAGCAGCGCCAGCCCCATCAGCACCATCCAGCCGGTGACGTTGAGGAGCGCGGCCGTCAGCAGCCGCGGCCAGATCGCGGGCGCGACCTTCAGGCTGTCGCCGCGCACCAGCGCCAGCAGCGCCAGCAGCGCGGCGCCGAGCACGCCTGTGACGCCGCGCAAGGTGAGCGGCGGCAGCTCGCCGATCAGGAATTTGGTAACAGGCCAATTGAATCCCCAACCGATCGAGGTGATGGCGAGGAACATCAGGCCGGCCGGGGCGATGCGCGGTCGCGCATCCCGGCGAGTCGAATCAAGCATGTGGGCAGTCCGGCAAATCAGCGCTCAGCTTGGCGCGGATTCGCGGCCGCGACCACCACCGCGGCGGGCATGCCTGCCCTCAGCTTCCGTACCACTACGTGAGTCCCGCTGACGCAATCCCGGTCCCGAAAAATATACCTGCCCTGTGAACAGCGGGATGAAGGGTCCGGATCAGCGCGGGATGCAAATTTTTTCGGTTGGGAATCCCTGAGGACTCACCGATACTTGCCTCCACAACAGGCACGGGCCTGCCCCCTGTTATCCCCCGCAATCCACCATATTTAGTATTTGATTCAGGAACTCGCACTAGTTCTTGACGGGCGCACTGGAGAGTCCTAGCTTTCGGACCGTTCGGCGCGAGTGAGTTTGCGTCCCGCCGGCACTCCCCCAAAGGGTCCGCACAACTGCACTCCGCCAAGCCAGACGAAGGCAGCGGGATGAGGGCTTGTCTGCCCTTGGAAGGCGGATTTTTCGGGCGCCAGAACGGGCCGGCAACAGGCTCGGATGGCATCAGTAGACGTTGTGACGTTGTGGGGCGTTTGAACACATGTCGGGCTCATCCCTTTGGGGCGGATGGGCCTGGGCATGCCGGCGGATGATCGGTGCGCGCATCGAGGAGTCACGTCGGGAGAAACTGGGCCGGATCCACCGGCTGAACTGCGGTGCCCAAGGGCCGATGAGGCCCTGAAGGAAACGCGAAATGAAATGTCGAGCCGGACGCCTTCAACGAGAGGCGGATCCGGCTCAAGATTAAGGACGGGGCAAGACCATGCGGATTGAGCGGCGCCACACCATCTCGGGACAATCACCTTATGCGGGAATCGAATTCCGCCTGACCACGTCGGAGATCAGGAATCCCGACGGCTCGGTCGTGTTCAAAATGGACGGCGTCGAGGTCCCGGCCGCATGGTCGCAGGTCGCCTCCGACGTGCTCGCCCAGAAGTATTTCCGCAAAGCCGGCGTTGCCGCCCGCCTGAAGAAGGTCGAGGAGGAATCCGTCCCCTCCTTCCTGTGGCGCTCCGTGCCCGACACCGAGGCGCTGGCGTCTCTCCCCGAGAAGGAGCGCTATGTCAGCGAGCTCTCGTCAAAGCAGGTGTTCGACCGCCTCGCCGGCTGCTGGACCTATTGGGGCTGGAAGGGCGGCTATTTCTCCTCCGACGAGGACGCCCAGGCCTTCTACGACGAGCTCCGCTACATGCTCGCCATGCAGATGGTGGCGCCGAACTCGCCGCAATGGTTCAACACCGGTCTGCATTGGGCCTATGGCATCGACGGCCCCGGCCAGGGCCATTATTACGTCGACCCCTTCACGGCTAAGCTGACCAAGTCCAAGTCCGCCTACGAGCATCCGCAGCCGCACGCCTGCTTCATCCAGGGCGTCGGTGACGACCTCGTCAACGAGGGCGGCATCATGGACCTCTGGGTCCGCGAAGCCCGCCTGTTCAAGTATGGCTCCGGCACCGGCTCCAACTTCTCGCGCCTGCGCGGCGAAGGCGAAAAGCTGTCCGGCGGCGGCCGCTCGTCCGGCCTGATGAGCTTCCTCAAGATCGGCGACCGCGCCGCCGGTGCCATCAAGAGCGGCGGCACCACGCGCAGAGCCGCCAAGATGGTCGTGGTCGACGTCGACCACCCCGACATCGAGACCTATATCGACTGGAAGGTGAAGGAGGAGCAGAAGGTTGCTGCGCTGGTCACCGGCTCCAAGATTAACCAGAAGCACCTCAAGGCGGTGCTGAAGGCCTGCGTCAACTGCGAAGGCTCGGGCGACGATTGCTTCGACCCCGAGAAGAACCCGGCGCTCCGCCGCGAGATCAAGCTCGCCCGCCGCAGCCTCGTGCCTGACAATTACATCAAGCGCGTCATCCAGTTCGCCAAGCAAGGCTACAAGGACATCCAGTTCGACACCTACGACACCGACTGGGACAGCGAAGCCTATCTCACGGTGTCGGGCCAGAACTCCAACAACTCGGTCTCGCTGAAGGACGATTTCCTGCGCGCCGTCGAGACCGACGGCGACTGGAATCTCAACGCCCGCACCTCGAAGAAGGTGACGAAGACGCTGAAGGCACGCGACCTCTGGGAAAAGATCGGCTACGCCGCCTGGGCGTCGGCCGACCCGGGCCTGCACTTCAACACCACCATGAACGACTGGCACACCTGCAAGGCGTCAGGCGACATCCGCGCGTCCAATCCGTGCTCGGAATACATGTTCCTGGACGACACCGCCTGTAACCTGGCGTCCGCCAACCTCTTGACCTTCTACAACACGACGACAAAACAGTTCGACGTGAAGGGCTACGAGCACCTCTGCCAGCTCTGGACCATCGTGCTCGAAATCTCCGTGATGATGGCGCAGTTCCCGTCGAAGGCGATCGCCGAGCTCTCCTACGAGTTCCGCACGCTCGGCCTCGGCTATGCCAATATCGGCGGCCTCTTGATGACCATGGGCCTGTCCTATGACAGCAAGGAAGGCCGTGCGCTCTGCGGCGCGCTGACCGCCGTGATGACCGGCATCACCTATAAGACCTCAGCCGAGATGGCGGCCGAGCTCGGCACCTTCCCCGGCTACAAGAAGAACGCCGCGCACATGCTGCGCGTGATCCGCAACCACCGCCGCGCCGCGCATGGTGAGGCCAGCGGCTATGAGGCGCTCAGCGTCAACCCGGTGCCGCTCGACCACGCTTCGTGCCCGCAGGCAGACATCGTCGCCCATGCCAAGGCGGCCTGGGATGCGGCGCTCGAGCTCGGCGAAATCAACGGCTATCGCAACGCCCAGACCACTGTGATCGCGCCGACAGGCACGATCGGCCTCGTCATGGATTGCGACACCACCGGCATCGAGCCCGACTTCGCGCTGGTGAAATTCAAGAAGCTCGCCGGCGGCGGCTACTTCAAGATCATCAACCGTGCAGTGCCCGCGGCGCTGCGCGCGCTCGGCTATCGCGAGAGCGAGATCGCGGAGATCGAAGCCTACGCCGTCGGCCATGGCTCGCTGTCCAATTCGCCCGGCATCAACGCCTCGACCCTCAAGGCAAAGGGCTTCACCGACGAGGCCATCGCCAAGGTCGAGAAGGCGCTGCCGACCGCCTTCGACATCAAGTTCGCCTTCAACAAGTGGACCTTTGGCGAGGATTTCATTCGCGACCAGCTCGGCATCGGTGCCGAAGCCATTGCGGCCCCCGGCTTCGACCTGCTCCAGGCCGTCGGCTTCACCAAGCGCGAGATCGAGGCGGCCAACGTCCACATCTGCGGCGCGATGACGGTCGAAGGTGCCCCGCACCTCAAGGCCGAGCACTATCCGGTGTTCGACTGCGCCAATCCCTGCGGCAAGATCGGCAAGCGCTATCTGTCGGTCGAGAGCCACATCCGCATGATGGCGGCGGCGCAGCCCTTCATCTCGGGTGCGATCTCCAAGACCATCAACATGCCGAACGACGCCACGGTGGAGGACTGCAAGTCCGCCTACATGCTGTCGTGGAAGCTCGCATTGAAAGCCAACGCGCTCTATCGCGACGGCTCCAAGCTCAGCCAGCCGCTCAACTCGCAGCTCATCAGCGACGACGAGGACGAGGACGATGCGGTCGACCATCTCTACGAGAAGCCGATGGCGGCGCGCGCCGCCCAGGTCTCGGAAAAGATCGTCGAGAAGCTGGTCGAGCGCATCATCGTGATGCGCGAGCGCGAGAAGATGCCTGATCGCCGCAAGGGTTACACCCAGAAGGCAGTCGTCGGCGGCCACAAGGTGTACTTGCGCACCGGCGAGTATGACGACGGCCGTCTCGGCGAGATCTTCATCGACATGCACAAGGAAGGCGCCGCGCTGCGCTCCTTCATCAACAACTTCGCCATCGCCGTGTCGCTCGGTCTGCAATACGGCGTGCCGCTCGATGAATATGTCGACGCCTTCACCTTCACCCGCTTCGAGCCGGCGGGCCCCGTGCAGGGCAACGACAGCATCAAATACGCGACTTCGATCCTCGACTACGTCTTCCGCGAGCTCGCGGTGAGCTATCTCAGCCGCTTCGACCTCGCCCATGTCGATCCCAACGAGACCGGCTTTGACGCGCTCGGCAAGGGCGTCGAGGAAGGCAAGGAGCCGGACGAGGACGGCGGTCACCACGCCACCAAGCTGGTCTCGCGCGGCCTCACCCGCTCGCGGACCGACAACTTGGTTGTGATGCGCGGCGGCAGCGCCGCGATCGCCCAAGGCAACGACAGCGCTCCGTCAGGCGGCAGCAAGATCACGGCGCTGGCCCACGGCGCCTCCCGCGTCGGCGACGCCATCGAAGGCGCCGTCGCCCTGAAGCAGGAAGCCAGCCACGACCTATCGCCCACCGAGAAGCTCGAGGCCCTGCAATGGAGCAAGGCCGGCAGCGCCACGACCGCCGCCCCGACCAAGGCCGAGCGCCGCGCCGAAGCCAAGGCCAAGGGCTACGAGGGCGAGATGTGCTCAGAGTGCGGCAACTTCACGCTGGTGCGGAATGGGACCTGTATGAAGTGCGATACGTGCGGAAGCACGACGGGGTGTTCGTGAGAGTCGCGTGATCCTCCTTATTGTTAGGGTCGGGTACTCCTCTTGGAGAGAGAATTGTGAAAGGCGGCCGAAAGGTCGCCTTTTTATTTTACAACTAACGCGGGCATCCACTAACTTTCGACTTCAGCGTATTCTTTGAACGAAGATCTAAAAGCGGCTTCTCTACAAGATGGCGGAGACAACTAACGCTGGGTACAAAGCTAACGTATATTGGCAATCAGCGGAGCAAATCCGGCAACGCGCAACGACTCCTTGATCGATCAAAAGCTCCAAACGTCGCCCCCGCCCGTCCGAACCATTATTTATTCTGAGCAGCAACTGCATGACGCCACATGGCGTCCCCAACAAATATAGTATGCCTTTGCAATGGTAGGAGCTGCCTACATGGCCGAGCATTTGCAACCATTCCTCACGATCGATCGCCCCTTTCGCTCGATAATTGTTCTAGCGACTAAGGCAGACGCAGTTGCCTTCGTCGAACGCGAAGCGAAACTTTGGTCATGGATTACGGAGCGCGCAAACCATAATTACGCACAAATCAATAATGTGACTAGCAGGTATCGACCTGACAATTGGGTTCAAAATTTCAAAAATGCCCTAACCGATAGGACGAACGATCAATTCGAAAACCTCGTACGACGACGTTACAGCAACGACGAATGTCTTTGTGCGCTAGACTTGGAAACATTAGCCATTCAATCGCTCGCACAGATAGACGAAATCATCGCCGTCGTCGCCCTCGCCACGCTGCACGGTGAAGCGCCCATTTCAGACGTGAATTTTACCCGAGATGCGCGGAACCGCTTGGGTATCGCTCATGGGATGTCTTTGCTAGCAGGAATCGATCCTTCGATCTTAACCGGGACACGAAACGAGCTACAAAATACCCGCGAAACGATCGAGCTCGAAAATCAGCGAATGCGAGCCTTGATCGAAACGTCGAAGGCGGACGCAAGAAAGAGCGCCGAAACGATTGACGCTGCCGCTCATGCCCTCGGGGTTGCTCACGAGACGGCATTTACCGAGGCGGAACGTGCTCGCGTCGAGGCATTCGGGGTATTGCGGGATGAACTCGAATCCACCCTTAAAGCGTTCGAGATTCATATGGAATTGCAGGGCCCTGTAACGTACTGGCGCAAACGGGCCCAGCAATATCGTCGCGGCTCAAATTGGGCCCTTCTTTTCGTCCTGCTTTTCTTGATCATAGCTGTTGCTGGGCTCTATTACCTATACGATATCGCGGCAGCGCACTTCCCAGCAGATGCTACAAGCATCCCTTACGCGGCGCTTTTTCGCGCAAGCGCATTTGCTTTGCTAATGACCTCCATCGCCTTTTGGGTAGGTCGCGTTCTCCTACGAATCTACTTCAGTGCACGGCACTTAGCGACTGATGCCGAAGAGCGACGCACTATGATCACCACGTTCTTGGCGCTAACTAAGAAATCGGCCGTCAAGGACGACGATCGAAAGTTCGTACTGGCCGCGCTCTTTCGTCCTGGCGCCGACGGAATCGTGAGCGATGAGGCCGCTCCCGATACGATGTTCGCAGCGCTCATGGGCAGTATTCTCAAGAAATAATGAAGCTGCGCCAAGCTCAACTTGCAGGATGAGTGGCACCAATCGCTACACCACTGGGCCAGCAAGACGATGGGTATCAGGGGCTTTATGGGTCCTATGTGCTCGTCGGCGCGTAGAGCTGGTTAGCGCAGCGTAACCCACCTCTTTGCTTCTCGCAGAGACAGGCCGAGCGCAGCGACGTTCATTAATGCCGCCCGCGAGAATGAACTCCATGTATCAGCTAAGGGCGGCCGAAAGGCCGCCCTTAGCACTTGCCTATCCGCACTCACCTGCTAGGCGGCATCGAGGCCAGACCACGTACGACCAGCAGATTCAGTAACGATAACTGCATAAGACGTCTTCACCTGGGCTGCTGCAGTTTTGGCTTTCGCCAATACGTCAGCACGGCTCGCCGATCCGTCAAAATTATATTCGGCCGGCGGCAGTTGATAACGTTTGCCATCGTCGGAGGTAATGACGCGCGAAAAGCCTTGCACCGCCATCTTCTTGTGCAAGAGATCGTAGTCGCTCCAATCAGCATCGTGGAGCTCTACACGGGTAGTAAAACTAGCCAAAAAGGCCTCCTTATCAGGGCAGGGTTGCCTTGTGGGACCTTTCCGGATATCTCAAGCTTGCGAGGAGTGAGATCCGTTGTCGTCGTGGGCAATCTGCCCTGCGGTAAAGGGTCACAACGACGAAAGGGGCACCAGCAATTTTTGCTAGTGCCCCTTTTTCATATCGAAACGCGCAGTAGTCAACGCGCAACTATCGCCGGCGGCGATAGTACATACAAACTCCTCTACCGCAACGTCTATCGTTTCTGTAACGCCCCGAAAATGTTAGTGACAGAACATCAAATGATGTTCTGTCACTAACATTTTTTCTACGATTCGCCTAGGGTACCTAAAGCATTGAAAATACACAGTTGTGAAAAGAGCGATTCCCCGGCTAGCGTTACAAAATAGACGACTGAAACATGACCGATTTCCGCGACCAACGCGCCGCATCCGAACTTGAGAAGCGAATTCGCGACGAGATCGCGGAGCGACAGGCAAAGATTCGCGAACTACAGAATGAGATTCACTCGTTCGAGCAAATGCTGCTCAAGGCACGCCGTCAGAACGAATTGGTTCGGCGAAGCGACGTCTCAAGAAAAAACAGTGTTGGGCGCGTACTAATCGAAAGTTCAGTGTTGGAGACTTTGGCCCAGACTGGACGAGTACGAGGCACTAGATCACTTTACCAGGACGCCCGTCTGATCGTTGGTACGCTGAAGGAAGGCACATTTAGGACTACCCTTCATCGCATGAAGAACCGAGGCCTTATCGTCTCTGTGGGCAACGGCAAGTGGCAAATCACGCCGTCAGGCATCAAACTCGTAGATCCTGCACTTTTACCCTAGGTGGCGCGGGGCGACGCGGATCATTGTCATCATCGCCTCGCATTTTGTCGGCTCCTTCGGCATGACGTCCCAGCAAGTAAGCCCGGATGCAGCTCCCGCTCCATCCGGGCCATCAGCTCCTCACCCCTCATCATTCGCCACCACCTTTTGCCGCGCGTGCCTCGCAGCTCGCCTCGCCGTCCTCCTCGCAACCCAGCGCGCGCGAAACTGCTTTGCGGCACGAAAGGTCCGCGGGGCCGCGACCTGAAAGGCCAAAGAAGCTATTCCGGCGACCACTCCTTTGACCACGTCGAAAGCGAAATCGGGTCCAAAATACTCCCACATGACCCTGCCTCCTTCTCGCGAAGGCTCCGCCGGACGGAATGGGCAAATTGCGAACATGAAAAAGCCCCGTCCGTCACCGGCGGGGCCTTCCGGAAAATCTCTGTGCGCTTTGGTCAGCGCACGCGAAATCTCTCGGTACACCCGCTCCTGGTGGACTCGATGAACCAGCTGCAAAGCATGGCCGTGCGATAAAAAACGCCCATAGCGATCACCCCAAAATTTCGAAATGCGATGGCGTCAGGTGCGCAATGCCAAATGCGCGCATGAGAGGCCTGTTGGCGGCAGATAAACAGACCGGACGGCCGCCGTCTGTGGCGTAATTCACATCTGCGGTGCGACTTTTTTGCGGCGCGGTTGAGCGAAGCGGCTCCCGTCGGCGCGATGCGACACTCTCTCCTATTTCGCAGCCCCAACCGCGTCCATCAGCGGCATATCGCGATGAGATTCGCAGAACCGCGCGAGCTTGTTGCCGTTTCGCTCCACGGCCTGCACGTCGACGACCGGGTTGTTCTGGCGACCCGCGTCGAAGCCGGCCAGCCAGACGTTCACGGTCCGCGTATGGGTGATGCGCTGGGTGAGATATTGATCGCAGCTGATCTTGGAAACATCGATCGTCACCTGGGCATCGGCCTGCGCGACCATCAGGACCACGGTTGGAATTGCGGCGAAGGTCGCTTTTGACAAAAACATGATCTCTCCTCTCGACTGATGCCGCGAGGTTCACGTCCTGTCCCGCCATCGTCTTGATTCAGATCAACGAGCCATCCTTCAGCGAAGCGCGTAGGGTGGCTTAGCCCTGCAGATGCGCGCAGCGGTTCTGCTCGGCGTAACCCACCTCTTTATTCCCCGCAGAGACAAGATCGGTGGGTTACGCCGCGCGATCTGCGCTTCGCGCAATCGCACGGCTAACCCCACCCTACGCGCTGTCACCTTCATGCGCACGACGTTCGCGCGTGCTATTCCTGCAGCCCCGCCTGTCGAAAAGCCTTTGCGACCGCACGTTTCACCTCTACAACTCCCATCCCACCGGATTTGCAACGGAACCGGTCAGACGCGCGGAGGAGAAGCTATGTCCAAGCCGGAAAGCTTCCCGATCGAGAAGATCTTCGTTCCGACGAAGCGGAAGAAAGAGATCAAGCCCGAGGTCGTCGCAGAGATCGCGGAAAGCATGTTGGACATCGGGCAGCAGGCCCCCATCTCCGTCCGGACCGAGGGAGACCGCCTCGTCCTGGTCGAGGGATTGCATCGGCTGGAGGCCTGCAAGGCGCTCGGCGAGACCACCATCCTCGGTGTCGTGGTTCCCCCCGAGCTGGCGCAACACAGAAAGCTGTTGTCCGAACGACCCGAAGTCGAGGCAGAACGCCTCAAGATGGCGCGATTGAAGCAGCTGCGCCTCGAGCGGGAGGCTGCGGAAGCGTCGAAGCGCGTCCATGAAACGAAAGCGCCGCGCGCCCGTCCGACCAACGGCGTCCGGGATACTGCGAAAGCACCCAGCCGGACTGCGAAATCACCACCGAAAACATTGTCGGACTGGATCACGCAGCAAAAGAGCAGCGGCGGCCGCTATTGATGGCCGGCCGCCCGCTCATGTCAGCCAATTCATCCAGTGCCGTAGGGTGGGCAAAGGCGCAAAGCGCCGTGCCCACGATCTCTCTCGGTCACATCAAATTCGTGGGCACGCGGAGCCTGTCATCGGGCGCGCATTCGCGACCCGGTGGCTTTGCCCACCCTACGAGACTGTTCGCGCGGCGGCCTACCACCAATACGGCCAACGCCATCCCTCATAGCGAACATAGGACGGCACAAACGGCGGACCATACGGATCGACCTTGTCGTCTTCGGGCCGATAGCGATAGCGCGGCACGACATTGTAGTCCCACGGCGTCGGCCTCAGCACGGGCGCCGTCACGATGAGCCGTTCCTGCGGAACGGCGACGACCTTCCGTGTGCGGGCTTCCGCGCCGGACGCCCCAAGCAGCACCAGCGCCGTTCCAAGCGCACATGCGACAGTCACGATCTTCATGCGTTGATCTCCTTTGCTGCGGAGAGTGCGCAAGGACGCCAGCCAAGGCAAGTCAATTCATCGCGGCTGAACGAAGTGCCGTAGGGTGGGCAAAGGCGCCCTCACGCCGTGCCCACGATCTCCCTCGGTCACATCAAATGCGCGAGCACGCCTCCGCCTGCGCTCTGCGAGCTTCGGCGGACGCTTTGCCCACCCTATTCGCAGCTCGGCCAGACCCTCGCCTTCCCTCAAGCCGCGCGCGTTTGCGGGCTGGCATTGATCTCCTTCAGGCACGGATCGCTCTCATGGATGGCGAGAATGTTGATGCCGAGCGTCATCAGCTGGTAGCCGACGTCCACGAGCCATTGCTCGAGCTGCTTCAGATCCGTCTTGATCTTCTCGATCAGCAGGATCGGGCGATAGCTCTTGATCGTCTCGCGCGCCCCGGCGAGCGCCTCCATCTCCATGCCCTCGATGTCGATCTTGATGAAATCGACCCGCGGCAAATTGAGCTCGTCCAGCGTCATCTTGCGCACCAGGACCGTGTTATTGGTGTAGTCGATCGGCTGACCGATGAATTCATTGCTGGGGCGCGGGCGCAGCTCCAGGCTGCCGAAGCTCGAGGGCATGAAATAGTTCGGGTTCGGCACCTGCATCGTGCCTGCCTCCGACGACACCGCCGCGTGCACCGCCAGCGCATTGAAGCAGTTGTTGATGGCGATGTTGCCGGCCAGCGCATAGTAGATCCGCTCCTGCGCCTCGATCGCGATCACCGAGCCCCAGCCGGTCATGGCGGATGCCCATTCGATCGTGTGCACGCCGATATTGGCGCCGCAGTCGATGGCGATGAGGCCGTCGCCATGGTGCTTGCGCCGCAACGCCAGAAGCTCCAGCGCGATCTTGACCTCGCCGGGATCGAACGCCGCCGCTTCCAGGATCTGATAGCCGACGCCGTAACCGCGGTCGGGGCCGACCATGCGATAGTCGAAGCGGTTGACGATCATGGTGCCGTGGTTGGACGAGGCCATGACAAAGGCCAGCTTTTGCCCCGCGATCGGCATTTGCAGAATCTCCTCAAGATGAGTGCGGATGCCGTTATTGCAAGGAGTGCTTATGCCAGGCTTGCCCCGATAGCAGTTGCGGGCGTAGTGCCGTAGGGTGGGCAAAGGCGCAACGCGCCGTGCCCACGAACTCTCTCGGTCACATCAAATGCGTGGGCACGCCGCGCTTTGCCCACCCTACGAAGCCCGCGCAAGACCAGGAATCACCTCATGACGGTCCTCCGCATCTCCGCCTTCTCCGACGGCATCAGGGGCGGCAATCCCGCCGGCGTCTGGATCGGCGACGCCCTGCCCGATGCGGCTGCCATGCAGACGATCGCGGCCGAAATCGGCTTCTCCGAGACGGCCTTTGCCGCGCCGGAAGGCGAAGCCTGGCGCGTCCGATATTTCTCGCCTGTCATGGAGGTGCCGTTCTGCGGCCACGCCACCATCGCGCTCGGCGCCGCGCTCGCCCATCGCTTCGGTGACCGGACGTTCGAATTGCATCTGAATGCTTCAGTGATCTCCGTGTCGGGCCGGCGCGACGGCAACACCATCGCGGCCGCGCTGCAATCGCCGCCGACGCGCAGCGCGCCGCTCGATCCCGGCTTGCGCGATGAATTGCTCGACCTGTTCGGCTATGCCAGCCCTGATCTCGACTCAAAGCTTCCGCCGGCAAAAATTCACGGCGGCGCCGATCATGTTCTGCTGGCCCTGCGATCGCGCCAAGCGCTGGCGCGCATGGCCTATGATTTCGAGCGCGGCCGCGCGCTGATGGCGCGGGAAGGCCTCATCACCATCGCGCTGGTGCACGTGGAGACGCCGCGCCTGTTCCACGTGCGCAATGCCTTTGCCGCCGGTGGCGTGGTCGAGGATCCCGCCACGGGCGCGGCCGCCGCCGCGTTCGCCGGCTATCTGCGCGACATCGGCTGGCCGCATGGCGGCGCCATCGACATCATCCAGGGCGAAGACATGGGCGCGCGCTCGCTGATCCGCGCCGAGATCGGCCCGGCCAAAGGCAGCTCGATCCTGATATCGGGCACGGCGCGGTTCATGGAGGGCTGATAGAAAAAACTCTTCGCCATCAGGCGCGTCAATTGCGTTTCAGGCTCAAGATGTACTCGGAGAGCACGTCGGCCTGATCGGGCGCGATCACCAGGTTCGGCATGTCGTGGTGGCTGGTGCGCCAGAACACCTTGAGCGAAAGCGCGGTGGTGCCGTGGCGGTCGGCGACGGCCTGGAAGCTCGGCGCCAGGTCGAAGAACCCGGACATGTCAGGCTCGATGGCGTGGCACGTCTGGCACCAGGCCTGCGCCAGGCGATGTCCTTCGGCAACTTTGCGCGGGGAAAGGGCGGATGCGCCAGCCGCGGTGTGGACGACGCCAAGGAGAAACAGCACCGACAAAGCGATCAGGACGGCAAGACCGAGGTAGATTCGAACGCTGCGCGACATCGCTCCGGCCTCGCCTTCGCTGCGGTGATTTCATCAGCGTAAGGCGGCCGGCGCGCAGGACATTTGATCTGCCTCAACTGGTGATCTGCCTCAACTGGCCGGCGCGATGTCCGCAGGAAGAGATGGGCTGCGCGCATCCGGGCTAAGGGCGCCGCGCCGTCGCACCTGCCCACCCTGCCATCCTACGCCTGTTTTGCCCGACGGATCAACAAATATTCTGTAATACCGAAATCGGAAAAGTCGCAGGCATTTCTACTGTGCATGGGGTTGTTTTCGCGAAAATTGACCTGCATCAAGACATCAGACCCGATTCCCCGCCAAGAGTCCGCCCATGACCTCCTCGACACACTGCCCCGCCTGCCGCTCCGAACACGCCTATCAGGATCGCGATCTCTGGATCTGCCCGGAGTGCGGCCATGAATGGAGCGCGCTTCCCGGCGCCACCGCGGAGGCGCCTGATGAGGCCGGCGTGCGCGACGCCCATGGCAATGTTCTGGCCGACGGCGACAGCGTCATCGTGATGAAGGACCTCAAGGTCAAGGGCTCGTCCTCGGTCGTCAAGGGCGGCACCAAGGTGCGCAACATCCGTCTGCAGGACGCCACCGACGGCCACAACATCGCCTGCAAGATCGACGGCATCGGCGCCATGAACCTGAAGTCGGAGTTCGTGAAGAAGGCCTGAGGCGGAGCTCGCCCGCCCCGCTGCCGTTCTCGGCCGGCGGATTTGATGCTAAGCTCCGCCCGGCTGGCGGAGGAGCGCATCATGACAATCTTTCGACGAATCCTGCTGACATCTGCGGCACAAGTGCTGCTGCTTGGCGCGGTCACTGCAGCCAGCGCCGACGGCCTCTGCGGTCCCGGCTGCCACACCAGCATGTTCGGCGCCTGCGTCGCCGATGGCTGGGAGACCGGCGCGCGGGTCCGGAATGAATGTCCTGTCACGACGCGCCCACGCCCGCCCTGCGGCGGACCGGACTATGTCTGGAGTCCGCGCAAGCAGGCCTGCTTTCCCCGGGTGAAAGACTGGCTCTGACGCGCCTGTCGTCGACTGCGCTCAGAAGAAGCCGGAGCTGAGATCGAGCCCGTAGGTCAGGCTGAGCACGAACACGAACAGCGCGGCAGCTGCGAACATCGCGAGATGCCGGACAATGAACTCACGCGGCGAGGTGGCGGCAACAACGACTTTCTGCGCAACGGGCATGACGGCTCCACTATGAAAAATGATTCTTGGCCGCCAATATGCGGCGCGCGCATCAAGCGCCGCGATCAGCAAAACAACTATTAAGCAGATCACACTCGTTTTGAACCGCGGTACACACGTCGCGCGCGATCAGGCATTTTTGCGCGGAGGAATTCTCAGTCAGCGCATCGAGACGCAACGCCCCGGCGCCACGGGAACCTCGGGGAACCCGAGTTGCATTTGCGCAACACCGGCTTGAAAAGCCCGATTTGGGAGATTTGCGCCATTGCGCTGCCACATCATCTCTCAAACAATTGACCCGCCGCGTACTTGGCTATGCAATCTGGTTCGTTCGCGAACCTCGGAGGCAGGGATCATGAATGATCGGCAGTCTCTTCTTGTGGCTGTTGCGTGCCCCTCGGCCGTGATGGTCGGCTGGCTGGCGCTCTCCCTTTCTGCTTATGCCCCCGCCTTGATCGAGAACAGCGGCGCCAATGCAGCCGCCGTCTCCCGCGCCAAAGATCTCACCCGTCTCGAGCTTGCCGACATCCCGCGTGCCGCAACGATCGACGATGGTATCGCGCTGACCGCCGACATCGCCGCGGCTGCCACACCACCCCTGGCGATCGTCGAACCGCCACCGCCCGAAGCATCCGCCCCCGCCGTCCAACTCGCCTCGGCCGATCCGACCGAGGTCTTGCCTGCGGCCTCGCCCGCGCCGCAGATCGCGCCCGAACCAGCCCCCGTCGCCAACGAAGCTGCGGCCGTCATCAACGAAACTGCGGCCGTCACCAACGATGCCGCGTCCGCCGCGAATGAGTCTGCACCCGCGGCCGAGCCCGCAATCAAGCTCGCCTCTGCCGATCCCGGCGACGTCGTGCCGCAGGAGACGCTGTCGCCCGCCGCCATCGCGAGCGGGCCCGTGTCCGAGAGCAAGGCCTCGCCGTCTGCCGACACGGTGGCCGTGCTCGACGAATGCTTCTCGATGGATGCCTGCATCGACCGCTATCTCTGGGCGCTTTACCAGCGCACGCCGAAGGAAGACTCGATCAAGGTCGAGGACCGCCGTGCCGTCACCATCAAGCGCAGGGGCAAGATGGTCACCGTGATGCGCAGCTTCACGAAGCTCGTCGACGAGGATTTTACCTGGAAGGATCCGAAGGCGGCCGAGCACGCCAAGATGCCGCTGATGGACTACGTCATCGGCGGCATGGACAAGAGCTTCAAGCAGAAGCTGTTCCGCATGCTACTTGCTGCGGAAGCTGCCGGTCTGTCGCCCGGCATCACCAGCGCGTTCCGTGACGATTACCGCCAGGAGATTGCGAGCGGCCTGAAGGCGGCGTCCAACCGCTCCTATCACGGCGGCAGCCTTCGCGGTGGCTACGGCCACGGCCTCGCAGCAGACATCGTCAGCACCAAGGGCAACAACCGCGCGCAGCGTTGGACCTCGACGGAAGTACTGTGGAAATGGGTCGACGCCAACGGCAAGGCGCTCGGCATCGGTCGGCCCTATCTCGACCACGATCCGCCGCATGTCGGCCCGATCGATGGCCCGGAATATATCTCCAAGCGCGGCATCGCGACCGACCGCAAGGAGGCCGCCAACACCAAATCGAAAAAGGCGCGCGTTGTGGCCAGCGCCAAGCGCTCCAAGGCGCAGGCTGCACGCGAGCAGAGGGCTTCTGCAAAATCGCAAAAATCGGCGCAATCGGCCGGGAAGCGGACGACTTGATCCGGACCTTAAGTGCCTGATACGGGCAGCGGCACGAGACGCATCTCCGCCGATCCTGCCGCTTGCGTACGAACGAGCACGGCAAAAATAGTTTCGACCGCAAGCCGCACCGCCGCCTCGATCGCCGTGCCCTTGGCAAGACGCGCCGCGATCAGGCCGGTCAGGAGATCGCCGGTGCCATAGGGGCGGATCGGCAGGCGCGGCGTCGCAAAGCGCGACAATTGCCCGTCAGCACACAGGATCGTCTCCACCTGCCCCGCTTGCGTGTCCGCCAGCGTGCAGCCGGTGGCGACGACGTCGATCCGGCGTTGCCCCGCCAGCGCGGCCGCTGCGGCGCGCAGGCCCTCGGTATCAGCAATCTTGACGCCGGAGAGCAGCTCGAGCTCGAACTGGTTCGGCGTGATCAGGTGCGCCGCCGGCACCAGGCGGTGCCGTACCACATCGAGGATTCCGTCGGCGACATAAACGCGATCGTCGTCGCCGATCACGGGATCGCAGAGATAGACCAGCCTGGAATTGCGCGCCAGCGCTCGCTCGACGAAATCGGCGATGACGACGGCGTTGTCGGGTGAGCCGAGATAGCCGGTGACGAGCACGGCGGCCTCATCGACGAGGCCTCGTTCCTCGACGCCCCTCAGCAGATCGGCGACCAGCTCTGCGTCGAGCACCCGTCCGCGCAAAGTCGGGTAACGCGGATGGTTCGACAGCAGCGTCGTTGGCACCGCGGCGACGTTCACGCCCTCGGCCTGCATGGCGTGAACCGCCGCGCTGTTGCCGACATGGCCGTGGACGACCTGGCTTTGAATCGAAATGACGAGCATGCAAGAGCTCCGTAAGATCAAAAGCCTGAGGTGGCAAGTGCACCCACGGATGTCAGGAATGACCTCCGCGGTGCGCCAGCTCGTTGAGGTAGGCGCAGAACATGTCGGCCAGCCCGTCGGCGTGACGGATGATCTCCGCCTCGCTGCGCGATGTCTCCGAGAAGCGCTTGCCAATTTCAGTCAGCGTCGTCTTGATCAGCTCCCCGGCGAGCTCGCGCGTTGCCTCCGGCGCGTTTGGCAGCGCGTCGCGCATGAAGGCCGCGACGATGCCCTTGCCCGCCGCGCGCGCTTCCTGCGCCTCGGGCGCATCGCGATAGAGTGGCGCGGCATCGCTGAGCGCGCCGCGGATCGCGGCCTCCTCGCATTCCGAGCGAATGAAGGCGTGCACCAGCGCGCGCAACCGCGCCGGTGGCGGCCTCGTCCCATCAGCCAAAATGCCGCGCAGAAGCTCGCTCGTGCTGCGCCATTCGTCGCTTTGCAGGCGGAACAGGATCGCCGCCTTGTTGGGAAAATATTGATAGAGCGAGCCAACGCTCACCCCGGCCCTGTCAGCCACCCGCGCGGTGGTGAAGCGCTGTGCGCCCTCCTTCGCCAGAACCTGAACCGCGGCATCGAGAATCGCCGCAACGAGCTCGTTGGAGCGCGCCTGTTGCGGCTGTTTTCGTGAGGAAACTGAACGGCTTCGACGATCGGCCATAACGCTTCCAGGGGAATGCGAATAGGAAATGCGATGCATTAGTCGTATTTCCATTCGCACGCAAGCATGCGCTCTGCCCTGAACCTGGAGATACCAAATGACCACCCCGACAATCACATCGCTGGCACCGCTGCTGGATCGTCTGTTCGACCAGGACGAAGCAGCGCGCGGCGACCTGCGAGCCGCCTTCGCCGGTGTGACTGACGCCGAACGCGTCAAGATGACGCGAAGCAAGACGGGTTACCGCGACCTCTACGCCCGCCTGAAGGACGCACCACTCGCCGTCTCGCGCGAGACGGGCAGCCTGCTGTACATGCTGGCGCGCAGCGCGCGCGCCAGCACGATCATCGAATTCGGCACCTCGTTCGGCATCTCGGCCCTGCATTTGGCTGCAGCCTTGCGCGACAATGGTGGCGGACGCCTCATCACCAGCGAATTCGAACCATCCAAGGTTACGCGGGCCCGCGACAATCTCAGCGACGGCGGGCTGATTGATCTGGTCGAAATCCGCGAAGGTGATGCGCTGAAGACGCTGAGCGTCGATCTACCCGATCAGATCGATCTCGTGCTGCTCGACGGCGCCAAGGCGCTCTATCCAGAAATCCTCGATCTGGTCGAGGATCGCTTGAAGCCGGGCGCGATCATCGTGGCGGACAATGCCGACGACAGCCCCGATTATCTGGCGCGCGTGCGCGCGCCCGGCAGCGGCTACATGTCCACACCCTTCGCAGAGGATGTCGAGCTCTCCGTGCGGATCATTTAGAACCGCATCGAACATATCGCGCATCCCGGAGCCGCCGTACGATTCGTCGCGCGGTGGCTTGGTGTCGTCGGCCGGGGAGGTCTTCAGGTTCGCCTTGTCGCAGGCTCGTCATTCACACGTGATAGCTGCTCTCGACACAAAAGCCATGTTGCGCGTGCTGAACATACCTATCGCGCGATATCTTTCCCGCGCACGCTCGAGATCGCAATGACCTCCGCTTTCACCTCCTATGCTGCGCTTGCCCTCGCTATCGTGTTCGAAGTGACGGCATCGGCCTTTTTGCAGCAGTCCGCACAGTTCACGCGGTCGTGGCCGACACTGGCAATGGTGCTGTTCTACGTCGCCTCGTTCTACGCGCTGTCGGTCGCGATCCGGGTGATCCCCTTGAGCATTGCCTATGCGATCTGGGGTGGGGTCGGCATCATCCTGACCGCCACCGTCTCGTTCGTGCTGTTCCGCCAGATGCTGGACGCTGCAGCCTTCGTCGGCATCGCCCTGATCGTCTCAGGCGTCGTCGTCATCAACCTGTTCTCCCAGACCACGGCGCATTGATGCCGGCGAATCAAAATGGTGAAACGACCCACCGATCTGCGCGCCGTGCACGACCGCCTGATCGCACAGACCTATCGCCGCCAGTAGTCAGGCGACTATTGGCCCTGCACAGCAGGCTTGGGCGGACGCGGTTTGGATTTTGCTGACTTGGATCCGGGCTTCGCCGCAGGGCCAGGAGGCGGCGTGTCGACTGATACCAGATAGGCCGCGAGCGCCTTCGCCGTATCCGGGCCGGCCGAATAATGATCTTGAAGGAACCAGGACAGCGTCAGGGTGTAGCGCCCCTTGGCAAGCCCGCGGGGACTGCGATGGCAGGCTGCACAGCCGTCGGCGAACAGCTTTTCGGGCGATTTGCCGGCGTCGAGATTTTGCGCGGAGACAAACGGCGTCGTCAGCACCGCGGCAGCCGCGGCAAAGATTCCAAGAATCATCAGAGGCGCGATGACCTCGCGCCCCGGTCGAAATAGCAATCTCAATGTCGTCCCCAGCCCGTGCTGCGGTCAAGCCGCCAGCAATCGATCGAACTCCGGCGGAGCGTAGGCCTTGCCGTCCTGATCGGTGATGACAACGCGCCACCCTTCGCTTGCCCAAACCTTCGCCTTTGCCACGATGAGCAATCGGCTCTCGCGGGCAAAACTGTACTTCTCATTGTCGCGTTCTGCGATCATTTTATAGGCCAATGTACATCCCCTAGCGTTGCCCCGCACCCGATCTCGTCGTGGCAGCCGCCTTTGGCGGCATTTCGCCGGGAGCGTGGCAATTTGGTGCCATCCGCGGCAGCATTGTGAGCCGCCCTGCTCGAGCCGAGCGAAGGCGCCTCGTGATGTGCTGCATCGTGAATGTGATTCTGCCTGCCAGAAGCTGGTTCGAAGGCTCGCCTGCGGACGCGCAGGTACCAAGCCGCCAGCCGGGCTCCGGCCCATCGCCGCCGCGACAGAACCGATAGCACCCGGGCTCCGCCTTAGTGGACGCGGATCACATGTGGCCGGCCGAGATCTATCAGACCCTGCACAGCCGATAGACGGTCGTCCAGGGCCGCAATGGTGAGCAGCAAATTGTTGCGACGCTCGTCGAGCATACCCATCTGCGCGCTGGAGAGTTTTGCGCTCGCCCGTTCCTTGTGGATGCCGTCGAGGGATTCGCGCAAGCCGGCAATCAAGCCGGCCAGCTGCTTGGCCTCTCTCGTCATCGACCGCTTCGCGACACTTTGGCGGCGCGACTCCGCCTGGTTTTGTCTCATCGTCATCATCCTCCCGTAGCCCCGCTGCCCCGAGTGGACGCTTACAGCTTTGAATAGAGATATTACGATCAATGAAATCTGTGCGCGAAGAACTTTCTTAAATTGTACGCGGCCGGAACCCGCGCCGCGCCAAAAAGAAAGCCCGGCACGAAGGCCGGGCTTTCGTTCGCGGATCCTAGTGTTTCTCGTGGCCGCCCGGCGCGCCGCCACCGTGTGGAGCGGGAGCGGCATTGACGTGCGGAGCAGCGCCACCACCGCCGCCGGGATGCGCCATCGCAGGCGCAGGTGCGGCCGCTCGCGGCGCCGGCATCTGCGCGTGCGCATTCATCGGCGCGCCATGGCTGACATTCGGCTGAGCGACGTGCGGCATCGTAGGCCGCGCCGCCGGTGCAGCTGCCACGCGCGGCGCTTCATGTGCACGCGCCGTTTCATGTGGACGCGACATGGGCTGCGCACGCACCGCGGCACGACTCGCCGCCTGTTCGTGCATCATGCGTGCCTGCGCGTCGCGGGGATTGCGCGCCTGCACGGCGGCGCGCTCATTGACGATACGCTGGCTTCGTTCGGTACGATTCCGGTCGATCCCAACCGCAGCTTCGCGCTTGGCGATGGTCGCATCATGCCGCGCCGTCACGGCGTCGCGCCCGGAGACCGCGACATTGCCCTTGACGTGCGCATCGCGGCCCAGCGCGATCGCAGCATCGCGCGTCGCCGCACGGCCGATGCGGGCGGCGCGCGGATCGATCGTCATCCGTGTCGCGAAGCGCTCATGCGACGTCCAGTAGCCATCCCAGTAAGCATGACGGCGATACCAAGGACGTCCTTCGTAGTAGCTCGACCAGTACGAGCTCAGCACGAAGGGAACGACCGGCACGTCGACCTCGTCGGCATAATCAGGGAGATAGACGTAATGATTGCGATAGAGATATTCGAGATATTGCGACGACACCCAGCCGCGGTCGTCGGAGAAGCTCACGTCACACCAGGCATGGCCGCGCAGGCAACCATGGATGTTGACACGGGCGCCCTCGGGGATGCGATCGACCAGCGGAAAGCCCGCACCCGGACCGGCGCGCAAGCCCGTCGAGACGGTGACGATCCCAGGCGCGGCCAATACAGCGGTCGGGGCAAGCAGCAATGCGGCAACTAAAGCGGTTTTCAGTCTCATGGCGAAGTCCTCCTCTGGGAGGCGGAACGCGCAAGCGGAATAAAGCGTTCCGCTCGCGAGCGTCGCATCAGCCAAAAGATTGAGATCCGCGCTGGGCTTGGTTCAATATTCATCCGCCATTCATCAGCGGAGCAAAACCTCAGTTCGCTTGCAGCATAAAGCCGTCGAAATACCCGGCGAGCCCGGCAAAATCATTGAGCGGCAGCACCTGCGCGACGTACTGGTCCGGCCGCACCACGATCATGCAGCCGGCCTTTCGGTCGATGCCACGCATGGCGAAAATGTCGTGGCCACTCTTGAGGTCAGGACAGAACATCTTTTCGTAGTCGAGCAGACCGTAGCGTCCTTTGCGCGGGAGGAGCAGCGCGGGCATTGCCTCGATCGCAAGCTCGCGATGGCCTTGCTGAAACACTGCGCGCAGGTCGATGACACTGTCGATGTCGGAGCCCACGGGAGTGTATCTCCGGATCGGAGATTCCCGGGACCCCGCAAGAAAATTACACAGGGCATGAATCGCCGACCCCGTCATTGCAGGGTTCTCAGCCGGAGAAAATGCATAGAGGCGGAAGCGGCCATCGGCCTGCGCCGCGTGGCCGAGATGAACGGGCTTGGCGTCCCCGAGCCGAATCACTGGAGCCGAGTGGAAGCGCTTGCCGATGACGAAGCCTTTCGCGAGATGCTGATGCGCGGCCGTGCCGGTGAGGATCGACGGCGCGTAGTGCGTCGCCGTGCCAGCCGTGTAGCGGCCATGCCTGACAAAATAATCCTGCGTCTTCGCCGCATCGGCCCCGCCGGCCTTCGCCGCCGAGGCCAAAATCCCGGCCCATTCACGATCGAAATCGATCAGCTCCTTTGCCACCGCTTGCCGCTCGGCCGAATAGGAATGCAGCAGGCTTGGTGCGCTCTGCTTCCGCAGCACCGCAGCAAGCTTCCAGCCGAGATTGAAGGCGTCCTGCATCGAGACGTTCATGCCTTGCCCGGCCTTCGGACTATGGGTGTGGCAGGCATCGCCGGCAATGAAGATGCGCGGCAGCCGCGTCGCGGTTTCTGCGTCCGGTACGTCATCGAACTTGTCGGTCAGGCGCTGGCCGATCTCGTAGACCGACCACCAGGCGATCTCCTTCACGTCGAGCGTGTGCGGCTTCAATATCCGCTGCGCCTTCGCAATGACGTCGTCAGCCGTGATGTTGCGGCTTGCGACGCGCTCGCCGACATCGAGTTTTGCCAGCTCGACATAGATGCGAACCATATAACCGCCCTCGCGCGGAATGATGAGAAGGCTGCCGTCCTTCGCCGACTGGATCAGGGTCTTGAAGCGGATATCGGGGAAATCGGTGACCGCCAGCACATCCATCACGCCCCAGGCGTGGTTGGCGGAATCCCCATGCAGCTCGCGGCCAATCGATCTGCGCACCGTGCTGCGCGCGCCGTCGCAGCCGACGACGTAGCGTGCCTTGATGGTCTCGACCTTGCCTTCGTTCGCCGCATCGCCACGTTCAAGGCGCACGGTCACCGCATGATCGGCGGGACCTGCGGCCGGATCGACCTGCAGGTCGAGCAGGCGCCTGCTGTAATAGGGTTCGAGCTTGGCCCGAGATTTGCGCATGACGTCGAGAAATCCGTCATGAACGCGCGCCTGGTTGAGGATGACGTGCGGGAATTCCGACAGCCCGTCCTCGACGTCCTGCACACGGCCGCTGCGGACGATCTTCTCGGGGCTGTGCTCGTCCGGCTTCCAGAACGTCGTCTCGTTCACCCAATAGGCTTCCTTGAGCACGCGCTCGCTGAAGCCAAAGGCGTGGAACATCTCCATGGTGCGGCAGGCGATGCCGTCGGCCTGGCCGACGGTGAGCCGGCCCGGCTTCTGTTCTACGATGCAGGTCTTGATATCGGCGAACTGCGCGAGCTGCGCTGCAAGCGTCAGGCCGGCAGGGCCACAGCCGACGATGAGGACATCGACCTCGCCTGGCACGGCGCCCTCGGCACCTCCGGCCTGCACGCGCTCGGCGGGATCGGCGATTTCAGGGTCGCCCGGCTGGAATCCATTGAGATGGAATTGCATGCACACCTCTCCCGTCGACGACTTGTTCAATATTGATCAGTATACTGACTATCAGTATACTCGTCAATCATCCGCGACCGTCCCTGCCCTCACGGAGAATTCGGTGAAAGACAACAACGACATGCCCGGCCATTTGGCGCGGCGATTTCAGCAGATCGCGGTGGCGGTATTCTTGGCCGAGGTCGGCGAAGCCGGGTTCGACCTCACGCCGGTGCAGTATGCGGCGCTTGCGACCATCAAGGCCAATCCGGGACTCGACCAGGTCACGCTCGCCGGCCTGATCGCCTATGACCGCACCACCATCACCGGCGTCGTCGATCGCCTGGTGCAGAAGGGCCTTGTCGAGCGCCGCGCCAGTCCCCGCGACCGCCGCGCCCGCGCGCTGGAGATCACCGACGAGGGCCGGCGCACGCTGCGCAAGATCACGCCGGCGGTTGAATCCGCCCAAGCGATCATGCTGCGCGGCCTCAGCGCCAGGGAAGGAGAGGAACTGATGCGGCTGCTGCGCAAGGCCATCGCCGCCGGCAATGAGCTTAGCCGCGCCCCGTTGCGTGAGGTCGATCTCAAGGCGTGACCAGTTCCCGGATTACGTAGATGCCGCAGAGCGGCGAAACCTGGAACTAACTTTCGGCTGCTACCGTCGCTGCCAATTCGGCGCTTAACGCGCGATTAACTTTGCCGTTTGGAGTTTCGGATGTCCAGGTTCGTCATTGCGACCGCAATCATCGTGCTGTCCGCCGGCCATGCGCTCGCGAACGGGCACGGCGGCGGCGAAGCCCCTCCTCCGCCGAAGACCGAGGCGACGACGGCGCCCGCGAGGGTGGTCCTGACCAAGCAGGGCCCCAAGCTCGTCGATCTCAAGGGGATGACGCTCTACACTTACGAGCGCGACACCAACGGAAAGACGTCGAACTGCAACGGCAAGTGCACCGAAAATTGGGTGCCGCTCGCCGCCACCGCCGAAGCCAAGCCCATCGGCGATTTCACCGTGATCGATCGTGCAGACGGCAGCAAGATGTGGGCGTACCGCTATCGCCCACTCTACACGTCACCGGCCGACAAGGCGCCGGGCGATGTCAACGGCAACGCCACGACGCTGCAATGGCGCATAGCGCGGCCTGACAATTAAGGCGCGAACGGCGCGCGTTCGCCAGCGTTCGGCGCGCCCGCAAGCTTGGCGTGAGCCGTGGCATCGACCGCGGCGTAATTCACCTCGGGCGTCCAATTCAACGCCGCGTAAAGCACCAGTCCGGCCAGGATCGATCCGTAGAAACCGAGCGCGGCCCAACGCCAACTGCGTACGATGCGGCGATCGTTCTCGTCAAATTGCTCAATGAAATTCTGCATGATGCCTCCAATGGCAACGAGCCATGGAGGCATAGCGCACCTGCAGCAAAACGCCTGTGAAGCAATTCACCCTTGCGGCAGTCACCTCGCCCGGCGGGCCATCAAGCTTCGGTGATGCCGACCGACGTGACAGGTCAGATCGGTTGCCTTATCCGTGCCAGCTCGGCCCCGACTCGATCTGCGCGCTCTGGCCCGGCGGCAGTACCACGACGGTCGCGTTGAGCTTCACCCGGTCGAACAGATCGATCACGTCCTCATTGCGCATCCGGATACAGCCCGACGAGATCGCCTGCCCGATGTATTCCGGCTGGTTGGTGCCGTGGATGCGATAGAGCGTGTCCTTGTTGCCGACATAGAGATAGATGCCACGTGCACCCAGCGGATTGGCGGGACCGCCGGGCACGCGCGCCGGATAGGGCCCTAATCGCGCCTGGATCTCGGGGGTCGGCACCCAGTCCGGCCATTCCGCCAGCCGGCCGACGCGCGCAACGCCCGAGAAGGCCATCGCCTCCTCGCCGACCGCGACGCCATAGCGGATCGCCTTGCCGTCGGGCAGCACGTAGTAGAGGTAGCGCGCATTGGTATCGACCAGGATGGTGCCCGGCTGCTCCTTGCGCGGATAATCGACGATGTGACGAAGATATTGCTCGGGCACGTTTGCCTGGGCGTAAGGCGTGTGTGCGAGCAACTGACGGTCGCGCGCGGTCATGCTCGCATCCGTCGATGGCGAGAGAGTCGTCTGCATGCAGCCGCCGAGCGGCAGCAGCGCAATGGCGAACAAAACGAGGAGAGATCTTGGCACCGCCGGCCCCCCGATTAGCGGATAGCACCCCCAGCAGCCTCAGATGCTGCCCAAATCGTGCTGAAAACAAGGCAACGCGGAACAATTGGCCGTGTTCGGCATATCAGGTTCCATCACCACATCTGGCAGAAGACGGTCGCGATGTCTCCATCGCCTCGCCTTGCTTTGGTCAAACCCGGCTGGACTCGTGGGGCTCGGAGCTCGGATGGGCTCATGCAACAGATCGGCTCGCGCCAATGCGGACGACCAAGGGGTCAAAGGAGCTGCGATGCTCGCGACGTTGAACAGCCGCCAGATCGTCGATGAGATCGTGAAGGACACGGTCAAGGACACGGTCAAGGACAACGATCCGCATGATGCAGTACAGATTTCGCCCGATGTGATCAGGGCATCGCGCGTGAACAGCCAGGCGCCCACGCTGGCACCGGAGTTCACGGCTCGCCCCGAGCCGAAATTCGCGCTGGACCGGAAATTGACGATCGAGCCGAAGTTCAGCCCCGTTTCGGAGCCGCCGGCAGTGGCGCCCCAAGCAGCTGCACCTTCGGTCGACACCGCAGTCCGCGTCACCGCATCAGATGATCACATCAGGCCGAAGCGATCGGCGGCTGGCAAATGGCTGCGCGGCGCGTTCGTGACGTTTCTGTTTGCGGGCGGCAGCGCCGCCGCGACCATCGCCTGGGAGAGGCACGGCGACACTGCGACGCAGATGCTCGCCGAATGGACACCGGCCCTGATGTCGCTGCTCCCTTCGACCTCGCAGACAGCACCGGTCGCAGCCGCGCAGACAGCACCGGTCGCAGCCCCGCAGGCGACGCCATCCGCCGCGCAGGATCAGGCTACCGATCAAGCCGCTGCACCGCCAGTCGCGACGGCCGCTGCCGCACCGGCGGCAAGTGCCGCACCAGCAGCAACACCAACCGATGCCGCGTCTTCGGTGGAATCGATGACGCGCGACATCGCCGCGATGGCGCAGCAGATCGAGCAGCTGAAGGCCAACATCGCCGAGTTGAAGGCAGGTCAGGAACAGATGGTGCGCGAGATGGCGAAGCCGCCAGCGCCCAAGCCGATCACTGAGGCGAAACCACCGGTCACCTCGCCCGCGCGCGTGTCGGCGCTGCCGCCGCGCGGTCCGGCGCCGATGCCGCCTGTTCGCAAACCGAAGCCCGTGGTATCGCACACCTACGCGCCGGCTTATGCGCCGGCGCCATCAGCACCACCGCCGCCTTCACAGGCTGCCGCGGTGCCGCCGCCATCGATGGCACCGCCGGTCGCGACGACGCAAGCTGTCGCCGATGACGACGGACCCGTCGTGCGTCCGCCGATGCCGCTGCGCTAAAGCATGATGATGACGATTCATCCTGATCTCATCGCGCTTGAGAGCCTCAACCAATCGAACGACGCAAGCTGTCCTGTTCGATGTGATGATGTGATGATGTGATGATGTGAGTCCGTGCAACTACGGGGATGCGCGACTCAACAAAAAGAGAAAAGGCCGTCGGGATCTATGCCGCCGGCCTTCTCTTGCAGCTGCCGGTTCCCGGAGCCCGGTTCTGCTGCAATTCCATGCCTTATGATCATGTGGACATATTTAATAAAATCTTAAAGCGCTCGAACGTTGCACATCATTTCTGCGCCATACGCACAGAGATTGCGCGCTCCGTTCTCGGTTAGAGATCGACTCAGTGCTATGATCCAGCTTGTGTCGAAGACTTCCGTTGAAGCCTTCTTGGTGAAGATTTGGGTCGTCACACCGGGGAATTCGGATGCCGTACTACTCCTTCGATCTCGTTGACGGTGAAGAGTTCAAGAACCAGGGCGGAATCATCCTCGAAGATATCGAGGTCGCCTCCGATCGCGCCGTTCAACTCGCAAGCGAGCTGTCGCAGGTGAAGCCTGAGCTGCAGCGGAAAGGTTGCTCGGTGCGCGTCACCGATCGCGATCACAAAGAGGTCTATCGCACCCCGCTCGATCCCGTGCCGGCCTGGCGGCGCTAAGCGTCTGCACCGCACGCGCACGCGACAATCGCGCCCCGCCACCATTGCGGAGCGGCCCGCAGGACGCTAGCCTCCCCGGAAAACGAGGAGGACCCAGGGATGCGCGCCCCTTTGCTGTTGGCAGGCCTGTTGCTCATCGCAGCTCCAGCCCGGGCAGCTGATGATCACACCCGCTCGAACTATGTGACGATGGTCTTGCAGGCCTTCGCCGCCAAGGTCGAGTGCCCTGGTACTGATGTCGTCTATCAGGATCTGGTGCAAAAGGCCCAGCAGATGCAGCTGCCCGACGGCACCACCGAGCAGGTGCGCAAGGCGATTGCCTGGATGCACACCGGCGGCAAGATGGGCGAGAAGCAGGCCGACGACATCATGGCGGAGGTCGCGGTCGCAACCCAGATGACCGACCTCGACCAGCGTCGGCTCGGCATGAGCAATTGGTGCGAAAAGCAGAAGACCAACCTCGCCGGTGTGATCCGCAGCAAGGGCGGCTAGGCCCTATTGCGCCGTTAACGACACTGGGATCGAACTGCCGGCGCGGCAAATAATCGTCACATTCCTCGGCAGCATGCGGCGTCTTCGAGCAGGAGATCCCCATGCGAATTGCCCATGTTGTTTTCGCAAGTGCTCTCGCGATCGGCGCCGCGCTGACCGCCCCAGCCGTCGCGAAGAATGCCGACGCCCAGAAGGGCGAGGACAAACCGACTTCTTCGTCCTGCAGCGCCTATCAGCAGGCAGCGAACGGATCGTGGGAGCCGCTTCCGTGCAAGGAAACCGGCGAGCGGGCGCAGCCGCAGACCCAGCACAAGCCGGCGCCGCAAGGCGCTGAGCAAGGCGAACGCTGAGCCGCGGATCATGCGAGCCGCGTCCTCGACATAAGGATGGAACCTGAAGGAGCTGACGCTGCTCAGCTGTGCGCCGGGCCGCGCATGATCTTCATGGCATCGGCGATGTGACGCCATTCCCTGGCCTCGTCAGCCTCCCCACGCCCCTCGCAGGCTTGGGCCTGTTCGGCAGCCTTGGCGATCGCCGAGAAACCATGCTTCTCCAGCATTTGCCGGGCGATGGTATGGACCTGGACCTCGGACATCATGGGTGCTCTCCCGTCATGAGGACACCGCGGCGCGCGGCTCGGCGCTCCGCGGGCTTGCTGACAACGATCGAATAGCGCGTCTCGTTCCCGCTCATGCGAACGACAAAGGCGGCCCGCTGTGCCCAGCGGACCGCCTTTGCACCCACCCCAAATGGGAGCGGCGTCGGCCGGGCACCCCTACCCGACCGCCACTTTCTTGCGCTCGAAATCGTTGGGCACCTCGATATCGACCTCCAACGTCGAGACCTCGTCGCCGCGTTCGAGCCGTACGATCACCTTGGTCGGATCCAGCATCACATGCCTGGAGACGACAGCCAGAATTTCCTCACGCAGCACGCCGAGCAGATCAGGCTGGCCGCGTAGTCCGCGTTCATGGGCCAGCAGGATCTGCAGCCGTTCGCGCGCGACGGGTGCGGATGCCTTGTTGCCGCGGAGAAGCCGGAGCAGACCCATGCTCATGCAGCCCTCCGTCGCAGCAGTCGATCCATGAAACCCTTGCGCTCGGTCGGCACCTGCATGGCGACCGTTTCGCCGCACAGCCGCCTCGCCGCATCGATATAGGCCCGCGCGGGTGCGCCTTCCGCGTTCGACAGCGTCACCGGCGTGCCGACGTTGGAGGCCTTCAGCACGTCCTGGCTCTCGGGGATGATGCCGAGCAAGGGCGTTGCGAGGATTTCCAGGATGTCGTCGATGGTCAGCATCTCGCCGCGCGCGGCACGCGAGGGATCGTAGCGCGTGATGAGAATATGCTTCTCGACGCGCTCGCCCTTCTCGGCCCGCACCGTCTTGGAATCGAGCATGCCGATGATGCGATCGGAATCGCGCACCGAGGAGACTTCCGGATTGGTGACGATGACGGCCTCATCGGCAAAGCGCATCGCCATGGAGGCGCCGCGCTCGATGCCGGCGGGGCTGTCGCAGATCACCCAGTCGAACCGGCTGCGCAAATCGGCGATGACCTTGCCGACGCCCTCTTCCGTCAGCGCGTCCTTGTCGCGGGTTTGCGAGGCGGGCAGCAGCCAGAGATTCTCCAGCCGCTTGTCCTTGATCAGCGCCTGCGGGAGCTTTGCCACCCCCTGCACCACGTTGATGAGGTCGAACACCACGCGGCGTTCGGCGCCCATCACGAGGTCGAGGTTGCGCAAGCCCACGTCGAAATCGACGACGACGACCTTGTCGCCGCGTTGCGCCAGCGCCGCCCCCAATGCGGCGGTCGTGGTCGTCTTGCCGACGCCGCCCTTGCCTGATGTCACGACCAGTACTTTGGCCATTTCAAATCTCTCCTTCTGGTCAGTTCAGCGCAGTAATTCGCATGGTGTTGCCTTGCAGCCAGGCCTGGGCCGGCTTGCCGCGCAAGGCGCTGTCGATGTCGTCCGCAGTCTGATAAAATCCATCGATCGCAAGCAGTTCGGCCTCGATCTTCTGGCAATAGATGCGCGCGCTCGTGTGTCCGTTCACGCCCGCCATGGCGCGGCCGCGCAGCGCGCCATAGATGTGGATGGAGCCGCCGGCAACGACCTCGGCGCCGGAGCCGACCGAGCCCAGAATGGTAACGTCGCCTTCGGGAAAGATCACGGTTTGGCCCGAGCGCACGGGGCTCTCGAGCAGCAGCGAGGTCGGCTTGGTCTCGACCTTGGCTTGCGGCTTTTTCGGCGCGGTCGGCTCGATCACGCAGCTCCGCCCGCCCGACAGCAACGGCGGCATCGACGGGGTCAACCGGCTCTCCTCCACGCCCTCGATGCCGAGCACGCGGATGTTGCGGTCCTGAAGGCTGGTGAGCAGATGACCGATGCCGGACTGGCTGAGATCGACCGAGGACAGATCGATGACGACGGGCCGGCCGGCGAAGAACCCTGGCGAGCGCGCGATGGTGGTGTCGATTTCCTGGAGCCAGTCCTGGATCGGAACCGTCGGCACGAAGACGAAGGCCACGTAGGAGCGCCCGCGCAGGCGCACCATTTGGCGTTGGACTTTTGCTGCAGCCTCCATGGTGGCCGACTCGTTCCCCGTTATTGAATGGTTAACGATGCAGCCAATGTGGTTAATGTCCGGTTAATTTCTCCGTGGGGTTACGTTGGATGAGGCGTGAAGGAGCGCCCGGGCCAGGCGCTCGAAACCCGTGGGGTGGGCAAAGCGAAGCGTGCCCACCTTCCGCGTGCGATCGGAGAGAGATCGTGGGCACGGCGCTTTGCGCCTTTGCCCACCCTACGAGAGCGAGGGCGTAGCCCCGTGGGCTACATCCGGGCATCGAAGACCGCGAAGGCAACGCTCAGAGCAGCTTCGCGCTCACGAACAAGGCGCGCACGGCATTGGTCGCCTGGACCGCGAGCATGGCGTTGCCGGCAGCGCCCTCCAGCGCCGCGATGGCCTCTTCATGCAGCGAGCGGAATTCCATCCACTCGACCGATTTGAAGTTGGTGAGGAATTGATAGGCCTGGCCGACGGTCGCGATCGCCAGCGTGTCACCGTTCAGCTTGATCTTGAACGTCGTGCGCAGCGGGGTCTCGGAGCTCTGTGGATCACTCATGGGCTGCTTCTGAACGACAACGGCTTAATGAAGGGAAAACGGCAGGCCGGCCGCACCTGACAAATGTCAGGAGTCGGTGCTGGCGCGCTGCGAGGCGGTGGTCGCACCGCTCAGGCTCGGCACCACGACCAGGCGGTTGAACTCGCCATTGTCGTAAGCCTTGAGGAAGCGATCATAGTCCTTGATCGAGACGCAGCCATTGGAATCGCCGCGCGGGCCGAGCATGTAGGTGTGGGTGAGCAGGCCGACGCGGCCGAGCGCGCTGGTGCCGTCGGTCGGCGTCATGCGCAGCGCCCGCACGCCGTGGAACAGTTTTTCGCGCGGCTTGAGGTCGTAAGTCGCAGGCGGGGTTGCACCGACCATGCGCTGGTCGACATGGTCAGGATCGTCCATCAGCGCGCCCATGCCCGAATGGGCCTCGATCGCGACGCCGCTCGGCAAATAGAGCGCCTTGGCCTTGATGTCGTAGACCGCCGTCTTCGAATCGTAGCCGAGCGCGGCGAGATCCGGCGCCCTGCCCAACAGGCCGTCCCCGGGGTTCAGCGAGGCCAGCCTGATCTTGTCGGTGAACTTCTCGAAGAAGTTGCGGTTGTCGACCCGGGGTTTGGCTTCGGCATAGGCCTGACTCGAGGCGATCTGCGCGCTGAAGTCCGCCTGGACCGGCCGCGAGCGCGGCATCGGCACGGCATCGGCGCGCTGCGGGGGCTTTGCGGTCTCTTCGGTTGCGGGCTCGATCAAGGTCGAACGCCAGTCGTCGCCCTGGAGCTTCTGGGCCAGCATCGCCTTGGCATCGCGCAGCTTGAGCTGGACCGCATTCAGGGCGGAGCGCTCCATGGTCTGCAGGCCAAGTTCGCGCGTCGGCGGATTGTTGCCGGACAGCGAGGCGAAACGATCATTGAACGAAGGAGAATTGGCCGGCGGCAGTGCGGCGGTCACCAGCGCGCTGGAGTTGGCCGAATCCGAAACGCCGATATCCGCGACCCACGCGGCGGCACCCAGCGCCAGCGCGATCGCAGCCATGGACAGCAGTACCGTCTCGGCTCGCCCAATACGGCGGCGCGACAACGGCCTGTCGGCGCGTACGCGGTCGGAAACCATCAGATCCCCAAATCGACACCCCCGGGGGACCCAACCCCCACCCGGAGACTCTCTATACCAGCTACCACATTGGGAGCCAAAAGTTAGGCATAATCGCGGCCGGCAAGCCCTCCCGGAGGTATCTTATGACCGATCCTTTCGATCTAGAGCGCTTCCTGAAGGCCCAAGAGCCGGTTTTTCGCGCCGTTTTGGCGGAGCTGGGCCAGGGCCGGAAGCAAAGCCACTGGATGTGGTTCGTTTTTCCGCAAATCGCCGGCCTCGGCTTCAGCGCCATGTCGCAGCGTTACGCGATCGGGTCGCGGGCGGAGGCCGAGGCCTATCTCGCCCATCCCGTCCTCGGTTCACGCCTGATCGAATGCACCCGCCTCGTCCTCGCCGTGCAGGGACGAACCATCAACGCGATTCTCGGCGCGCCTGACGATGCCAAATTCCGCTCGTCGATGACGTTGTTCGGCGCCGTATCCGACGAGCCCGTGTTCGACGAAGCGCTCGCCAGATATTTCGCGGGCAAGCGCGATGATGCGACGCTGGAGATCCTGGCAGCTGTCGATCGAAAGGCCTAACCGGCGCACCTGCCGGCGTGAGTGGCAACGTAAACCGGCGGTTAACAGGCTCCTCCTATTTTGCGCGGAGAAAATCATTCTCTCCCCGCGCCCATTGCCGGACCAATCATGAAAATCGGTACGCTGCTGACCACCGCCATCGTCTCGCTCTCGACCGTCGGCGGCGGCCTTGCCGTCTATGTCGCCGTGACGAAGTACCAGACGATGGAGCGGATCACCGAGGCACAGGGCCGGCTCGCGATCGTCCGCGCCGTCAGCGACATCCCGCGCTATCTCAATCCCGAGCGCGGCTTTTCCACCAACATCCTCTACGGGCCCGCGACCATCGATCCCGCGCTGCTCGCCGAGCAGGACAAGCTGCGCAAGCAGACCGACGGCGCCCGCGACAGGATGAATGCGCTGCGCAGGGAGCTGCCTGCGTTCTTCGACGACGGCACCACCATCGGCAGCAACATCGACGGTATCAATGCGAAGTTCATGTCGCTCCGCGAGGCCATCGACAAGGCGCTGAGCGGTCCGGCCGATGCGCGCAAGGACGCGGCCAAGCAGATCGTCGCCGACAACGCCGTGCTCAACTCTGGCGTGACCGTGCTGCTCAACGAGCAGGTCCGCCGCATGGCGATCCTCAACGGCGACGCCTACCGGCAGGCGAGCTACGCGAACATCGCCATGACATTGCGCGACGTCGGCGGCTTCAACTCCAGCCTGCACAAGAACCTCGTCGGCGGCAAGAAGCCCGCGACCGACGCCGAGAAGGCCGACATCGCCCGCTCGCAGGGCCGCAACGACCAGATCGTGATGTCGCTGCAGGAACTGCGCGGCAACCCGGCCACCCCGGCCAACGTCGCCGCTGCGCTGGAGAAGTTCAATGCGGTCTATGTCGAGGAGTTCGGCCGCGAGCTCAAGCTCGTGAAGGACGGTGCAGTCACCGGCAAGTACGAACGCGACATGGAGACCTACTTCGCCTCGACGCAGCGCGGTCTCGCCACCATCATCGATGTCCGCGACGCCTTCTACGACAACGCCGAGCAGGTTCTGGCCGGCGCGTCTACCGCCGCCCGCACCAGCTTCACCATCGCCCTCGTCGGCCTGCTCGCCGTGCTGATCGCCAGCGCAGGTCTCATCGTGACTGTCCGCCGCCGCGTCTGCGCCCCGATCGTCAGCCTGACGAGCCGGATGTCACGACTTGCAGACGGCGAGGTTGCCGAAGGCATTCCCGGCGCCGAACGCTCCGACGAGATCGGCGCGATGGCCGCCGCCGTCCAGGTCTTCAAGGACAACATGATCCGCGCCGACCGGCTCGCCGCCGAGAAGCAGGCCGAGAACGACGGCAAGATGCGCCGTGCCCAGGCGCTCGACGAATTGACCCGCGCCTTCGAGGCCAAGGTCAGCGAGCTGGTCGGCGGCCTATCGCAGGCCTCCTCCATCATGGAGAGCACCGCGCAGTCGATGACCTCGACGGCGGCCCAGACCAACAGCCAGGCCGCGGTCGTCGCCGCCGCCTCCGAGCAGACCTCGACCAACGTGCAGACGGTCGCCAGCGCGACCGAGGAGCTGACCTCCTCGATCGCCGAGATCGGCCGCCAGGTCGCGCAATCGACCGAGATTGCAGCCCGCGCCGTCGACAACGCCCGCCGCACCGGCGACACCGCACGTGCGCTTGCCGAGGGCGCGCAGAAGATCGGCGACGTCGTCACCCTGATCCAGAGCATCGCCGAGCAGACCAATCTGCTGGCGCTCAACGCCACCATCGAGGCCGCGCGCGCCGGCGATGCTGGCCGCGGCTTTGCTGTGGTCGCATCCGAAGTGAAATCGCTGGCCGGCCAGACCGCCAAGGCCACCACCGAGATCTCCGAGCAGATCACCGCGATCCAGACCGCCAGCGACGAGACCGTAACCGCGATCCGCAACGTCGCCGACGTCATCGCCGAGATCGACCAGATCGGCACCGCGATTGCGGCCGCGATCGAGGAACAGGGCTCGGCGACCAAGGAGATCGCCCGCAGTGTCCAGGAGGCCGCGCGCGGCACCCAGGAGGTCAACGCCAACATATCGGGCGTGCAGCGCGCCGCCGGTGATACAGGCAGCGCTGCGAGGGACGTTCTCGGCGCCGCCGAGCAGCTCTCGACGCAGTCCCGCGACCTCGCCGGTCAGTTCGACCGCTTCCTCGGTGAAGTCAGGTCTGCCTGAAGCAGCCCATCCGTCAGGCGCTCTTTTGCCACCATCCGTCGCCGTCCCAACTCGATGAAGGGCACCTCGATAAAGCGCCACATCAGCCATGCCGCCGGCGTTGTGATCAATAAGGCGACCACGGCCAGGGCCGCTGCACGGATGGTCGGCGGCAGGTCGAACGGCAACAGGCGAACAGCGATCGCAAGTCCGATCGTGTGAAGAAGATAGAAGCTGTACGATATTCGCCCGTAAAACCGGACGACATCGAAGTCGAACGGCCGCAGCGTTGCGAGCTTGTCGGGGCCGAAGGCCGAAAAGCAGACGAGCGCAGACGCGCAGAGCGTCTCGAACGCGATCGTTACTGCGGTCTGCTTCCGGACCGCGACAACAAGCATCACGACAAAAGCGGTGGCGACGACGACATTTGCCCGAGACGGTTGCACTCCTCCGACAAGCAAGTTCCCGCCCGATCGCATGAGCAAGCCGACGACGAAGGCATAGAGTGGCGCAAGATTGGTGAAGCCACCCAATAAGTGAACATAAGGTCCCCAGAACGAGATCGCGACGAGAAAGCCGACCACGATCCAAACCGGCGTCGCGCCATGACGCCTCAGCAGCGCATGCGAGATCAGGATCACGGGAATTGCGACGCATTCCACGGTCAGGGACCACATCACCCCGTTGATGTCGCTCCTGATGAGAAGCGCATTAAGGACAATGTTGAGCGGGTCGAACGAGGGCAGGAAGCCCACGTAGAAGCCGCTGCTTCGATACGCCAGCGTCAGCAGCAGCACGGTCACAATTGCCGCCGGCAGCAGCCTGAACAGCCGGTGACGGACGAATGTGAGGGGATCAGGATCGCGATCCAGAGATCGCGAGAGAAGGAAACCAGTGAGCACGAAGAAGACAACGACCGGCGCCATTCCGGTTGCAATCGTCTCCCAGGACTGCATGCAGGCGTGGAACGCGAGCACTGATACGGCCGCAAACCCGCGCATAGCTTCAAGTCGCGGCAGAAATGCAGTATCGCGATACGCGGCCATTGTGCGGAACGATTAGCCCAGCGGATCGCTGACGGCAACCGCGCCCGGCGCCGGGACGTCCTAATAAGGCGGCGCCTTGCGCGCGCGCTGCGCCTTGGCCGCCTCGATCCACCACAGCAAATCATCGGCAAAGCGCGGGAAGGAGCGTTCCAGCGCCTTGCCGCCCTCACCGATCGGCTCGCTTTCGGCAGACAGCGTCTGCGCGATCGGGCCGACGCCGATGGTGCTCGAGATCACCACCATGCCCATCTCCGACAGCGTGCCGTGCCACGCGGTCGAGGCGCGCGCGCCCGACAGGCGCCCCGCGGAGTAGCTCACGATCGCGGCCGGTCGCCAGAACCACTCCTCCAGGAAATGATCGGTGAGGTTCTTCAAGCCGGGCTGGACGCCCCAATTATATTCGCCGGTCACAAAGACAAAGCCGTCCGCCCCGCGGATCTGGCCGGCCAGCTTTTCCAGCGCCTCCGGCGCCGTGCCTTTGAGGTACTCCTTGTACATGCGATCGAGCATCGGCAGGCCGATGGCCTTGGCGTCGATCAACTCGACGTCCTCGCCGCGACCGCGCAAGCGATCTATGACGAAATTCGCAAGGCGGATGCCCATGCGGTCGGACCGGTAGGAGCCATACAGGACGAGGATGCGGTTGCTCATCGCGGCATGCTAGCACGAATCCGGGGGCCGTCCCCAGCCGCTTTATCGTGCTATCGCCCGCGTCCGCGCTCCAGCGTTTCCGACGGCGTCTCGCCGAACTGGTCGCGATAGCTGCGGGAGAAATCGGACAGATGCCAGAAGCCGAAGGCCAACGCGACGGCCTTAACGCTCTCGGCGCCGGCGAGGAGCTGCCGGCGGACCAGCCACAGGCGGTGGACCCGCAAGTAGCGATGCAGGCTCATGCCGCGATAGCGGCGGACGACGTCATGCATCGTGCGGACGGAGAAACCGAGCTTGCGTGCGATCTCCTCGCTATAGATCGGCTGCGACAGATCATCGGACAGAAGCGCGCGGATGTCCTGGAAGATCTTGAAGTTGCGCTCATCGTTCGGACGCAGGATCCATCGTGCCGGGACCAGGTTTTCGAACACCTGGTCGACGGCGCCGAGCAGAGATTCCTTCATCGCCGCCGCCTGCAACGGCATCGCCGCGGCTTCAACCGGCTCCGTCGCAACAGCCAGAACCTCCCGGACCACATCACGCAGCCGGTTCAAGCTGGCTGCGGTCGTCTCGTAGATCCTGAAGGTCGATGTCGTGCCCGGCCACCCGCGGCCCGTCACCTGCGGCCTGAACATCACCGAAGCAATCTGCCGCTGCACTTCCTCGATCGTGGTGTAGGCAGCGCCGTTGCTGCCAATGACGATGGCCGGACGGACGCGGTGCGAACCGTTGAAGCGAATGGGCACGTCGAGGTCGTCCATCGTGAAGCCGACCGCCGTGCAATCTTCGACCAGTTGTGCGTCGACAACGCGCGGGAACGCGCGCGTCACGTTCACGTCGCAGCCCGGCAATGACAGGATCGTCTGCTCGGACGAAATGTGCCTGACGAAAGGCGTAAACTCGAAATTCAAGCCCCGTATGGCGCTTCGAAATTGATCGACATCAGAGAAGCGAAATGTCTTGAGAGCCAACGCGGGCGCATCATCAATACTGTTCATGGTAATTTGAAACGTCGCATCCAAACCGACGCCCGTCCGGCGGCGGTGCCGGCTCGATCCTCCCCTTTGAGCTATCCGGTTAGCCCGAAAGACTCATTCTGACCTATTCGGCCAGTTGGCGAGCGTCACAAGCCGGCCCGTCAAAGCTCGCCAAATTTCGATATCGTTTCCTAGTGCAGGAATACCCGCACAACCGAAGCATAAATCTAAATTAACATCTTTGGATTGCAATGGACCCTGTTTGATATTTTTAAGCCTTTTTTGAGTTCAGGCTCCTGCCATGACGGCAAATTCGCCTGCCGATATTCTGGTTGAGTTGGAAGAAGCGGTCGCCGCCTGCCCGCAGGAGCGCTGCGCCCGTATCCTTGCAGGGATTGTTCGCCTGCTCGCATCCGGTCGCGACAGGCCTCAGGAATTGCTGGTCAACGTGGTCGACGGCGTCTTGCTCCGGCTGACCGGGCGCGTCGCGCCTGCCTCGCTGATGGAGCTGAGCGAGGCACTTGCGAGGCTGCAAGTTGCACCGCAAGAAACGCTGCGACATCTGGCATCGCATGATGATCCAGCCATCGCATGCCCGCTCCTGCGAAAGTCGCAGGCCCTCTCGACCGCCGACCTCGCGGCGATCGCGACATCATGCAGCGAAGCCCATCAACTCGCGATCTCGACCCGTGATGGGATCGAAGAGGCTGTAGCCGAAGCGCTCGTCGCGCATTGCACGCGCGCAGTTCGCCTCGCCCTGATCAAGAATGCTGGAGCCAGATTTTCCGAAGCGGTCTACGCCCTGCTCGTCGAGACCAGTGCAGCGGACGACGAGATCACGAAGCTTCTGGCGCTCCGACCAGGCACGCCTGACCACGTCTTGCGCAAGCTGCTCTCGGCTTCGCCCGGACCGAAAGCTGCGGCCAAGCCCAATGCCTCCGCCGGGCCACCGGCACAGATCCCCGCGCCTGTGGCGCTGAAGCTACCCACGGCAGACGACTATGCGAAAGCAAGACCCGAGATCGTCGCCCTCAACCGCGTCGGAAGGCTCAACGATTCGACGGTGAACCGTTTTGCGATCCGCGGCGAGACCGCCAATCTGCTCACGGCCTTATCAGTGCTGTCAGGCGCCCCCATCGAGATCGTCGAGCATGTCATGAGAGACGAGGATTGCGAGGGCCTCGTAATGGCTTGTCGGGCCTCGCGCCTGAACTGGGCGACCACGCTGGCAATCCTGAGTAACCGCGGCGGCACGCGACTCTCATTCGCCCAGCGGGAGCGCGCGCAACATATTTTCGAGACACTTCTTCTGTCGACCAGCCAATGGACGGTGCGCTGGGGCGAAATCGCAGCAAGCGCAAGCACACGCGATCCCGGACATCGCGGCGCCGGAATGGGGAGATAGCCGATGAGATTAGATGGCCGCAAGAACGCTCGCGTGAAAATGGACCACCGACAACCCGTCAACTTGATGGGCTCGGACGGTACCTGGCGGCGCAGTTGCGTGCTGCTCGACGTGTCGCAAACCGGCGCCAAGCTCGAGGTCGAGGGCACGCTCGATGTATTGCAAGCCAAGGAATTCTTCCTGGTGCTGTCTTCCACGGGGCTGGCCTATCGGCGCTGCGAGCTGGTGTGGATCGACGGCACCACCGCCGGCGTTCACTTCGTCACTGCGGGCGCCAAGAGGAAAGCGGCGAACGCGACGGCCGCCATAGCGCAAAGCAAGTAGGCAGCAAAGGCTCAAGACATCATCAGGCTCGCTCAACCCCAGTATAGTTCAGATCTTCCGTGCAGAACGCGCGAACCATGACCGGCTACGTCAAAGGCGACCGCCATCGAGCAGCAGCATCGGCACGTCCTTTCGTGCATGTGCTGGCCGATTGCTCCGACAAACTGTCCCGCATCTGCGCGGTGCTCGAACAGCGGTTCGCCGTTGCTGGCGAGCGGCTCGACGCGGAAGCCAAGCTGTCGCAGGTGCCTTACGCCATCGTGATCCGCGCGGAGCTGCGTGACGTCGACAACATCGCGGCGATCAAGAAGCGAAGCGCCAGGCTTGCAAAGGCCACCAAGCGCATCTTCCTCGTCGAGCAACCCTCGCACGTCTGCGTTTCGCAGGCCTACGCGCTCGGCGCGACCCTCGTCCTTCCCGGCCCGCTCAACAAGATCAGGCTGCTGGCCGCGCTGGCTGAGCCAGCCGAGCCGGCAGCGGATTCAGCCAGTTGCTCGACGCAGCCGGACAACGCGGTCGAGACCGCGGCGACCGCTATCGCGTCGATGTTCACGGCCGTCACCATGGGCGAGCCGCTCGACGTCGACGGCACCAAGGACGCCGGGCGCAGGATTGCCGATCGCATCACCGAGCATGGCTTGTCCGAATGGCTCACGACCGTGCGGCGCCACCATGAGGGAACCTACCAGCATTGCCTGCTGGTCACGGGCGTGGCCATCGACTTCGGGCTGAGCCTCGGCGTCGGACGAGCCGACCTGGAGCGGCTGTATTCGGCCGCCATGTTCCATGACATCGGCAAGGCCCGGATCCCGCTCGCCATTTTGGACAAGCCGGGCCGGCTCGACGACGCCGAGCGCGCCATGATCGAGACGCATCCGGTAGCCGGTTACGACTTTCTCAAGGACCATGAGAACATATCGCCGGAGATTCTCGACGCGGTCCGCCACCATCACGAATATCTCGACGGCAGCGGCTATCCCGACGCACTGGCGGGGCACAGCATCAACGATATCGTCCGCATTCTCACGATCTCGGACATCTTCGCCGCATTGATCGAGCACCGGCATTACAAGCCGACGATGCCGCGCACCGAAGCCTACAACATTGTCTGCGCAATGACGGGAAAGCTGGAGAAGGCGCTGGTGGCCTGCTTCAAGGAGGTCGCACTCACGAGATAACCCGCGCGCGATCGTCGACCCGGAATGACGTCGCGGGTTATCGCGTTCTAGTGCGTCGCCCGGAATTTGATGCGGCGCGGGATCGAGCGACAGGCCAGTCCCTCGGCGAGCAGCTTCATATCCTCGCGTTTGCCGCTGCGGATCAGCCTGCTGAACTCTTCAGGGGTAAAAGGAAGACTGGGATCATCATCGATCGGGTGCCGCATCCGCGGACCGAAGAACCATCGAACCAGGCTAGCCAGCCGCCGCATGTCAATTCCCTCGCGCCAGCAACAAACCCTTGAGCCCGTATATTGTTCCTCCTGCACGATGCAGATTGCAAGAGGTCGCGATGACTCCACACGAAAAAAATCGCGCGGGGAATAATCTCCTCCGGCCTCTGCTTTCAGTCGGCGAAACCAACATGGCGCACGAACTCGTGGTTACCCTCGCGATCCGAACGAACGGCGTTCGCGGCAAAGTTGTCGTCGGGATAACCCATCGCAACGCAGGTCGTGATGACCTCGTCTTCAGGAATCGCAGCGACCTCGCGCACGATGTCGGAACGCATGATGTCCTCCGCAACAGCACCGGTTGCCGATGCGGCGCGCGAAATCTATGCTAAGGCGCAAGCAAGACCAAGAACCCTGGAGGAGCTGTGATGGCCGCGCCGCTCGACCCCGTCATCGCCCAGATCATTCCGCTCATGCCGATGCGCGATCCAGCGATCATGACGCCACAGAGTGCCCGTGATTCCTTGCGTGCACTGGCTGCCGCGCGCGCCACCGTGCCGCCACCGCCCGTCGCCGAAGTCCAGGACATCAAGGTGAAAGGCGGCGCAGGCCCGCTCGATGCACGTGTTTACCGGGTCGGCACCAAGCCTGCGCCGACCGTGGTGTACTTCCATGGCGGTGGCTGGGTCGCGGGCGACCTGGAGACTCACGACCGCCAGGCGCGCAATCTCGCCATCGAGACCGGTTCGGACGTCGTTTCCGTAGATTATCGGCGTCCGCCGGAGACCCGATTTCCGGGCGCGTTCGAAGACGCCTTCAGCGCCGTGAGCGATGTCTTCAACCGCGTCGCGGAATTTGGTGGCGATGCCAGGCGGCTCGGCGTTGCCGGTGACAGTGCCGGCGGCAATCTCGCCGCCACCACCGCGATCGCCTGCCGCGATGCCGGCATCAAGCTCGCCGCGCAATTGCTGGTCTATCCCGTGGTTGACGCCGTGGGCAGCTACGCGGACGCGCGCGAGAACGCGCGCTTTCCGTCTCGTACCGACAATGCCGACGGCTACTTCCTCACCCGCGCCACGATGGAATGGTTTTGCGGCCACTATCTCGCTGATCCCGCTGACGCCGCGGACTGGCGGGTTTCGCCGCTGCGCGCGGCATCGCTTGCCGGGCTCGCGCCGGCCGTCGTGACCACCGCCTGGTTCGATCCGCTGCGCGACGAAGGCGCGGCCTATGCGCGGGCACTGGAAGCCGCCGGCGTGCGCGTCAAGCACCACGAGGGCCCGGGCTTGATCCATGGCTATTTCGGCATGGGCGATGCCTCGGAGGCAGCGCGTGCCGAAGCAAAGCGCGCACGCGCGGACTTCGGCGCGTTGCTGGCGCGCGGCGCCTGATCGCGTTGCAACCGGGCCGGATCGAAGTGTCGCGTCATGTCATCGGTATTCTTGTCGGCGTGGCGACCAATTTGCTGTCGGTCGCAGCCGCTTCTGCGGCGCCGAAGACCGTCTACTTCAACAGCGCCGATGGCCGGACCGCGCTCACGGGCTATGTGTTCGAGCCGAGCACACCGGGCCCCTGGCCTGCCATCGTCATGCTGCACGGGCGCGGCGGACCTTATTCCAGCAACGTCAATGCCGATTGCACCTTCGTCGGCGCCGGCACCAGTTCCCCTTGCAACGCGAACACCTTGTCGAAGCGCCACGCCATGTGGGGCGAATACTGGGCGGCGCGTGGCTATCTCGCGCTGCTGCCGGACAGCTTTGGCCCGCGCGGCAAGGCCCATGGCTTTGCCCGCTTCACGCATGGCGATCCTGACCGCGCCGACGTCAACGAGACCAATGTTCGCCCGCTCGACGCCGAAGGTGCACTCGCTTACTTGCATAGCCGCAACGACGTCTTCGCCGGTCAGATCTATCTGCAAGGCTGGTCCAATGGCGGCAGCACCGCACTCAACGTGATGATCCGGCAAGACAACCAGCAACCCACCCAGGCGGGCTATCGCGGTGCCCTCGCATTCTATCCCGGCTGTGGGCCGTCCACGCTGCTGGCATCAAAAATCTCGACCGCGACGCCGATAGCGATGTTCCTCGGCGCCGAAGACGAGGAGGTCTCGCCGGTGCGCTGCCTGCGTTTCGCCGACCGCTCACGGCAGGCGGGCAGTCCCATCGACGTCACCGTTTATGCCGGCGCCACCCATGGTTTCGACGAGCCGTCCTCGCGGCGGCAGTCCACTCCCGGGAATCGGGCAGCGATGGACGACGCTCTCGTCAAGGCCATTGCCATCGTCAACGGCTGGAAAAAATGAAGCGATGACCAATGCCGCGCCGCGATCCTGCTTGATTGCGCCATGATTCCGGGCTCCAATCCGAGACGCCATTTTTGGTTTAGGGAGACGCCCAATGATGAAACGGATTTTCCTGGCTGCGATCGTTGCCACCTTTGCGGCGGGCTCGGCCCTTGCGGACGACACCTGCGAAAGCAAGGCGGTCGGCAAGGACGGCAAGGCTCTCGCCGGTGCGGCCAAGACCTCGTTCATGAAGAAGTGCAAGGAAGATGCTTGCGCGCCCAAGGCCGTCGGCTCCGATGGCAAGCCGCTCGCCGGCGCGGCCAAGAACAGCTTTATGAAGAAGTGCGAGATGGGCGCGTAAGGCGTTGTGCGTTGGCGGCTTTCAGCCAGCCATCAACAAGCGAACTCCGCCATGGCCGGGCAGAAGCGCGTCTTCGCGCTAGATGTCCCGGCCATTGGCGTTTCAAGGCCCTCGCCTCGCCGAGCGCCGTCCTACGCGCGCCGAGCGCGTAGGGCCAGATCATCGCCACCCTAGACAGAACGCCTCCGCTGGCGGATCATGCAGCGCTGAGCGAACTGGGGCGCATCAACGAAGATTCTAGCCAAGGGTGGTCGAGATGTTGCGGTTTCGAGTGCGTGATTACATGATGGTGACGATGGGCACGCTGTTTGCGCTGCTCATCAGTCTCGACGTTGCGAACGCGAGAGGTCCTGGCCTGCCCAACGTCATGGTTCTGGCGACCGGCGGCACGATTGCCGGCACCGGAGCCAGCAGCACCACGGTGGTCGGTTACACCGCGGCGACGGTCGGCATCGACACCCTCCTCAACGCCGTTCCCGAGCTGAAGACGGTGGCCAACGTCAAGGGCGAGCAGGTTTTCCAGATCGCCAGCGAGAACATGAACAACGACTACTGGCTCAAGCTTGCCAAGCGCGTCAACGCGCTGCTCGCGCAGGACGACGTCGACGGCATCGTCATCACGCACGGCACCGATACGATCGAGGAGACCAGCTATTTCCTCGACCTCGTGGTCAAGAGCAAGAAGCCCGTCGTGATCGTCGGCGCGATGCGGCCGTCGACTGCGATCAGCGCGGATGGGCCGATCAACCTCTTCAATGCCGTGATCCTGGCGGGCAGCGAGGAGGCCGTCGGCAAGGGCGTGCTCGTCGCTCTCAACGACCAGATCAACGCGGCACGCGAGGTCACCAAGAACAACACCTCGACCGCGGACACCTTCCGCACGCCCGAGCTCGGCTTTCTCGGCTACATGCAGGGCAACAAGCCGTATTTCTATCGTCAATCGACCCGCCGGCACACCGCGGACTCCGAATTCGACGTCTCCAACCTCGAGACGCTGCCGCAGGTCGATATCGTCTACGGCTATGCCAACATGAACCGTGTCGCGGTCGACGCCTTTGTCGCCGCCGGCGCCAAGGGCATCGTGCATGCCGGCGTCGGTGACGGCAGCCTGGCCCGCCCCGCGGTCGAGCCGGCGCTCGACGAGGCGCGCAAGAAGGGTGTCGTGATCGTCCGCAGCAGCCGCGTCGGCAACGGCATCGTCGCGCGCAACGGCGAAGCCAAGGATGACGAGCACGACTTCGTCGTCTCCGATACGCTCAATCCGCAGAAGGCGCGCATCCTGCTGATGCTGGCGCTGACCAAGACATCGGACACCAAGGAAATCCAGCGGATGTTCTACACTTATTAGAGCGTCTGCTGGTCCCGCTTGAAGCGGTCATCAAAGGCCGCATGGCGTCGATCGCAAGATGCTGCGCGAGATCTTGCGGTAAGCGAGCGCGCGATATCCTGCGCGATCGAATTTCGTAGGGTGGGCAAAGGCGCACTTGCGCCGTGCCCACCTCCTCTCCATGAGCCCGACAGAACGTGGCACGTCGCGCGAACACGCGCGCCTTTGCCCACCCTGCGAGAGCTGCGTCATTGCAGGACCCGCGAACAGCCCTAGCTCCGCAATCCCGGCGCCTCCTGCCCGGTGCGCGCGACATATTCCGTGTAACCGCCGCCATATTGGTGGATGCCATCAGGCGTCAGCTCGAGCACACGGTTCGACAAGGTCGCGAGGAAATGCCGGTCATGCGAGACGAACAGCATGGTGCCTTCGAAATCCGACAGCGCATTGATCAGCATTTCCTTGGTGGCGAGGTCGAGATGGTTGGTCGGCTCGTCCAGCACCAGGAAGTTCGGCGGGTCGAACAGCATCTTGGCCATCACCAGGCGCGCCTTCTCGCCGCCCGAGAGCACGCGGCAGCGCTTCTCGACGTCGTCGCCGGAGAAGCCGAAGCAGCCGGCGAGCGCGCGCAAGCTCCCCTGCCCCGCGGTCGGAAACTGGTCCTCCAGCGACTGGAACACGGTGCGCTCGCCGTCGAGCAGGTCCATCGCGTGCTGGGCGAAATAGCCCATCTTGACGCTGCCCCCGAGCGCCACGGTGCCCTCGTCCGGCTCGCTCGCGCCCGCGACCAGCTTGAGCAGCGTCGACTTGCCGGCGCCGTTGACGCCCATCACGCACCAGCGCTCCCTGCGGCGGATCATGAAATCGAGGCCATCATAGATGCGCTTGCTGCCGTAGCCCTTGTGCACGCCCTTGAGCGCCACGACGTCCTCGCCCGAGCGCGGCGCCGGCGGGAAGTCGAAGGCGATGCTCTGGCGGCGGCGCGGCGGCTCGACCCGCTCGATCTTGTCGAGCTTCTTCACCCGGCTCTGCACCTGGGCTGCGTGGGAGGCGCGCGCCTTGAAACGCTCGATGAACTTGATCTCTTTCGCAAGCATCGCCTGCTGGCGCTCGAACTGCGCCTGCTGCTGCTTCTCGTTCAGCGCGCGCTGCTGCTCGTAGAATTCGTAGTTGCCGGTGTAGGTCGTCAGCGAGCCGGAATCGATCTCGACCACCTTGGAGATCACGCGATTGATGAACTCGCGGTCATGCGAGGTCATCAGCAGCGTGCCTTCGTAATCGTGCAGGAACTTTTCCAGCCAGATCAGGCTTTCGAGATCAAGATGGTTGCTCGGCTCGTCGAGCAGCATCACGTCGGGCCGCATCAAGAGAATGCGCGCCAGCGCCACGCGCATCTTCCAGCCGCCGGAGAGTTTTCCGACATCGCCGTCCATCATCTCCTGGCTGAAGCCGAGACCGGACAGCGCCTCGCGCGCACGGCCGTCCAGCGCATAGCCATCGAGCTCCTCGAAGGCGTGCTGCACCTCGCCATATCTGGCGATGATCTCGTCCATCTGGTCGGCCTTGTCGGGGTCGGCCATATCAGCCTCGAGCTGGCGCAGCTCGGCCGCGACCTCGCTGACGGGACCGGCGCCATTCATCACCTCGGCCACGGCGCTGCGGCCACTCATCTCGCCGACGTCCTGGTTGAAATAACCGATGGTGATGCCGCGGTCGGTCGAGACCTGCCCTTCGTCCGGCAGCTCCTCGCCGGCGATCATCCGGAACAGCGTGGTCTTGCCGGCGCCGTTGGGGCCGACGAGCCCGATCTTCTCGCCCTTGTTGAGGGCGGCGGAGGCTTCGATGAACAGGATCTGGTGGCCGGCTTGCTTGCTGACGTTGTCGAGGCGGATCATGAGGTCTTTTCGGGGGAATTTTGCGTTGCAGCGTAATAGGCCATGCCCCTGCCCAAGGGAAGTCCGGCGGGGTACGGATTTCGCCCTTGAATGACGCCAAAACGCGCCGACAGGCCGCCCCCTGCTTGATGCCGGCGGCGATCGCGGGGAAGCCGGTTGAGGTCAGGAACATCTCCGCTATTGCCGAGTTTTCCCGATGCCCTTCCCCAAGGGCGACCCCGAATGGCCCCAGCTCAATGCCCCCCGATACCACGCGAGCTGGGGCCTATTTTTTCGTCCCCTCGAGCTTGGCTGCATCCTGCGATGGATCCGGCAGGTTGCCGTTTGCCGAATGGAGGATGCACACGGCCGAACAGAACAAAGCCCGAAAAGGATCGTAGCCCGACAGGCCGACTCTTTCGAGCTTGGCCCGCCGAACAAGCAAAAGGCAATGGAGGAGAGAATATGCTGCGTTCAGTCTTGTTGGTCGCACTGGCAGCCGTGATGATAACCCCGACCGCGGTCCTGGCGGACAGCAAATCCGATTGTCAGAAAGGTCTTGAGATGATCAAGGCAGAGCTCAGGAAGAAACATCCGGCTCCAGTGATGGCAACCTTGCGCAAGGCGGTTAGCGGTGCCGAGAACGAGGTGAGAGAGGAAGATTGGCCCGAATGCATGGACTACATCAAGACCGCGCGTGCTGCGCTAAAACAATGAGCGCTACCGCAAACGAGTAGTGGTCTTTTTACTGTCGTCCCAAACGAGAGACCCTCGCGGGCCCGCCAACCTACGGACTTTCGAAACGCGCGACGATCCCTGCGGCACCCTTCGCATGTCCCTTCAACTCGCGAAGGAGCTCTTCCCGCGTCAGTCCTGGAGCAAGAGCGGAACGGTCGAGATCCGTTGCAATCAGGGTGATGACGTAATGGTGCTGCCCGGTGCCGCGGGCGGGACACGGCCCTAAATAGACGGTGGTCCCCAGAGTATTCCTGCCCCCTACAAACTTGTCAGAAGCAGAGCCGAGCTCACCTTCCGCGAAACCGGTCAACGAGGGCTCGATGCCGTACCCGACCAGGTGCGACACGCCGAGACCGTTCATGCCCTGCTGATCGTCCATCAGGGCCACAAGGCTCCTTGTTCCAGCGGGGACACCAGACCAGCTCAGCGGTGGTGAAACGTTGTCGCCGATGCAGCTTGGAACATTGGGGTTCTTCCCCGCATTTTTCGTCTGAAGTTTGCCGTTGTCCTCGAACGCCGGCGACCTGAGCTCAAACAGCCCCTCGGCGCGGACCGAATGAACCGACGCCAGGCAGAGAATGGCAGTCGCGAGCTTCGCCAAGATCGTCAAGGTGCCTCTCCCTTCATCTGCGCTTGGCCGGGCCGCATTTCGCGCAATGCGCGAGCAAGCTCTTATGGCCGGCGACATACTTGCTCCGGGAATTCGAACCAGAACCGGCTCACTCCAACGCTTTTCGCGAATTTTCGGGTGCGAGGAACACGCCGAGCAGGGCCAGACAGGCGATCACCTCGAAGTACAGGATCACCGGTGTGAAGCTCGTGCTTGAGCCCATCAGTGCGGTCCCGATCAGAGGCGCCAGTCCGCCTCCCAGCACAATCCCGAGCTGCTTGCCCAGCGAGCTGCCGCTGACGCGAACCCTGGTCGGAAACAGCTCTGCGGTGAACGCCGCCTCTGGCGCGAACATCAACGCATGCACCAGGCCGAGCGATACGAGGAAGCCTGCCACGATCGCCAGCGGTTCTTTGGTCAGCAATATCTGGAAGAAGATCGGATACCACGCGGCGGCGACCACGATGCCGAGCATGATAAACGGTCGGCGGCCGAGCTTGTCGCTGAACCCCGCGATCAACGGAACGGCGCACATCTCCAGGATATTGGCGACCGTCACGCCCGATGTGATCGACGATTGGGGCATGCCGAGGGTCTTGACGGCGTAGCCGAGCACGAAAACCGTGCTCATATAGTTGAACGAGCTGTGCACCATATTGACGAGGCATGCCAGAAGGACCGGCTTCTTCCAGGACCTGAGAATCGTCAGCAGAGGAGTCCGGTCATCTTCCGCTTTGGCCCGGGTCGCGAGAAACAGCGCGGATTCGTCCACCTGAGCGCGCACATAGGTGCCGATCAGGACCAGAGCCAGGCTCAGAGCGAACGGCACCCGCCAGACCCAGTTCGCAAATTCCGCCGGCGAATAAATGAATCCGAGGAGAGCGATGAGGCCAGAGGCCGCAACGACGCCGACGGGACCCGAGGCATTGATCCAGGATGCGAAGAAGCCGCGCCGCGCAGACGGCGCGTTCTCGAGCGTCAGAGACACCGCATTCATGTATTCACCACCGAACGCGAAGCCCTGGATGAAGCGAAGAGCCACAAGTCCTAGTGGCGCCAAGAGCCCGATTGAATCGTAGCTCGGCAGGCAACCGATCAGAAAGCTGGCGACGCCCATGAGCAGGAAGGTCATCATCAGCATCGCCTTGCGGCCGACGCGATCGCCATAATGGCCGAAGACAATTCCTCCAAGCGGACGCGCAACAAAGCCGACGGCAAAAGTGGCATAGACGGCCATCGTGCTCGCGACGGAGTCCATCTTGGGGAAGAAGAAGCGGTCGAAGACGATGGGAGCCGTGAACGCGTATACGAAGAAGTCATAGTGCTCGATGGCCGAACCAAGCGAGGAGGCGATCGCCAGTCGCCTGAAGGCCGGCGACGATTTGCTTGGCACCGACGTCTCGATCACGCTTCCCTGCTCTACCGCCGTCATGTTTTCCTCCCTTTGTCGTTTCCCCGCGGCGTCGATTTCTGCTGTTCGACTGCCGCCAGTATCGTCCTGCTAGGCACCCACCATCGCAAGCCCGCCGTTGCAGAGCAGGAATTGTCCGGTCATGTGCCGCGAATCGTCCCCTGCCAGGAATAGCGTCGGGCCGACCATGTCTTCCGGCGTCGCGATCCGGCCGAGCGGCGTCTGCTTCAGGATCTCGTCGCGCCGGCCGTTCTTCCAGTCGTGCCGGTTCTTCAGCGCCTCGGTCTCCATGAAGGCCGCGCCCAGCGTGTTCACCCGCACCTTCGGTGCCAGCGCCCGCGCATATGATTTGGTCAGGCCGATCACGCCGTACTTGGCCGCGGCATATTGCGGCGCGCGCGGGCTTCCTGCGATCACCACTTGAGACCCGATATTGACGATCACCCCGCCCGCCCCGTCGAGCATTCGCGAGCCGACTTCATGGATCATGAACATCGTGCCCTTGATGTCGACGGCGAGCGTGTGATCGATCACCTTCTCGTCGAACTGGCGCCAGGACACCTGGTCGAGCGCCATGTCCCCGACATTGTTGACGAGAATGTCGAGGCCGCCCAGGGCTTCGAAGGAGGTTTTCGTGATGTGCAGGACGTCTGCATGGCTGGAGATGTCGCCCCTGACGATCGCGGCCTTTTGTCCCAAAGCGCGAACTTCGGCGGCAACCGCCTCCGCACCCGCGGCTGAGCTGTTGTAGTGCACGACGACGTCAGCACCTTCCCGAGCGAAAGCCAGCGCCAGGGCGCGGCCGAACCCGCGACCTGCGCCGGTCACCAGCACTTTCCTTTCGGCGAATTTCTTCATCGGCGTTTCCAATCAAGGTTGAGTGCGGTCAGGAGACCTGCCGGGCGAGCTCCAGGAATTCCGCATCGCTGAGCAGCCGCCGCTTCGCCATGGCGAGTTTCTTCACCTCCGCCAGAAGCCTGGCGTGCGCTCCCGGGGGAGCTTCGATGCCAAGCTCCCTGCACTTGATGGCGATCGAGGCGGCGCCGCTCTTCTTGCCGAGCACGATGCCTCGCGACGTGTTCAAGAGCTCGGACGAATAGGGCTCGATCGCCTGCGGAATGTGAAACTGCGCCGCGACGGCACCGGTTTCGCGGATGAACAGGTTGCGGCCGACGGCCGCTTTCCATGGCTCGAGCTCATATGAGGCGATTTGGCGCAAGCGTTTCGATGCATCGCGCACGCGCGCGAGATCAATGCCGGTCTGGATTCCGTAGAGCAGCTCCAGGGTCAGCGCGATCTCGGGCAGATTGGCGTTGCCTGCTCGCTCGCCGATGCCGTCGATGGTGCCGTGGATCCAGGACGCGCCCGCATTGATCGCCGCAACCGCGCAGGCCGTCGCGAGGCCGAAATCGTTGTGGCCATGAAAATGCACCGGAACGGTCCCGACCCACGACTTGACGCGGCGGACCAGAAAGTCCACGGCTTCCGGACAGGCGATGCCGAGCGTGTCGACGATCGCCAGCTCTCTTGCGCCGGCCTCGATCGCCGTCTTGTAGGTGGTCTCGAAGAACTCCAGATCCGCGCGCGTCGAGTCGACGCCGAAAAAAGCAACATTGAGGCCGTTCCTTGCACCGAAGGCGACCGCATCCTTGATGCGCTTCAGCACGGTCTCGCGCGCAACCTCGAGAGCGCCGAGCTTCGCGTCGGAAATCGGAGCCTCGATCACCAGATGCTTCAAGCCGAGATCAGCGACCGCGGCGACATCCTCGATGATCGCGCGCGCAAAGCCCCAGAGCTCCGCCTTCAGACCGGCGCCGGAAATTGCCCTGATGGCCTCCTTGTCCTCGTCGGACACGCGGGGAAAACCGGCCTCTATCCGTCCGACCCCGAGCCCGTCCACCAGCTTTGCGATTTCCAGCTTCTGCTCGACGCCGAACACCACGCCGACCGCCTGCTCCCCGTCGCGGAGTGTCGTGTCATAAAAGCCCGCGGATGGCTTGGGCCTGCCGGCAAGAGCCGTTTCGTTGAGAGAGCCGGTCCATATCCTCGATCGATCAATCATGACCCGCACCTCAGAACTTTTGGAATGCCGGAGCAGGCGCGCCATGCCCCTCCTCCCAGGAAATCACCCGGTTACGGAGCATGCCGATCTTCTCGATCTCGGCTTCGATGACGTCGCCGGGTTTGAGATACCAGGCCTGCGGGTTGGCACTGAACGCGGCAACGCCGGAGACGGTGCCGGTGGTGAGGATATCGCCCGCGGAAAAACCTGCCGGCGAAAACTTGGACAGCAGTTGGGGCAGGGTCACCGACATGTGGCTCGTGTTCGACACCTGCCGCCTCTCGCCATTGACGCGCAGCTCGATGTTCAGATTGTATGGGTCAGGTATCTCGTCGGCGGTGACGATCCAGGGCCCAAACGGGCAGAACGTGTCGATCGACTTGGAGAAGCTGAAATTCGCCGACTCCATCTCGCGCCGCTGGATGTCACGGGCGGTGATATCGTTGAAGATCACGTAGCCGCCGATGTAGTCCTTGGCCTCGGCCTCGCTGAAATGTTTGCCGGACCTGCCGAGCACGACACAGAGCTCGATCTCGTAGTCGAGTTCCTTGGTCAGATGCTCGGGGTAGATGATCGGATCGTCGGGTCCGATGATCGCATCGACGTTCTGGAAGAATACAATCCAGGGCTTGATCGCCGCCACCCAGTTCGACCGATCGCCTTCGTGCGCGTGCTCGGCGTAATTGCCTGCGGTATGGAAGATCTTCTTTGGGATGATCGGCGCCTGAAGCTTCACGTCTTTCAAGGCGAAACGGCGCGTCGTCTTGGCGCGCTGGGCAAATTCCTGGACCGGTGCCCCCCTCTCGAACAACGCTCGCATGTTGGGCACATCGAGCACGACCAGCTCGTCCCCTTCCAAGGCGCCAACGAGCTGCTCCTGCCCCACTTTTAATGTCGCAAGCTTCATAAAATCGATCTCCGCACGACCAAAACCGGCGGGCCAGATGTTCAAGATCGCGGCGGGATTCGTATCCCGCGTGTTCGGCGATCTTGTTCTCCTCCCTTGGGAGAGACCCTAGTCAGCGGCTATCTATGCGTCCAATACGATGTTTTTTGAAAACCATGCATTTTTGTTATGGAGGACCGCGGCTCCCTCGCCCCTTTCCCCGACGCACCTCCGGACCTCGCTTTGGCACAATGAGTTCGTCTTTCGACACGCGGCGGAGGATCTCCACCAGCCGCGTGGCGATCGGCGACAACTTGTCATTCCGCCTCCACGTCATGCCGACGGGACGCTGGCTCCCCACACCTTTCAGCGGGACCACACGCAAACGACCGGCGGCCACCTCGACCTCGACCAAGCCGCGCGCCATCAGCGACACGCAGTCTGTACTCATGACGATTGCCTTGATGGCGAGGATCGAGTTTGTGTTGATGCTGCGCGTCGGCCAGCCGAGAGCGGAGGCGGCGAACAGCCTTTCCATCTGTTGCCTGAACGCGCTGCCGCCTGCAGGCAGCACCCAGCGCACGTCTTTCAGGTCGGAGAGCCGCACAAACGAACGTGCGCTGAGCGGATGGTCCACCCGCATGATCAACCCCCAATCGGAGTAGAAAAGCTCTTCCTCCTCCAGCTCGGGATCGTTCGATCCGCTTCCGATCCGGCTGACGACGAGATCGAGATGGCCACGCCTGAGCATGTCGGCGATCTCGCTGTCGAGACCTTCCGTCAAGGACACATGTACCTTCGGAGCCGCCTTCACGAGGATCTCGAGGGCACGCGGCACGATCCCGGCAGCTGTGATCGGCGTCACGCCGATCTTGACGGATCCCTCGAGGCCGAGCGTCCGCAGTCGCATGTCCTCCCTGGCGCGCTCAAGCAGGGCTTCAAGTGCCTCAGCATGGAAGACCAGCGCCCTCCCCATCGCGTTGAGCTGCGCGCCCTGTCTGCCGCGCTCGAGCACCTTCGCGCCCACTTCCCGCTCGAGCAATGCGATACTGCGGGAGAGCCCGGGCTGCGAAACGTTCATCGCTGCTGCGGCCGCACTGAAGGAGCGATGCTTTGCCACGCTCAGGAGATCGAGGAGACGACGAGGATCGATCTTGACGCGTGGCCCCATTTCCCTGCTCGCTGTCTGGCTATTGATCTCCCCTATTATGGCACGGTTCTTCGCCTGGTACCGCCGCCTCCGCAGATTGCCGATCAGGCCGGGGCGAGCTGGGTTTCAATCAGCGTTCGCAGCAGCCGGCGAGCCTGGATCCCTCCCGCATCCGCGGGGATGTTGACGCTCGATGGTCCGGCGAATAATTCGATCGATCTTTGCTGCGCCTCCAGAATTTGCTTGTCCTCCTCGAATGCGGTGGTGATTTCGTTGAAGATGAGCCGGGTCGTTTCCGGCGAATGCACCTGAAAGTCCCTGGCGACACCCCAATAGTAGTTGGTTGACACCGGCGTCTCCGGGGTCATCGCATTCATGATCCACATGCCAAGACCGCCCACCCGATTGCCCTCCGGCGCTCCCGTTCCGGTCTTCGCGGAGCCAACATGGATCTGGATGAAGGACGGCGGCAGGAAATCGATGATCTGCCATCGATCCACGCGGTCGCCCTGCCTGAAGATCCCGCTTCTGACGTGCGTCGGCGGCGGCGCGCAATCAATCACCCAGCGCGTGACGCGAATTCCATGCTCCGTCCTTTCCGTCCTCACGGTCGCCTTCTCCCCCATCTCGGGCGTACCGATCGTGGAGCAATGCACGTAACCGACATGCGACAAATCGAGGAGATTGTCGTTCAGGAGCTCATAGTGCGCGCGCACGTGATTGACCGCACCGGTTGGTGCAAATGTCGGGTCTGACATCCTTGCGAAATCCGGGATCACGTCTGGATCGGCCAGATCGGGATCGCCCATCCAGATCCAGACAAAGGCGTATCTTTCGAGAGCGCGATATTTTCTGACCCTGGCCTGGAGCGGAGTTGCGGTCTGGCCGGGAACCTTGGTGCAAACCCCCTCTTCGTTGAAGACCAGGCCGTGGTAGCCACACTGAATATCCGAACCGAGTACCCGGCCGCAGTGCAGTGGGGCATGACGATGCGCGCAGCGATCCTCGAGGGCAACGATCGATCCGTCCGCCTTGCGATACAGCACGACAGGCTCGTCCAGGACGATCCTGCCGACAGGCATGTCGCCCACGTCTCGTGACCACGCGGCGACATACCAGCAGTTTCTTAGATACATTGGTCCTCCGTGTCTGACGATGGCTGGCGTCGGCCCGTCACGTGGCCTGCGGCGGCTCGGCCGCGACCTCCGCATGAATTCCCAGAATTCGTTCGACGAGGTCGGGCTTGCGGGCCCGCGCGAACCCGCATTCGGTGGCGATTCCGAACTCCGGGACGTATTTGCTCGCCAGCTCAATCCGCCGGCGCGCGCCGTCGGCGCCATCTGCCGCGTGAATGAGTCCCAGGTACAATCGAGTCCCAGGCGCGAGCTTGAAGTCCCGCATGGGCGCAAAATACTCATCGTTTGCCCGCGGCAGCGGCACCGGCACATGGATGTATGCGATTTCGTGCCCGACAGTCGCCGCTATGCAGTTGGCGATCTCCACGAGATGGCGCGCTGTCACCGGATCGAAGAAGTGCTTGCCGCCAAAATCGCCATAGCAGAGGTGAAAGCCGAGCTCGACATCGGAGGGAATGGAGGCACAGATCCGCGCAAACCTGGCGGCAATCTCCGCTTTCGACGCGTTGATAAGCGGGAACTGGTCCTGGGGTTGGCCGTCCCACACAATCATGTCGTGGCAGACGTCCCACTGGAGGCAAAGGTCCCGATGCGGGATATGCCGGCAGATCGTCTCGACCTCCCGCAGCATTGCCGCTTCGTAGGCCGGCTCGATCTCGGTAATGTCCCGGGCCGTGCAGAACGCATAAATGACGCTCATCGGTGTCGGCAAGCAGACCTGAAATCGCGCACGGGGCTGGATGTCCCCGCGCTCCCGGGCGGCCAGAAAGTCCTGGTAAGAGGCGCGCGCCTCGCGCGCATAACCCAGTTCTCCGAACCGAACCTCGCCTCGCTTCACCTCCTTGCCGAGGCACAGCAGCGGGAGACCAGAGGTCTTTCTCGTTGCGCCGCTCGGATCGGGCCGCAGAAAGGGGCTCGCCCTCAGGAACGGGTATTGAAAGCTGACCCACAAGCGGCGCGGTCCCGGCTCGCCATCCGGAACGCGGTCAAGTCGCCGGCCGAGCGCGCGCCCAACCCGGCTGAATACATCCTCGGCTGTGTCCAGACCTACGCTGCCGACCAGATGCACGTGATGGCACTGCGTCATCCTTCTCCTCCCCGGGGACAAGCGCAAATCCGGTTTTCAATGAATGCGCGTTGCCATTCGGCGAACTTGAGCTTGGTTTTTCCATTGATGTCAAATAAGGATACTGGCGCATTCCATAGGTTTTCCAAATGGATCTCGACCTCAAGCAGCTCCGCTATCTAGCAACGATCGCGCAGTGCGGGTCATTCAGTCGCGCGGCGCAGCTTCTGAGATTGTCGCAGCCGACCCTCTCCAACAGCATCGCACAGCTGGAAAGGCTGATTGGCACGCGCGTCCTCGAACGAGGTCGTGCGGGCGCCAAGCTGACCGAGGCAGGCGAAATCCTTTCGCGGCGCGCGATCCAGCTGGAAACGATCGTCGCGCGCACCCGCACTGAAATCCGCACTTTCAGAGCATCCGCCCTTGGGCCGCTCGCCGTGGGCGTGACCCCGGTGGCCGCGGCCGAACTGGTCCCACGGGCTCTGGCGCGACTGAAGAAGGAGATTCCGGCCGCGACCGCCATCGTGCGAGAAACGACGCATTCCCAGGGGCTGGCGGCCCTGCGCAACGGCGAGTTGGACTTGCTGGTCGGGCCCGTTGGAGTCTATCCGACATCAAATGATATGATCGAAGAACGGGTCGCAATGGACCCGTTCTGCGTCGTGGTCCGCGCCGGGCATCCCCTCTCCGCAACGCAAAGAACGACGCTCCGTCGCCTTCGGGACGCTGAGTGGGTGTTGCCGAGCGACGATAGTGCATATCACCGGCAGCTCGAGGCGCTGTTTACGGTGGCAGGGATCGACTGGCCGCTACGTGCCATTCGCACGAATTCGATGACTGCCATGAAATCGATCGTCATTTACGGAGAAGGCGTGGCACTGATGCCGAAGCAGTTAGTCACTCTCGAACGGCGAGCCGGTCTATTGCACGCCATCAGGCTGGATGGAGCCGGCGCGCGGCGTGCGCTCGGGGTGATCCGTTTGAGCGACCGCGAACTATCACCATTAGCGCGAAGGTTCGGCCAACTCATCAGAGAAGTCGCCGCGAAATAGCAGGAGGCCGAGATTTGAGCTGGCAAACACGCGCTCCATTTGCTGCCTGAATGTGCTGCCGCCGGCGGGCAGCACCCAACGCACGTCTCTGAGATCCGAGAGCCGGACGCTCGAACGCTTCGCGATGGGATGATCCGGGCGGGTGATGAGTCCTCAGTCGGAGCGAAAGAGTTCTTCTTCTGCCAGCTCCTGATAGGCCGATCCGCCCCCGATCCTGCTCACGACAAGATCGACATGGCCACGCCGCAGCATTTCGGCGATTTCGCTGTCGAGGCCTTCGGTGACGGAAACGTGGATCTTTGGTGCGGCCTTGACCAGGATTTCGAGCGCGCGCGGATCTAATTAGAGCCGGTCGAACAGCCCGTGGTTTTTGAATTTGTCTTGAACTTGGAGACAGCCAAGCGGCTTGGCTCAGTTATTCCCGATGCGATCGTGGCGCGAGCGGACAGAATTGTTGAATGAGGATGTCCAACTCCTGCTTCTGTGAGGTCACGCGTGGGGCTTCGAAACGCCTCCCCTCAGCAAACGGTACAGCGACCTTTGATCAGGCTCCCTACACGCGTCGCATCAGCCTGAGCGATGCTGCCAACCGCAGGCTGCGCTTTCCCGCGAGCGCGATGCCTTCGAGCTCGCCGCCGTCTTCCGTGCAGCTTCCGGAGAAGCCGATCCCGACCTCGTAGCCACCGAAGACGGGATTGTCGCCCTTCGCCGGCGTGTGCTCCTGGTTGAGCATCTCGCCCTTCCAGCGGCCGTCCACCGAGGAATAGGAGCCCAGATAGTAGAAGAACGCGTCGCCACCGAGAATGCGGCCGTCGAGCAGCAGCATCACGCCGGAAAGGCCTGCATCGACGCCGTCGAGTGCGCGCAGCTGCATCGCATAGAGCCCGTTGGCGATGCTGCGTTGCCCGATCGTGCCACGCGGCGGCAGCGCGGCGTCGTCGAGCAGGGCGAGGTTGGCCCAGAACACGCCGTCTGGCATCGCGTCCGCCCTGCCCTCCAGCAGGATGGTCGATCCCTCGGTGCGACCGCGCACCCTGATCGTGGTGACGTCGGCACCCATCAACGGCTTGAAATTGGGATCGTCATTATAGCGCTCCGTGATGACCTCGGCTTCGATCACGCCGTCCCTGACCACGTAGCTGCCGAGATGCGCAAAGGCGGAATTGCCGCCCAGCATCTTGCCGTCGTGCAGACACATGATGCTGCGGCCGAAGGCGCCGTTGATGCCGTATTCAACCTTGTAGAGCCCGTTGAGCAAAATCGTGAACCCGCAAAATCAAAAGGAATCGCCGGGTCCTAGCATCGTCGCGGCATCGATGCCACCAGGCTTTTCCGCGCAGGGGCTCGCGGAACCGATCCTGCCAAGGTGCCATCATGCACCTGTTTTGCCCGACGGGTCAAGCCAATTTCGTAAAATCAGCAATAGTCGTTCAAGAGCTCGGCCTTTCAACCCCTTGCCTACTGTGCATGGGGTTGTTTTCGACTTTTGCGTTGACGCACGTGCGGCGTTCGGCAACCGTCAATGACGCTTGAAATACTGCACCTCGCGCTCGTGCTTCTCGGCTGCCGCGCGGCTCTTGAAAGTGCCGAGATTGCGCCGCTTGCCGGTCTTGGGATTCACCTTGCGCGAATACAGCCGGTATTCGCCGGATGCGAGCTTGCGGATCATGGTTGCGCCTCCTGCGTGGACTTGCCAGTCAAACTGTGCCGCACGCGGTCCGTTCCGTCATGGCCTCGCCGGTGGCGCAAACAGTTGATTGGCAAACGGCTGCGGGTCTGCGGGAACCTTGATGACGACGAAGCTGCGTCCCATCGACCGGTGACAGGCGTTGCAGCCCTCGGTGAGATCACCCAGGGCCTTTGCGAATTTGCGGCCGTCCTTGGCCGCAATCGCGTCGGACGTCGCCTGCAGCGACGGCTCCAGTGTCGTGATATTGCTGACGGGGATGCCGGAATAGAGCAAGGCGGCCTCGACCAGGCTCGCCTTGAGCTGGCGCAGCTCGTAAGCCGAAAGCTCCCAGTTCTGCGACTTGCCGGCCAGCCAGAGCTTCTGGTGGCGCGTCTGTGCGGCGCTCATGATGTCGCCGAGCCGCGGCACGTACTGGTCCGCCGACGGCGATTTGAGATCCTGCGCCGTCACGGCCGTGGCCGCTCCCATCAAGGCCAACACGACTATCCAACGACACAGTTTCATCGCACGTCTCCATTCCAATGGAGACGCAATCTAGGCCCGCCGGGCCGTGCCACCTTGCGCTCGATCAAGAGCGGCCTCGTCATCCTCTAGAAGCAAAGCGTGGTGACGAGCCTGCCCTGCTTGTCCTTGATCGCATAGGGGCAGCGCAACCGCTCCAGCGCCTTCTTGGCGTCCTCGTCGCCGAGCGCAGCCGCGCGCTCGTAATAGGCCTTGGCGGCGTCCTTGTCCTTCGGACCGCCGCGCCCCTCTTGCGCGAACGCGCCCATCCGCTCCAGCGCGCCGGGATGGTTTTGCGCGGCCGCCTTCTCGAACAGCGCGAGCGCCGCGACATCATCCTTCTCGCCGCCATCGCCATTGGAGAGCATCAGGCCGAGCTGGTACTGCGCCTCCGCATTGGTCTCGGCGGACTTGCTCAGAAGGCTGCGCGCCTGCGCCGGATCGGCCGGCGTTCCGCCACCGGCCCTGCCGAGCGCGGCGAGGTTGGAGACGCCGCGGGGATTGCCTGATTGCGCCGCTTTCTCAAACAGCGTTCGCGCCTGCGCCTCGTCCTTGGCAACACCGGAGCCGGTGCCATAGGCGACACCGAGCTCCACCATCGCCGCGCTGGAGCCCTTGTCGGCGGCCTTGCGCCAGGCAGCGAGCGCCTCCGCCGTCTGCCGGTTCGCGGCATAGGCGCGCCCAAGCGCAAACATTGCGCGGCGCGACGATGCGGACGCCTGCTTGCAGAATTTGATGGCGGTCGTGATGTCGGCGGCCGCGATCTCAGGCACGCCCTTCACGTCGGCCGGCTTGTCCGGATCGCTGGGATCGGCGGCAACACGGTCGCACAGCACGAGATCGGCCGATTGCGCGTGCGCGGCGACCGGCGCGGCAAGAGCGAAGAGGATGGCAAAGAGACAGGTTCGCATGGCCATCACGTTGCGTCGGCGTGCCGGCGAATTCAAGGCTCGAGTCCAGACCGGCGCAGCACGGGCATGACCTCGGGGGATGCGAGATAGCGCAGCAGGCGATCGGCCGCCTTGGCCTGCTTCGCATCCGTCATGCGGCCGGCGGAGAACACGGCAGGCGTCTGCAATTGGTGCGGGACCGGGCCGATCACCTCGATGCCGCCGACCTGCTTCAGCTCGCTGATCTGCTGCACGGCGAGATCAGCCTCGCCGCTGACGAGCCGCTCCGCCGTAAAGCCCTGCTCGACGATGGTGGCCTCGGCGTTGATCTCGGTGGCGATGCCCATCCGCACGATCAGCTGGGCGAAGTACACGCCGCTCGCACCCAGCCGTGAATAGGCGACGGATCGGGCCGCGAGCAGCACCTTGCGCAGCGCGGCTTCGCTGGAAATATCGGGATGCGGCTGCCCGGCCCGTACGGCGAGGCCGACATAGGAACGCGCGAGGTCGGCCGCGCTGTCCGCGATCACGCGCCCCTCGCCGATCATCTCGTCGAGCCCATCACGCGTGAGAATGACGAGATCGGCCGCCTCCCCGGCGCGCAGGCGCCTGAGCAGCGCCAGGGTCGGCGCAAAGTCGGCATCGACGTGAATGCCCGTTGCGGCCTCGAACGCGGATGACAGGTTGCGCATCGCCCCCATCAGGCCGAGCGTCGAGAGCATGCGGATTTTTTCCATGAGCAATTTCCCCTGTAGCGATCAGGCGCGATGCATCAGCTTGAGCGTGGCGGACAGGCGCAGGCTGCGCTTGCCGGCCAGTGCAGTCGCTTCCAGCATCGCCTGATCGCCATCATAGGTGCCGGCAAACCCGATGCCGACCTCGTGGCCGCCAAAGATCGGATCGTCCTTGGCCGGGGTGTGCTCCTGGTTGAGGATCTGCCCCTTCCAGCGTCCGTTCGCGGCGGTGTAACTGCCGAGGTAATAGAACGAAGCATCGCCGCCGAGGATGCGGCCGCGGTTGAGCAGCATCACGCCGGTGAGCCCGCCGTCGACACCGTCGAGCATGCGCAGGTGGATCGAATAGAGACCATCGGTGATGCCGGCCTCGCCGACCCCGCCGGCGATCGGCACCTCCTCCTCCGTGATCGGTGTCATCACCGACTGGAAGGGCACGCCGGGCAGCTCTTTCAGCTCGCCCTTGAAGCGGTAGAGATCGCCGTCCGCAAAACCTTTCGCGATCAGCGTCGCATCGTCGGTGCCGGCCATGGCGCGGTAATTCGGATCGGGGTTGTGGCGGACGGTCTTGATGATGATGTCGACGCCGCCTTCGGTCTTCTCGTAGGTGCCGATATGGGCGAACGCCGAATTGCCGCCGAGCATCTTGCCATTGCCGGCATACATCACGCTCCGGCCGACGGCGTCGCCGAGCTGAAACCGCACCTTGTAGAAGCCTTCAAACACCAGCCGTGTCCCCGGCTCCGCGCACATCCTGACGACTACTCTATCCCGGTTTCGGCCGACATGGACAGGCTTCACGCCGGCATAGAAGCCAGACCCACAATAAGCGTTGTCATCAGAACGCAAAAATCCGCCGGGGCTTCGCAGCTCCGGCGGATTGAAAGCCAACCCGGACCAAGCCCCCAAAGGTCCGGGCCGGGAGGATCTTAGGCGACGGCCTTCTTGTCGACAGGCACGGACGAGATCGTCTTCAGGATCTGCGAAGCGATCTGGTATGGGTCGCCCTGCGAGTTCGGACGGCGATCTTCCAGATAGCCCTTGTAGCCGTTGTTGATGAAGGAGTGGGGAACGCGGATCGAGGCACCACGATCAGCCACACCGTAGCTGAACTTGTTCCACGGCGCGGTCTCGTGCTTGCCGGTCAGACGCTTGTCGTTGTCCGGGCCGTAGACGGCGATGTGGTCCATCAGGTTCTTGTCGAAGGCGGCCATCAGCGCCTCGAAGTACTCCTTGCCGCCGACCGTACGCATGTACTCGGTGGAGAAGTTGGCGTGCATGCCCGAGCCGTTCCAATCGGTATCGCCGAGCGGCTTGCAGTGGAATTCGATGTCGATGCCGTACTTCTCGGTCAGACGCAGCATCAGGTAGCGGGCCATCCACATCTGGTCGGCAGCGGTCTTGGAGCCCTTGCCGAAAATCTGGAATTCCCACTGGCCCTTCGCGACTTCCGCGTTGATGCCTTCATGGTTGATGCCGGCAGCGAGGCAGAGGTCGAGATGCTCTTCGACGATCTTGCGGGCAACGTCGCCGACGTTCGAATAACCGACGCCGGTGTAGTACGGGCCCTGCGGCGCCGGATAGCCGGACTCGGGGAAGCCGAGTGGACGGCCGTTCTTGTAGAAGAAGTATTCCTGCTCGAAGCCGAACCAGGCGCCGGCGTCGTCAAGGATGGTGGCGCGCTTGTTGGACGGATGCGGGGTCTTGCCATCGGGCATCATGACTTCGCACATCACCAGCACGCCATTGGTGCGGGCACCGTCCGGGAACACGGCGACCGGCTTCAGCACGCAATCGGAGCTATGGCCTTCGGCCTGCTGGGTCGACGAGCCGTCGAAGCCCCACAGCGGAAGCTGCTCGAGCGTCGGAAACGACGAAAATTCCTTGATCTGGGTTTTGCCGCGCAAGTTCGGAGTCGGCGTATATCCGTCGAGCCAAATGTACTCGAGCTTATACTTGGTCATTGAGCCTCTCTGTAGATGATGCGAAAGGTGGGGTTGAGAGCCCCGCACGTTTGTACCCGGCCATCATCGGCCGGCCCTCTACAAGCATGTTGCGTGCCAAAAAGCCGCAGCGCGGAAGCTTTTCCACCGCGCCGGAGTGGGTCCAGCCGACGGAAAACCGTCCCCAGCCGCATGCGTCATAGAAGCGCACCTTCTCGTGAAGCTGCACTGCAAAAATCCCGCGGAAAACGCCCGATTTTGAAGCAGGCAGGCCCCCTGCCTGAGGTTGCCGATCAAACGCGCATCAACGTCCAGCAACTTTCGAAAAGCCGCCCTGTCCTGCCTAGCAACCTTTGGAACGGCCCAGACGTTAGTCATCGATCCGGTGCCTTAGGGGGTGCAGATAGCCACCTGCCCAAGAATTGGGCGGAAACTGATATCGTTTTCAGCACTTTGCTTTTGGGAGTGCGAGGCCGATATGGGGATTCCAGTAACCACATCAGAACGAGTCGGGCGCACCATGGAGGCCAAGTCGCTTCGACCCAGGAGCAATCGCAATGATGAATAATGGTCTAAGTTACGGATCTGCGAAGATCTACCAATTCCCTGCCGGGGGCCGCGCGGCTCTCGCGGGGCGCCGCTATGGCGAGCCACGCCTTCCTGCCGATCACGCCTCGCTTCCAGCGAACGCCTCGATCTGCAGCGATAGCTGGTACCACCAGGACGCGGTCGACGAAGCAAAGCCCAAATGGGAACGCTGATGCCGGTGTCCAGTTTGAGACCGCCGCGCTCTTTCGAGTGCCCGACGGAAGTTTGAAAAAGGGTCGAAACAACGAGGTTTCGACCCTTTTTGATTCTGTCCGGACGTCCGTTCAAAGGGCGGGCTTTTCAATCACCGCGCAGGCCGTGACCGGCCGTTTCAAATGCTTGACCGTGGTGGCTCCGCTCTTGTCGATCCTCAGCGTGATGCCCGCCCCCGAATAGCGCATGCCCGATACCGTCAGGCGCTTGGCAAGCGTCACCGGCTCGCCGTCGATCTGAAGGAAGGCGCGGGTGTCATAATCATAAAAACCCACGATGAACTGGGTGCCATCGACGCAGCGATAGGTCCGGAACGTCTGCGCGTCGGCGTGCCCCGCGCCTGACGGTCCCGCCGTCAGTATGGTGATCCCCAAAAGAACAGCCTTGTCCCGCCCCATGATCGCCCCCTGTAATGATGCGTCGGCAACATAACAAAAGCGGCTCCGATGTCAGACTCCCCTGCCCGTCACCTCGCCTTGCAAGGCGCCAGCAATTTTCGCGACCTGGGCGGCTACGCCACACGTGACGGCCGCATCACGCGCTGGCGCCATATCTTCCGCTCCAACCATCTCGGCCAGCTCACCGCCGCCGACATCGAAATCGTTCGCGCACTCGGCGTCAAAAGCGCGTTCGACTTCCGCGGCGTCGAGGAGCGGACCGCTGGCATGTGCGTCGTCAACGAGATCACCGTACATTCGCTGCCGATCGAGCCGACGGTGGTGGCTTCGCTGCGCGCCGAGCTCGCCAGGGACGCGCTCACTCGGCAGGTCGCGCTCGAGATCATGCGGGAGTCCTATCGCAACTACGTCCGCCACAACACGCATAGCTTCCGCATGCTGTTCGGCCATCTGCTGGAGGACCGCGCTCCGCTCGTGATCCACTGCACCGCCGGCAAGGACCGTACCGGCTTCGCCAGCGCCCTGATCCTGCATGCGCTCGGCGTTCCCGACGACGTCATTGCCGAGGATTATCTGCTCACCAACCGCCACTACAAGCGCGACACCTCGAGCGTCTCCGACCTGCCCGCCGACGTCCTCGACGCGATCGGCTCGGTCAACGCCTCCTTTCTCGCGGCCGCTTTCGATGCGGTCAGGGACGACTATGGCGATGTCGAGGCCTATTTGCACGACGGCCTCAAGCTCGGCGCGCCCGAGCGGATCGCGCTGAAGGAGCGTTATCTGCAAACGTGATGGCGGCGGCCCCTCACGCCGTCACCCCCGCAGCCTTGATGATGACATCCTTGAAAGCGAGTGAGACCTGCATGGTGCTCCAGTCGCTCTGGTGCAGCTGGTCGGGATCGGTCACATCGACCAATTGCTCGAACGACACCTTGTTCTGCACGTGCCAATGCCGCATCAGGGCCCAGCGCTGAAACAGATTGACCCCGGCGTCATTGGCCGCATCGCGGATCAGCCGGACCATTCTGTCCGACAGCTCGGCGCGATCATCCCACAGCATCTTCGTCGTATATTGCGGGTCCATCACCACGACCTCGAAGCCGCGGGCACGCAATTGCGCCAGCCCCTTCCTGATGTTCCCGGCAACGACGTCAACGTCGTATTGGTCGTTGTGAAAAACCGCATTCGTTCCCACCTGCCAGATCACCAGCGCGGGATCATCGGGAAAAATATCGGCCTCGAACCGCCCAAGCTCCTCGGTCGCCTCTTGTCCGCCAATCCCCCGGTTGAGCACGTCAATCCGGATATCCGTCCGATGCAGGACGTCCTTGAAATATTGCCGCAGATACATCTCGAGCCGATAGGGATAAGGCACGACATCGGCTCGTCCGGCCGTCGACGACGACCCCATGGCTACGATCCGCACCACGCCCTTTCCATCGAAGGCTTGCCGGAGCCGCATCAGGGGATATTTCAGGTCGACGATCGCAGAGGGAAATTCGATGGGCGGAAAAGGTTCGGGCATGAAACAGCCTCCTCGAACGATCTAAAGTTGCATTTATAGCCCAGCCTTGATGCGAGCGCCATTGCAACTGCAACTGGCCTCGCGCAATAGTCGGCGCGAATAGAGGCGAGGGAGAGAACCGTGCAGGGAAAAGTCATCGTCGTGACCGGCGCCCTCGGCGCGCTTGGCAGGGTGGTCGCCGACGTCGCACGGTCGCGCGGTGCACTGGTGGCTGGCATCGATTATGCGCCCTCACAAATGCCGGCCACGACCGAGCGCATCGAGATCGGCGGCGTCGACCTTTCCGATGCAGCGCAGGCGAAGACAGCGGTCGAGGCTGCCGCGAAGCACTTCGGCAGACTGGACGCGCTGATCAACATCGCCGGCGGCTTCGCCTTCGAGACCGTCGGCGACGGCGACCTCAAGACATGGCACCGCATGCACGCGCTGAATCTGCTGACGGCCCTCAACACCTCGCATGCAGCGCTGCCGCACCTTGCTGCCTCAAAGGCCGGCCGCATCGTCAATATCGGCGCCATGGGCGCGGTTCAGGCGGGCTCCGGCATGGGACCTTACGCGGCATCGAAGGCGGGCGTGCACCGCCTCACCGAGGCACTGGCCAGCGAATGGAAGGGCAAGGTCACGGTGAACGCGGTGCTGCCGTCGATCATCGACACCAAGGCCAACCGCGCCGACATGCCGAAAGCGGACTTCGCCAAATGGGTGACGCCGCAGGAGCTTGCCGAGGTGATCCTGTTCCTCGTCAGCGACGCCGCGAGCGGCGTCACCGGGGCGCTGATTCCGGTGAGCGGTCGGGTGTGATCAATCCGGCACCAGCAGCCGCAGATTGCCCTTGAAGCGGATGCTCTGCTTGCCCGCGAGCGCAATGCCCTCGCCATAGGCGGTCTCGTCGGTATAGGTGCCACTGAAGCCGATGGTCACGACCTTGCGGCCCCACACCGGGCGCTCGTCGAATGAGGGCGAATGCTCCTCGTTGGTCAGCTCGCCCTTCCATTTGCCGTCGGCCGAGGTGTAGCTGCCATAAGCGAAGAAAAACGAGTCGCCGCCGCGCATGGTGCCGTCGCGCAGCACCATGACACCCTGATTGCCGCCCTGGACGCTATCCAGGAACTCGATCCGGATGTGATAAAGCCCGTTCCTGATCGTCATATCGCAAGCGCCCTGTTCCCCGCGTGAGGATATAGCTGGCCTGACCGCGTTCGGGCAAATGCTCGCCGGCCTCGATCCCGATCCGGGCTAGACTACGGGGAATTGATTCTCCGATTGGAAACTCACCTTGGAAACCGCGCTCTACCTCCCCGTCAAACGCTTCCTCGAAAGCCTCGGCTTCGACGTGAAGGGCGAGATCCGCGGCTGCGATCTCGTCGGCCTGAGCGCCGGCGATCCGCCTGTCGTGGTGATCGGCGAGCTCAAGCTCGCCTTCAATCTCGAGCTGATCCTGCAAGCAGTCGATCGTGCGCCGGCAGGCGACGAGATCTGGATCGCGGCAAAAATATCCGCACGCGGCAAGGGCCGCGAGAGCGATGCGCGCTATCGCAATCTGTGTCGCCGCCTCGGCTTCGGTATGCTCGGGGTAACCGATAAGGGCGAGGTCGAGGTGCTGGTGAAGCCGCCGACAGCGGCCCCGCGCCGCGAGCCGAAGACGCGCTCGCGGTTGGTCGCCGAGCATCAGCGCCGCCAGGGCGATCCCGTGCTCGGCGGCAGCACCCGCGCGCCGATCATGACGGCCTATCGGCAGCAGGCACTGGCCTGCGCATCAGAGCTTGCCGCTGGCCCGCGGCGGGTGCGCGATTTGCGCGAACGCTGTCCCGATGCCGGCAAGATCTTGCTTAACAATGTGTATGGCTGGTTCGAGCGCGCCGACCGGGGAGTTTACGGGCTTACGGAGGCGGGACATGCGGCGCTGCAACGCTGGCCGCAGCAACGCCCTGAGATCGGTGCCCCGTCACCGCTATGACGCTCAAGCGGTGCATAGCTGAGCTGCCACACCAATTTCATATTGCAATGCAACATATAGGGCACTAGGTATCCGGCATCAAAATGAGGCCGTTATGAGCGCAGATTGGAATACCAAATATGGCACGCGGCGCGTGCGCCACGATCCGCCCACGCTGGATGAGGCGATTTTCGCGGCCGTCGGCATCACCGACGACCAGGAGCAGCAGGCCGAGATCGCTGCCGCGCTGATGGGGATGCCACTGGAAATCGTTCAGGCCGAGGTCAAGAAGCAGGCCCGCACCAACAGCCGCATCACCGCGACGCGCGTGATCGCCGGCGAACAGGGCGCGCAGCGCTCTGTCGTGGTCGAGCGCCGCGTCGTTCGTCGCTTCGGCAACGACAAGCGCACCGGCACCTAAGCCCTCACCTTCTTGCTTCAAAAAAAAGCGGACCGGCCTCGCCGGTCCGCTTTTTGATTCAGGCCTTTGCTGTCAGGCCGCGCGATTGCCGTACATGCTGGAGATCAGCTTCCAGCAGGTCGAGTTGAAGCTGAGCAGCGCGCGGCCAGCCTTGAACGGCGCCGAGGCGAGATCCGCAAGCTCGTCCTCGGGCGTCTTGGTCAGGTCGATCGTGCCGGTCGATTCGCCATGGCGGAATTGCAGGTTCGCGCCGAACTTCCTGGCGAGCGCTCGCATGGCGTGATTCTCCGCGCCCGTGGTGATGCGCAGGCTCTTGTAGCCCTTCCAGCGCGCTTCCGCGATCAGGCGGCTGAACAGCACGGTGCCGACGTTCTGGCGGCGGGCGGAGGCTTCCACGCTGAAAGCGACTTCGGGCAGCGAATCACCCTCCGGCGGATGCAGCTCAGCCGCACCACGCACCACGCCGTCGACGATGTAGGCAACGATCACGGTGCCATCATCCGCGCAGCGGGCCGCGTAGCGCTCGATAAAACTGTCGTCGAGAAAACCGTTGAAGCGGTCGTGCCGGCTTTCGGCATCGAGCCTGAGCAGATGATCGCGCAACAGCGGCAACTCTTCCTGCTGGCTCAGGGTCCGCACATAGCCCGGAACGGACGTCGCGCGAACGGTCTCATCAAGTATCACGTCAAAACTCCTCTTGGTGTCCCTCGAGGAGGCGTTCGAATCCCTAGGGCCCCAATATTGTGCGTCGCAACAAAATTATCAAGACGGGAACCTGCTCAAGTTTCCGGCATCGGGGACGACTAATTCGTTAATAAAATCAAGGCCCCGTAGTCTTACAGGACCAGCTGCGTCTGGGTCACCACGGCCACCAGCTTGCCGTCCTCGGTCTCCAGCCGGGTGGTCCAGACCTGGGTCCGGCGCCCCCGGTGAACCGGGGTCGCGGTCGCGATGATAATGGTTCCCTCCTTGGCGCCACCGATGAAGTTGGTCTTGCTCTCCAGCGTCGTCGTGCCCTTGGCGTCATCAGGCAGATTAATCACGGTCGCCGCTGCGCCAACGGAATCAGCGAGCGCCATCACCGCGCCGCCGTGGATGGTGTGATGCAGGGTGCAGAGATCGGGCCGCACGATCATCCGCGCGACCACGCGATCCTTCCCGGCCTCGACGAATTCGACGCCCTTGAGCTCGGCGAACGGCATTTTCATCGCCTTGAGTTTTTCGAGCGGCGTCATCGGATCTCCTCCCAATTCATTGTTGTCTCAACGTGAATGGCTTCGCGCGGCAAAGCAATGACGTCTGAGGTAATGGTTGCCGTGACGCCGGCGCTCCCCCGGCAGGGACGCGCCGACCATCCCTCCACCGTCATTGCGAGCGAAGCGAAGCAATCCAGACTGCCTGCGCCGAGGGATTCTGGATTGCTTCGTCGCAAGTGCTCCTCGCAATGACGCCGGAGAGGCTTCGTGTTTCACGTCACTGCATTCACGACCTGGTATTCCGGCCGACGCCAGAGCCCGCCTGCGATCACCTCCTCGATGATCTCGGCCGCACGGACGATCTCGCTCTCGCCGATATAGAGCGGCGTGATGCCGAACCTCATGATATCGGGCGCACGGAAATCGCCGATGACGCCGCGCGCGATCAGGGCCTGCATCGCGGCGTAACCGCCTGCGAAGGCGAACGAGACTTGCGAACCACGACGCTCGTGCGCGCGCGGGGTCACGAGCTTCAGGGACGGGCAACGACGCTCGACCTCAGCGATCAGGAGATCACCGAGCGCCAACGAGCGGGCGCGGACCTCCTTGATGTCGACCCGATCCCAGATATGCTCCAGCGCCGCCATCGCCAGTACCGGGGGTGTGCCGACGCGCATGCGCTCGACACCGCCGGCGGCGGCATAGCCAAGCTCAAACGCAAACGGCTTTGCGTGGCCCATCCATCCGGAGAGCGCCGCACGCGCGCCGTCGGCACGACGCGGCGCGACGTAGAGAAACGCCGGCGCGCCGGGGCCGGCATTGATGTATTTGTAGGTGCACCCCGCGGCGAAATCGACACCGCAGCCGGCGAGATCGACCGGCAGCGCGCCGGCTGAATGCGCGAGGTCCCAGACCGTGACGATATCAAGCGCATGCGCCTTCGCGGTCAGCTTCGCCATGTCGTGACGGCGGCCGGTGCGGTAGTCGACCTCGGTGATGTAGAGGACGGCGACCTCTTCCGACAGCGAAGCCTCGATCTCCTCCGGAGCCACCAGGCGCAGCTGATGGCCGCGCCCGAGCGTCGCGATCAGGCCTTCCGCCATGTAGAGGTCGGTCGGGAAATTGCCGGTGTCCGACAGGACGACCTTGCGCGAGGCGTTCATGTCGAGCGCAGCGGCGAGTGCCTGGTAGACCTTGAGCGAAAGCGTATCGCCGACCATCACCGAGCCGGCCTCCGCGCCGATCAGCCGGGCGATGCGATCGCCGACATGGCGCGGCTGGGCATACCAGCCTGCGCTGTTCCAGGCGCGGATCAGCTCATCGCCCCACTCCGTCGTGATGACGCGGTTGACGCGCTCGACGACACCAAGCGGCAATGCGCCGAGCGAATTGCCGTCGAGATAGATCACACCCTCGGGCAGATGAAACAGCGCCCTGGTGTCGGCGTAGACGCGAAGCCTGGACATGGACATCCCTACAGAATCGTGCGCACGCGCCAGAGTTCGGGAAACAGCTCGACCTCGAGCATGCGCTTCAGATAGCTGACGCCACCCGTGCCGCCGGTGCCGCGCTTGAAGCCGATGACGCGCTCGACCGTGGTGACATGGTTGAAGCGCCAGCGCCGGAAATAATCCTCGAAATCGACCAGCTTCTCGGCAAGCTCGTACAGCATCCAGTGCGTCTCCGGCGCCTGGTAGACCTCGCGCCAGGCGTCAAGCACGCCCTCGCTGAAGCTGTGGGTCTCCCGAACGTCGCGCGCCAGCACGGCGGCCGGCATCTTGAGCCCGTGGCGATCGGCAAGCCGCAGCACCTCGTCATAGAGGCTCGGCGTCGCGAGCTCAGCCTCGAGCAGTTTTGTCGTTTCCACATCGTGCGCGTGCGGCTTCAGCATGGCGTGGTTGCGGTTGCCGAGCAGATATTCGATCAGCCGATATTGCCGCGACTGGAAGCCGGAGGACTGGCCGAGCTGGGAGCGAAAGCGGGTATATTCACTGGGCGTCATCGTACGCAGCACGTCCCAGGCGTTGTTTAGCTGCTCGAAGATGCGCGACATTCGCGCCAGCATCTTCATGGCGGGAGCCACCTCGTCCCTGGCGATGGCGCGGCGCGCGGCGCTGAGCTCATGGATCGCGAGACGCATCCACAGCTCCGTGGTTTGATGCTGAATGATGAACAGCATCTCGTCATGCGCTTCGGAGAGCGGATGCTGCGCGCCGAGAATGGCATCCAGCGACAGATATTCGCCATAGGACATGCGCCGGGCGAAGTCGGTCTCGGCGCCTTCGCTTGCGGGATCGTAATCGTTGGACGTCATGACATGTCCTTTCGATCGATCATTCCTGCCCTCGTTCAATCGAGCCCGATCAGACGCGCGGTGATCTGCGAGGACGGGTCCTTCAGCGCGTCGATCACGGTGAAATGGTTGAGCCCGGGATCGACGACGAGCCGCGTCGGCACGTCAAAGCCGGTCCAGACATTGGCCAGCAGGTCGGACTGGCGGATGAATTCAGGCCGCTCGCTGCCGCCGACCCAGGCGGTGACAGGCGAATGCCCGCGCGGCAGATGCAGCGCTGCGCTCTCGAGCGTCGCCTCCTCCATGGTCATGCGCAGCGTCTCGTTCATCTTCGTCTTCAGCAGCGGCCGCAGATCGTGCAGCCCGCTGATCGAGAGCGTACCGGCGATGCGGCTGAACACTGAAGGCTCGAGCCGGCTGTCGTCGCACAGCATGCGCGTGACGAGATGGCCGCCGGCCGAATGGCCGGCGAGCCGGATCGGTCCCGCGACGAGCGAGGCGGCTTTCGCGATCGCGGCGGCGATCTCCGCCGTAATGTCGGAGATGCGCGCCGCCGGCGCCAACGTGTAGCTCGGCAGGCACACGGTCCAGCCGTGATGCCGCGCGCCTTCGGCAAGATCCGTCCAGGCCGATTTGTCGAAGCGCATCCAATAGCCGCCGTGCACGAACACAACGAGGCCCTTGCTGTCGCCGTCGGGCAGGATCAGGTCGAAACTCTGACGCTCGGCGGAGCCATAGGCGATGTCAGGGCGAAAATCCTTCAGCCCGGCCCGGTAGGCCGCCGCCCGCTCCGCCCATTGCGCCGGCATCTTGTCCGAACCCGGTATATGGGCCGAATTGGCGTAAGCATCATCCCAATCGCGCATCGTGACTCCCCCGGGGACTCGTTCAGCGAACCGAACGCCAGTCTGCCACCGGTCAGGGCGGCATCCTAGTCTTTCTTTTAAGCTTAAAGGATTTGGATAGGCCCGTGTTTCGGGCGACCGGCGCTCCAGCCAAGACCACCCGTCATTGCGAGCGCAGCGAAGCAATCCAGTCTGTTTCCGCAGCAACTCTGGATTGCTTCGTCGCAAGAGCTCCTCGCAATGACGCGGAGAGGCCGCTACGCCCTCTCCACCCCGCACCATTCGGCGATGAACAGCGCCATCGCCTTGGTCGTCTTCTTCAGCGATTCCAGATCGACGAATTCGTTGAAGCCGTGCATCTCGCCGCCGCTGGCGCCGAAGCACAGGCTCGGGATGCCGTGGTTGAGGCCGTAAAAGCGGGTGTCGGTGAGTGCGGTGAAGACGAGGTCCTCGACCGCTCCGCCATAAACCTTGTTGAAGGCCTTGCCGAAGGCCGCTTCCGACGCCGCCGAATTTGTCAGCTCATAGCCTTCCGACAGGAAGCCGGACCATTCGACCTCCGGCGGATTGTTCGCGAGGAAGCGGTGATTACGCGAGGCCGCCGCGATGCACGCCAGAATCTCCTTCTGGTGGTCGGCGATCGACCAACCCGGCAACACGGCAATGCGGCAATCGACGTCGCACCAGGCCGGGACGCTGGAAGCCCAGTCGCCACCCTTGATGATGCCGGGGTTGAAATTGATGGGATGGTTGAGCGTCTTGAAGTGGCGGTCGGCCTTGGCACGCTCGTTCCATTCGATCTCGAGCTTCTGCACCGCCTGGATCAGATGATACGCCGCCATGATCGCGTTGGCACCCGAGCCGGCATGCGCGACGTGGACGGGATGGCCCTTCACGCGAAGGCGAAACCAGATCACGCCGACCTGCGCGCGCACCATCTTGCCGCCGGTCGGCTCGGGAATGAAGCAGGCATCGGCCCGGTAGCCCCGCTGCAGCGTCGAGAGTGCGCCGACGCCGGTGCTCTCCTCCTCGATGACAGACTGGAAGTGGATCCGAGCCGTCGGCTTCAGACCGGCCGCCTTGATCGCATCCAGCGCATAGAGTGCGCCGATGGTGCCCGACTTCATGTCGCAGGCGCCGCGGCCGAACATCTTGCCGTCCTTGATGACGGGCGAGAACGGCGGGGTATCCCACAGTTCCAGCGGCCCCGCGGGCACCACGTCGCAGTGGCCCTGGAGGATCAGCGATTTGCCCGCCTCGGTGGACGAACGATACGTACCGACCACCGTGCGCGCCCTGGAGAAATCATGCTCGATCGTCCCGAAGCCGCGCAGATCCTTCAAGTCGTCGACATTGATGTGCCAATCGTCGACCTCGTAGCCGCGTGCGCGCAGCAAGTCGCCGATCATGTCCTGGCACGGCCCCTCCGCCCCGCGGGTCGAAGGGATCGCGACGAAATCGCGCGTGGTCGCAAGCTGGGCTTCGAAGCCGGCGTCGACGGCGTCAAGAATCCTCTGCTGCGTTTCGGCATCCATCAGGCAACTCCCGGCATCCGATTGGTCTAAGGAGCGCGCAAGCTAGCCGATTTCAGCCGTTGGGGTACTCTACAAAATAAGCATCCCGCAATGCATCTTCGAGCAGGCGGCCCTCGGAATAGCCATTCAGCGTCGCAGGACGCGTGACGCCATCGAGCAGCCGCGGGCACGGCTCGGGCGCGCCGAGAACGGTGCGAACCGGAATGCGCTCGGCATAAATAGGCAGTTCGTAGTCCTCTTCGTCGTCGGCGACACCCTTGGCGCGGATCTTGGCCGAGGCCTCCTCGATATCCATCGCGATAAAGGAGGTCGCCTTGATCTCCTGGATATTGCTGGCCCGCAGGCCCGCGGTGCGATCCGGGAAGAAGCGGTCGACCATCGCGACCACCGCGCGCTCCTTCTCGACGGGATCGGTGACGAGATAGGCGGTGCCGAACGCCATCACCGCGCGATAGTCGGCGGAATGATTGAAGCCGCAACGCGCCAACACGAGGCTGTCGAGATGGGCCACCGTCAGGCACACGCGCTCGCCTTTGGTTTGGTTGCGCAGCATGCGGCTGGCGCTCGAGCCGTGCCAGTACAGCTTGGTCCCCTCGCGCCAGAAGAAGGTCGGCGTGCAATAGGGCTGACCGTCGATCACATAGGAGACGTGGCACAACATCGAGGAATCCAGGATGCGGTGGACGGTGGCGTGATCGTAGAAGCCGCGGTCGTGCCGGCGCTTCACCTGGTTGCGCGCCGACGTCGGATAGGAATTTGGGCTCTCGGTCTGGCTCACGGCCGCTCCTGTCGGGTCTGGAACAGTTCCAGACCAGTTGTAGCCGCGCATTTGGTCTGCGATAGTGCCAATTCCATGCAAAAAATTCCGACCAATTCTCCCGGGAAGGCCGAGCTGCCGCTCGATCTCACCGGCCCGCACATCACAGCCGGCGCGTCCTCGGCGCACCGGCTGTACCAAGCGCTGTGCGAGATGATCGTCGGCGGCCTCGTCAAGTCGGGCGAGCCGCTGCCGCCCTCGCGCGCGCTGGCGAAGCAGACCGGCTTTCGGCGCAATGCGGTGGTCACGGCTTACGAGCGCCTGATCGCCGACGGGTTTGCGGAAGCAACCGTTGGCTCCGGCACCTTTGTCGCCGCGCGCATCCCGGCCCGCGCCGCCGCATCGAAGAAGCCGAAGGTGATCGTCGAGGCGCCGAAACAAGGCGCCCTCTCGCTCGGCTGTACCCATATTGACGAGCGCGCGGTGCAACGTTTTCGCGCCTTTGTCGGCCGACGGCTGCGCGCCTTTGGCAGCGAGCATCTGCACTACGGCGACCCGCGCGGCAGCAATGAGCTGCGCGTTGCGATCGCCGATCATCTGCTCTCGGCGCGGGGCCTGCGCTGCGACCCCGACCAGATCATGCTGACGTCGGGCACGTTGCACACGCTGCGTATCGTGCTGGGCGCTCTGTTGAAACCGAATGATCAAGTCTGGTGCGAGGATCCAGGCTATCCCACGGCGCGCAAGACCATCGCGCAATGCGGTTACCGTACCGTCGCCGTTCCCGTTGACGCCCACGGTCTGCAAGTCGCGAGGGGCCGCTCCGCCGCACCAGGTGCGCGCGCAGCCTATGTCACGCCGTCGCACCAGTTTCCGCTGGGCGTGCAGATGTCGATGCCGCGGCGGCTCGAGCTGCTGGACTGGGCGAAGCAGGCCGGCGCCTTCGTGTTCGAGGACGATTACGACAGCGAGTTCCGCTACGACGGCGCGCCGCTGATGTCGCTCGCCGGCATCGATCACCTCCAGCGCGTGATCTACATGGGCACCTTCGCCAAGACGCTGTTTCCGGGCCTGCGCATCGGCTATTGCGCCCTGCCCGAGCGCCTGATCGGCGACGTCACGGCCGCGCGCGCCGCGCTCGACCGCTTCCCCGCCACGCTGATGGAAGGCGCGGTCGCCGACATGCTTAACTCAGGCGCTTTCGCCGCAAATCTGAAGCGGGTACGCAAGCTCTACCGTGAAGCGCGCGACGCGCTGGCCGAAACGCTCGAGGCCGCGTCAGGTGGTGCGCTGTCGGTCCCGGTGCCGTCGCAGGGCCTGCACCTCGTGGCCCGGTTCGATCCGTCGGTTGCCCCAGTGGTCGCTGCTGAAGCAAAGCAGGCGGCAGGTGCGGAAGGCTGGCTGCTCGCCGACACCTATGCGCGGACGCGGCCCCTGCCGGGGTTCGTGCTGGGATTTTCAGGGCATGCGGTTCCACAGCTCGTCACTGCCGCCGAACGACTTGCAAAAGAATCGCGCGCCAGATTGCGCCCGAAGGGCCATCACGCCCGGCAGGCCTGACAAAGGTTCAGTATCAGAATCGGTGGCTGCTGCTTAACATTGCAGAATCGATTCCGGGATCCCTCATCATGTCACCCGTCGCCTCACTCGGCCGTGCAGCCTGCCTCGCGCTCCTGATCTCCTCCTCGCTCGCCTCGGCGGCCTATGCGACCACGGTCGGGCGTGAGCAGGATATCGTCGACCTCAAGCTCGGCCAGCGCGTGCAGGTGGATGACGGAACCTGCCCGGCCGGACAGGTCAAGGAAGTACGTGGCTCGAAGATGACGGACAAGGGCGTCGCGCGAACGGCATCCTGCGTGCCGCGGTTCGGTCCGAAGTAGAGGTGAGACCTTAGGATTTCGCAGGGTCGAACATGCACTGCAAGGTCGGCTTGGCAATCTTGGTGAAGGTCGCGCCGATCTCGCCTTGCTTGGCGGCCGGCACCCAATCGGTCTCGATCGTGGGAACGCCGGTCTCACTGATGCCGCGCAGCAGCGCTTCGCGCAGGTCGCGATCCTCGACGACGGCAGCCGCGTGATCATGCAGGCAGCCGCAGACCTCTTCCGGGTGCTCCCAGCGCCCGAGCATGCGCGGCGCACATTGCCTCACGAACTCGCTGCGCGGATCCGGCAACCGGCTCGGTGAGCGCACCTGAGCCTGAACGGAGCTGATGGTCAGAAGGGACAGGAACGCCGCGGCGCAGAAACGAAGATACATGATGGCGCCTTTGCGGGCTGGTTTTCTTGTTGGGGGATCAGAAGCGCGCCGCCACAACGATCGGCTGCGGCGCCGTGGTTGAGATCGGCGAGCCGCTGTACTGGAAGGTCCCGATGCCGGGCAGATTGCCGTCCGGTGCTCCCGCGAACGAGGAACCGGCGAGCACGAAACCGAAAGCAAGGATGAAGCTGAGCGCGCGCATGGGATATCTCCGAATTGCGTGGCCGGCGGTTCCGCCGTCGTCGTTGTCACCCTGATAACCATCAGCGGTTTCTTCCGTGATGCGCCCAAAGCCCAGAATGGTTTCGTTCCCGGTGAGAATTGTTTCGTCGCTCACGGCGCGACGAAACAATCTGCCGAAAACATCAATCATTTCAGATGGGGCCATTGATGGTTTCAACCGGCATGAGAACGACCGTCTGCGTCACTGGAGGCGAAGCGGTCATATCGGCGACGTCTGCGCTTCACATGCATTTTACGGTTTTCTGCTGAAGAGGTCGGCGAACGAGGGCCGGCCCCCCGATGAACCGAGAATCGATCGGACGCGACCGAAGCCTTCGAAACCGAACGGCCCGTCATTATCAGGGCACATATTGAGGGATGGCCATCATGATGGCGCAAGATCGCGCAACGGTGCGCGAGGAGGCGCAGCCTACGGACCGCGCCGATCGGCAGATCGGCGACCGTACCGGTTTGCCCGGCGCGATGGCTCTGCAATCAGGACGCGGCTACGAGGCCGCGCCGCAGGCGTTCGTGCGGCTAAGCGGCTCGCACCTGATGAAACCGCGCATGAAGCGCGATCCCACTACTGAGTGAACGCAAGCGCGTCACTGAGTAAAGAAGTCGCCGCACTTCTGGACGTTCGCGTCAGCCGGTCCCCACGGCATGATCGGAACGGTCGAGGTCGAATTCTTCGGCGATCCCTCGATCAGCTTGTCCGAATAGACCATGTAGACCAGCACATTGCGCTTGGCGTCGCAGCCGCGCACGATCTGCATCTTCTTGAAGAACAGCGACCGGCGCCTGCGGAACATGTCGTCGCCCTGTTCCATCTTCTCCTTGAACTTGATCGGGCCGACCTGGCGGCAGGCAAGTGAGATGTCCGAGACCTCCTCGGCAAGTCCCAGCCAGCCCTTGAAGCCACCCTTCTCCGGTACCGTGAAATGACAGGCCACGCCCTCGACCTCGGGGTCGTCGAGACCATAGGTCGCGAGCTTGTCATTCGGGCTCATCCATTTGAACACTGTGGACCGGCGGAAGATCAGATCAGGCTCGTCGGCGGCCGATGCGCAAGCCAGAGGAACGGCCAGAGCCAGGAGCACTAAAGCAAGGCCTTTCAAGCGGATGCCGGAAAGACCGGGGAAACGGGATGACATGAAGTTCTCCGGTAACAAGTCCTGGCAATGTAGGTATGGGAGGTCCCGACAGGAAGGTGACAGCAGGCCGGGCGCGGCCGCCGTTTACCGCTCCGTGAGGCTTTTTTGTTACGTCTTGAACAAATGTAGCGGATCGCAGAACCACCGTGCTGGTGAACGCGTATCCCCTCTGCGACACTAACGTCTGATTTGGATTGTGGATTCGAGGAATGAATAGCGTGAACGGGTCCCCCTTCTCCGCCGCGCCGGCACGGCTGTGGCAGGCCGCGATTTTGGCGGCGGCGGGTGCGATCGGAACGACCAGCCAGGCGGAAGCAGCATTCTATTATTATCCGGACTATTCGGGCGCGTACTACGCCCCGCAACAGCGCTATCCGGCGGAGCCGCGACTGAAGCCGCAGAAGCGCGGCTCGGCAGCCGCAAAGACCAAGAAAGAGACCGTCGGCGAGAAAGAGACCGGCGCGAAGCCGCAAGGCCCGCTCGTCATCGTCGTCTCGATCGAGCGGCAGAAGGTGACGATCTACGACTCCAAGGGCGTCTTCGCGGAGTCGCCGGTGTCGACAGGCATGAAGGGCCATTCGACGCCGATGGGTGTGTTCAGCGTCATCCAGAAGCACAAATTCCACCACTCCAACATCTATAGCGGCGCGCCGATGCCGTACATGCAGCGGATCACCTGGTCCGGCGTCGCCATGCATGCCGGCGTATTGCCGGGCTATCCGGCCTCGCACGGCTGCATCCGCATGCCGATGGCGTTCGCGGTCAAGATGTGGAACTGGACCAAGATGGGCGCGCGCGTGATCGTCACGCCGGGCCAGATGACGCCGCAAAGCTTCTCGCATCCGATGCTCGCTTCCCTGCGCGTCCCGCCGCAGCCCGCAGCAAGCCTCGAGCCGCCGACGAGCGTCGGCGACAAGGCGGACAAGGGCGCGCCTGACACCAAGGTCACGGACGCAAAGCCCGTCGAGACCAAATCTTTGGAGAGGAAGACAGCCAGCGCAGAAGGCGTGCTCGAGCTGCGCTCCACGGTGGGCCATACCGTGATGTCGGATGTGACCACGGGCAACGCGCCGGTTCGCGACGAAGCGGCGAAGACGGACGACGCTGCCAAGCCCGTTGACGCGGCGAGCACCGAAACAAAGCCGACTGACGCTGCGGACGCGGCCAAGACGACGCCAGACGAGAAGCCGGCAGACAAGGTCGACCCCACCAAGTCCGAGCCGGCCAAGTCCGAGCCCGCCAAGTCCGAGCCCGCCAAGTCCGAGCCCGCCAAGGCTGACACGGCGGCGACCGAGAACAAGCCCGACGCGGCTGCGACAACGGTTGCGCCCGCGCAAGCTGCTTCGCCGGATGCGAAGAAGGATCAGACCCGCATCGCCGATCCCGCGCCGTCCGTGAAGCCGGACCTGCCGAAGCGGACCGGTCAGATTGCGGTGTTCATCAGCCGCAAGGATTCCAAGCTCTACGTGCGGCAGAACTTCGCGCCGATGTTCGATGTGCCCGTCACGATCGCGGCCAACGACCGGCCGCTCGGCACACACGTCTTCACGGCCGAGGTCGACAAGACCGATTCGAATGCGCTGCATTGGTCGGTGGTATCGCTGCCTGTCACCGTCCGCGCCGCCGCGCGCGAGGACGACGGTCATTTGTCGCGCCGGCAGCGTGGCGCTGCCGTGATCCCTGTTGCCGCCAGGCCTGTGGTGACGCCCGACAGCCCGGCCGAGGCCCTGGATCGCATCACGATCCCTGCCGAGGCCATGGCGAAGATCAACGAGATGCTCACCACCGGCGCCTCGGTCATCGTGTCCGACCAGGGCATCAACCAGGGCGAAACCGGCGAAGGCACCGACTTCATCGTCCGCCTGTACTAGCAGCGTAGCCGCGTCAGATAACGCGGTGTTGAGCGAGCCCGTCGCATCAGCGGGGTAAGCTCCGCCCCGTTTCACATCCGGGGGACGCCGCCATGTTGAGCCGCAGGACCATGCTCACCACTGCGCTGCTCGCTGCAGCCGCATCGGCAACGCGCGCGCGGGCCGACGGCGGCATGAGCCGGATTTCCGCTTACGCCTTCTCATTTCCCGCTTTGTCCGGCGACGACATCCGCCTCTCCGCCTTCACCGGTAAACCGCTGCTGGTCGTCAACACGGCCTCGCTGTGCGGTTACACGCCGCAATATGCCGGGCTGCAGGAGATCTGGAGCGAGTTTCGCGACCGCGGCCTCACCGTGATTGGCGTGCCCTCCAATGATTTCGGCGGCCAGGAGCCCGGAGGCATCAGCGAGATCTCGGAGACCGCGCACCACCAATACGGCGTTACCTTCCCGATTGCGGCCAAGGCGGTCGTGTCAGGGGCGAAGGCCCATCCCTTCTACAAATGGGCGGCCGAGGCGCGGCCAAGGGAGGTTCCGAAGTGGAACTTCCACAAATACTTGATCGGCCGCGACGGCTATATCGCCGAGGTGTTTCCTTCAGCCGTGGAGCCTGCCGACACGCGCGTCAAAACCGCGATAGCCCGGGCATTGGCCGACAGTTGACGGGCCGGTCGCAACGCGGTTGGGCACAATTGCGGCGGAGGGCCAAACAGCCGTTGCAATGGCGATGGAGCACCATCTAGGCTAAGGTGATAAGGGGCAGGAAGGTTTTGCCGGAGGCGAAAAGCCACGGCGGAACAACGGGGTCAATCTCGAGGACAACACCATGCGTGTGGCGGCAAAACTGATTTTGGCAAGCGCGATGTCCGTTGCGCTGACAGGCGCGGCATGGTCGCAGACCCCGGCTGCAAAACCCGCAGCCGCCACCCAGGCCGCGCCCGCAGCAGCACCGGCTGCAAAACCCGCGGCAGCACCGGCTGCGGCGGCAGCTCCAGCAGCCGCGGCCCCGGCGGCAGCTGCTGCGCAACCGAGCGCAGCCTTCCCGCCCCCGCCGCAACAGGCGCCGCAGCCGGCACGGGGGGGGGGGGGGGGGGGGGGGGGCAACAATCCGAACGCGCTGGGCGTCGCCCGCACTGTGGAAATCGACACGACGGGTGGCCCCGGCTTCGGCTTCGAGCATTTCAAGGAGCTCGACTTCCTGCGCGATAAGGAGGTCGTCCTGACCTTCGACGACGGTCCCTGGCCACGCAACACGCCTGCCGTGCTGAAGGCGCTCGCCGACCAGTGCACCACCGGCATCTTCTTCTCGATCGGCAAGCATGCCACCTACGAGCCGGAGATCCTGAAGCAGGTCTACGCCGCCGGCCACACCGTCGGCACCCACACCTGGTCGCACGCCAATCTCAACGACAAGAAGCTGAACGAAGCGCAGCGCAAGGAAGAGATCGAGAAGGGCATCAGCGCCGTGAAATGGGCGCTCGGCGGCATCTCGCCCGCCGCGTTCTTCCGCTTCCCGGCGCTGCAGCATCCGCCGGAGATGGTCACCTATCTCGGCAACCGCAACGTTGCGATCTTCTCCTGCGACATCGACTCCTTCGACTTCAAGGCCTCGAAGCCCGAGAAAGTGATCGAGACCGTGATGAAGAGGCTCGAGACCAAGGGCAAGGGCATCATCCTGATGCACGACTTCCAGAAGCACACGGCGGAAGCCCTGCCCGAGCTGCTGAACCGCCTCAAGGCCGGCGGCTACAAGGTGGTGGCGATGCGCGCCAAGGCGCCGGTGGCCTCGCTGCCCGAATACGACCAGCAGCTGATGAAGGACGTCAAGCTGCCGACAGTCAGCACGCGCCCGGTCAATTCCGTGGTGACGACCGTTTCCGAATAGTCGTCATTTGTCGTTCCATTTCGAAGGCTACGTCATCGTCTCGGCGGACGGCATGCTTGCCGACGCCAGCCATGTCATGCCCGACAGCCTGAAGTTCGAAGGCGACAAGCTGTTCTTCGAGCAGGCGCTCGATGGTGCTGCGCTGATCGTGCACGGCCGCAACTCGCACGAGGGGCAGCCGAACTCGCCCAAGCGCAAGCGGCTGATCCTGACCCGCAAGATCAAGGCCCTTACCGTCGATCCCGAGATGCCGAACGCGACGCTGTGGAATTCGGAGCATGCGAGCTTCGCGGAGGCCTGCGCATTTGCCGATGTTACCTCGGGGCGGGTCGCGATCATTGGCGGCCCGGTCGTGTTCGACATGTTCATGGACCGTTACGACACCTTCTGGCTGTCGGAAGCCCCGCATGTGCGGCTGCCCGGCGGCGAAGGCTGCTTCGTCGACGTGCCCCGGCGAACGCCGCACGACGTGCTGACGTCACACGGGCTGACTGCGGGGACACCCTATATGCTCGACGCCGCGCATGACGTCACCGTAACGCCGTGGCGGCGGGGCTAGCGCTTTAGACGTCGCCGTAGGCGGTCTCGACCGAGCGCGTGGCGCGGCCGTAGCCCATGATCATGAACAGCGCGCCTATGATCGAAAGATTCTTCAGCGCGTCGATCACCACCGCGGCGTTCTCAGGCGCGCTCTGATTCCAGAAATCGGAGAACATGACGGTCGACACAGCGATGTAGATCACCATCAGCATCGCGAAGAAGCGCGCACCGAAGTTCAGCGCGATCATCAATCCCGCCAGAATCTGGAGCCCTCCGAGCGCGATCGCGAGCAGCTGCGGAGTGGTCATCGCAGTCGCGGTCTCCACCTGCTTGGCATAAGGCGCGATCACATCGGGCACCACGATCTTGCCGGCGATGAAGTCGGCCGTCGCCTGGAGGGGGAAGAACTTGGTGGCGCCCGTGTAGATGAACAGCACGGCGAACAGGATTCGCCCGAAAGTCACGAACGCTGGCATGGTCGGCCTCTTGGCAAAACGCAAAGCACGGAATGCGCTGAGAGATTATGATGAGTCCGATTGCGGTTTACAAACGGGGAAATGGAAAACGGAAAGTTATTCAAGTGTGGTGTGCGGAGCGCGTTGGCGCTCCATAGCGGAATTGAACCGACGGGGACGAATTCGACCACCACCCTCTCGGCGTCATGGCCGGGCTTGACCCGGCCATCCACGACTTGCCTTTGCCGCAAAAAGAACGTGGATGCCCGGGACAAACCCGGGCATGACGAGTTCGTGGAGCACGACCGCTAAGTAAACAGCGTCGGCTGCTGCCGCGCTGCACGCTCCTGCGCTTCCACCACGGCAACTGCCGTCATGTTGAGGATACCGCGCGCGGTGACCGAGGGCGTCAGGATGTGGGCTGTCCGCGCCGGGCCGATCAGGATCGGGCCGACGGGCAGCGCGTCCGCCAGCGACTTGATCATCTGGTAGGCGACGTTGGCGGTATCTAAGCTCGGCATGATCATGATGTTGGCCTCGCCCTCCAGCTTGGAGTGCGGCAGCACCATGCGGCGCGCCGCGGCGGACAACGCGGTGTCGCCCTGCATTTCGCCGTCGGCCTCGATCTCCGGGTGCTTCTCCTTCAAGAGCTGGGTCGCCCGGCGCATCTTGCGCGAGGAGTCGGTGTCGTAGCTGCCGAAATCGGAGTGCGAGACGAAGGCGATCTTCGGCTTGATGTTGAAGCGCTGGACGTGGACCGCGGCAAGCGAGGCGATCTCGGCAAGCTCTTCCGCACTCGGATTGGGCCGCACTTGCGTGTCGGCGATGAAGAACGCGCCCTTGCTGGTGATCAGCAACGCCAATGCCGCGTAGTCGCTGACGCCGGGCGAGAAGCCGACGATCTCGCGGACATGGCGCAGATGGCTCATGTAGCGGCCCTCGACGCCGCAAAGCATCGCATCGGCCTCCCCGCGCGTCACCGCGAGCGCGGCGATCACGGTGTTGTTGGTACGCACCACCGTGCGCGCAGCATCCGGCGTCACGCCGCGACGGCCGGCGACCTCGACATAGGACTGCACGTAAGAGCGATAGCGCGGATCGTCCTCAGGGTTGACGAGATCGAAATCCTTGCCCGCCTTGATCGACAGGCCGAAGCGCTTGATGCGCGCCTCGACCACGGAGGGGCGGCCGACCAGGATCGGCGTCGCCAGCTTCTCCTCCAGCACCACTTGCGTGGCGCGCAGCACGCGCTCGTCCTCGCCTTCGGCGTAGATCACGCGCACCGGTTGAGTCTTGGCCTTGGCGAACATCGGCTTCATGACGAGGCCGGAGCGGAAGGCGAAGCGCTCGAGCAGCGCGCGATATTCGTCGAAATTGGTGATGGGGCGCGTCGCGACGCCGGATTCCATCGCCGCCTTCGCCACCGCCGGCGCAATACGCAGGATCAGTCGTGGGTCGAAGGGGCTGGGGATCAGCGAGCCCGGACCGAAGCCGCCAGCCTCGCCGGTATCGAGGCTGCCCTGGGAGACGGCATCCGACGGCGCCTCGCGGGCGAGTTGCGCGATGGCCTCGACCGCGGCGTGCTTCATCTCTTCGTTGATCGCGCTGGCGCCGACATCGAGCGCGCCGCGGAAGATGAAGGGGAAGCAGAGGACGTTGTTGACCTGGTTCGGATAGTCGGAGCGACCGGTGCAGATCATGGCGTCGGGACGCACTTTTCGCGCCTCTTCCGGCATGATCTCGGGCGTCGGATTGGCCAGCGCCATGATCAGGGGCTTCTCGCCCATGGCCTTGGCCATCTCGGGCTTGAGTACGCCCGGTGCCGACAGGCCGATGAAGATGTCGGCGCCGCCGATGACGTCGCCCAGCGTGCGCTTGTCGGTCTTCTGCGCGTAGACCGCCTTCCAGCGGTCCATCGAGGTGTTGCGGCCCTCATGGACGAGGCCGTCGATGTCGCAGACCCAGATGTTCTTGCGCTGCGCGCCCATCGACACCAGCAGGTTGAGCGTCGCGATCGCCGCCGCCCCTGCCCCCGACGCGACGATCTTGACCTCCGACAGCTTCTTGCCGTTCAGCCTCAGACCGTTGGTGATGGCGGCGGCAACGATGATGGCGGTGCCGTGCTGGTCGTCATGGAAGACCGGGATCTTCATGCGCTCCTTCAGCCGCGCCTCGATCTCGAAGCATTCGGGACCACGGATGTCTTCCAGATTGATGCCGCCGAAGGTCGGTTCGAGCGCGGCCACCGTCTCGACCACGCGGTCGATGGTGTCGGCGGCGATCTCGATGTCGAACACGTCGATTCCGGCGAATTTCTTGAACAGGACCGCCTTGCCCTCCATCACCGGCTTGGAGGCCAGCGGGCCGATATTGCCGAGGCCGAGCACTGCCGTGCCGTTCGAGACCACCGCGACCAGATTGGCGCGGGTGGTCAGGGTCGCGGCTTCCGCCGGGTTCTTGGCGATCTCGGTACAGGCGGCGGCAACGCCCGGAGAATAGGCAAGCGCGAGGTCGCGCTGGTTGGCGAGCGGCTTGCTCGCCTGGATCTCGAGCTTTCCGGGGCGCGGCAGTCGGTGATAGGCCAGCGCCGCCTGGTGGAGATCATCGGAATAGGACGACATGCGGTCTCTTGCCTCGCGTTACCGGCCTCAAAATGCATCATCCGGAGCGATCGTCCAAGCGGACGCTATTTCCGGGTCGTGGAAACCCGGATGAAGCACGGCCGAAGGCCCGGTGGCAACATCCGATTGCGGTCCCATCAACAGGGCCATCAGTCAAATATCTGACAGCGCTAGCTTTCCCTGGACCTTGCGACATTTCCCGAATATGGCAGGTTGCGCAGCGCACAATGAGCAACTGGAGCTGGGAATGAAGCGGATCCTGATCGGCCTGATCGTAGCAGCCGTGCTCGTCGCGGGCGGATGGTTCGGCTTCAACCTCTACGTCCAGCACCGCGTCACCACCGAGATCGAGGCGGCCTTCGAGCAGATCCGCAGCGGTGGCGGCAAGGCGAGCCACGGCAGGATCGGCTTCGACCTGCCGAGCCGGACGCTGACGATCGAGGACATCAATGTCGAGCCGGGGCGCTCGCCCATTGCCGGCTTCAAGGCCGCCCGTATCAAGGCGGCAGGTGTCGGCCAGACCGACGATGCGCATGTCTCGGCCGGCACGATCGAGATCGCCGGCGTGGAGCTGGCGATCTCAGGCGAAGCGGGAGCTGCCGGCCTGAAAGGCAGCTACAAGATCCCGCAAGCCACGTTGACCAATTACTCCGGTCCCACGCGCGTGCAGGGTGCGCCCGCGTCCGAGTCGGTTCTTGACGCCTATCGCTTCACGCTTGAGCAATTTGCGGACGTCACCGCCGCCTCGGTCACCGTTCCGAGCTTGAGCGTCGCGATGAATACCGGCACAGGTGTCACCGGGGACGTCGATATCACCTATTCCGGACTGGTGATCCGCAACATCAACCGCGGCAAGATCGACACGGCCAAGTTGGACCACGCCGTATTCGCCATCACCACGCGGCAACCGTCGCGGCCCGACAAGCTGAGCGGCGAACTCTCCGACATGATCATCGACGGCTTCGATGCGAATGCGGTGATTGCCGCTCTGGATCCCGCCAAGGCCAATGACGAGACCTACCGCCGCGTCTATCGCCAAGTCACCACCGGAAGCTATGCGCTGACATCGACCCAAGGTGTGCGCGCCCAGGTCGGACGGATCATCGTCGAAGACATCGGCTATCAGCCGTCGAAATTCCGCCCCGGCGAGCTGCTCGCCCTGCTGCCGAAGGATAGCTCGGCGCCTCCGACGCCGGCGCAGAGCCGCGAGCTGATGGAGAAGATCGCTGGTGTTTACGAGGGCCTGCGTGTCGGCAAGGCCGAGATCAGCAATCTGTCGGCCACAACGCCGCAGGGCACTGCGAAGCTCGATGCGATCAAATATGCAGAGGGCGAGTTCGCGGTGGAAGGTCTCGATGCTCCCGCCGCCGCGGGACAATTCAAGATGGATCGCTTCGCGCTCAAATCATTCAGCCTCCCCAGCCTGCTTCGCTGGACGGCAAGCATCGCGACTCCCGGGCGGGCCCCCTCGCCAGATCAGATGCTCGGGCTGTTCGGCGTGCTCGCAGGCGCGGAGCTGAAGGGCGTCGTTGCGCCCTTCAAGAACACCAAGAAGCTGGTCACGGTCGACACCGTGAGCCTGGACTGGGGGCAGCTGATCGGCTCGATTCCGAGCAAAGCGCATGTGGTTGCGAAATTCGTCACGCCAACCGATGCATCCGATCCGAAGCAGCTTCCGTTGCTCGCCGCCGGCATCGACAAGCTCGCGATCGACCTCGAACTAGGCGCCGCCTGGACCCAGCAATCCAACAGCCTCGTGCTCGCGCCGGCGACCCTCGACATTGGAGGCATCGCCAGAGCGCAGGCGCGTCTTGCACTCGCCAACGTGTCCCGCGACATGTTCTCGCTCGATCCGTCGCAGGTGACGGGACAGGCAATGCAGATCGAGACCGGCACGATCGAGCTCTCCCTCCATGACAGCGGCGTCGTCGATCTGGTGGTGGCGCAGTTCGCCCGGATGCAGAACGTCAGTCGCGACGCCGCGCGCAGCGCCATCGTTGAAATGATCCGGGCGCAGGGCGAGAAAGTCGCGGCCTCCAATATCGATGCCAAGCCCGCGGTGGACGCGATCGCGAGCTTCGTCGAGACCTCGGGACAAACGCTCACAATCAAGCTGACACCGCTTGGCAAGGTGCCGGTGCTTCAGCTCATGGACGTCCTAAACAACGAGCCGATCGTCGCGCTGGCGCAGTTCAGGATGGAGGCGTCGACGGGGCTGTAGGAGAGACACAACTCTCTCCCCGTCATTGCGAGCGGAGCGAAGCAATCCAGACTTCCTCCGCAGAAAGATTCTGGATTGCTTCGCTCCGCTCGCAATGACGGTTTGGAGGCAGCTTTCCTCTGCATCCGCCTTGGCGAACGCGGAGGAAACGCAACAGTCTCACTTCTGCGGCAGGTTCACCCGGATGTGCAGCTCGCGGAGCTGCTTGGCCGTGGCTTCCGACGGCGCGCCCATCAGCAGGTCCATCGCCTGCTGGTTCATCGGGAACAGCGAGATCTCGCGCAAATTCGTGGTGCCACAGAGCAGCATGACGATGCGGTCGACGCCCGCGGCCATGCCGCCGTGCGGCGGCGCGCCGTACTGGAAGGCGCGGTACATGCCGCCGAAACGCTCGACCACTTCCTGCTCGCCGTAACCTGCGATCTCGAACGCCTTCACCATGGCTTCCGGCACGTGGTTGCGGATGCCGCCCGAGGCGATCTCGTAGCCGTTGCAGGTGATGTCGTACTGGAACGCCTTGATGGTCAGCGGATCCTGGCTCTTCAGCGCCTCGAGTCCGCCCTGCGGCATCGAGAACGGGTTGTGCGAGAAGTCGACCTTCTTGTCGTCCTCGTTGTACTCGTACATCGGGAAGTCGACGATCCAGGCGAGCTCGAATCGCTCCTTGTCGGTGAGATTCAATTCCTCGCCGACCTTGTTGCGGGCGAGCCCAGAGAACTTCCAGAACTTATCAGGGTCACCGGCGACGAAGAAGGCCGCATCGCCTTCCTTGGTGCCGAGCTGCGCGCGGATCGCGGCGGTGCGCTCCGGCCCGATGTTGTTCGCAAGGGGACCCGCGCCCTCGCCGCCCTCGCGCCACATGATGTAGCCGAGTCCGGGCTGGCCCTCGCCCTGCGCCCACGAGTTCATGCGGTCGCAGAAGGCGCGGCTGCCGCCGCCGGTCGCGGGAATCGCCCAGACCTGGTTCTTGGGGTCCTCGAGCATGCGCGCGAACACCTTGAAGCCTGACCCTCGGAAATGCTCGGAGACGTCCTGCATCTCGATCGGGTTGCGCAGGTCAGGCTTGTCGCTGCCGTATTTGCGCAACGCCTCGGCGAACGGAATGCGGCGCCAGTTCTTCGTCACCGGCTTGCCCTTGGCGAACTCCTCGAACACGCCCGTGATGACAGGCTCCATCGCCGCGAACACGTCTTCCTGCGTGACAAAGCTCATCTCGACGTCGAGCTGGTAGAACTCGCCCGGCAGACGATCGGCGCGCGGGTCTTCGTCGCGGAAGCAGGGCGCGATCTGGAAGTAGCGGTCGAAGCCCGACATCATCAGCAGCTGCTTGTACTGCTGCGGCGCCTGCGGCAGCGCATAGAACTTGCCCGGATGGATGCGCGAGGGCACCAGGAAGTCGCGCGCGCCTTCCGGCGAAGACGCGGTCAGGATCGGCGTGTTGAACTCGAAGAAGCCCTGCCCCTCCATGCGCCGGCGCATCGACTTGATGATCTCGACGCGCGTCATGATGTTCTGATGCAGCTTCTCGCGGCGCAGATCGAGGAAGCGGTACTTCAGGCGGATATCCTCAGGATATTCCTGGTCGCCGAACACAGGCAGCGGCAGGTCGCCGGCCGGGCCCAGCACCTCGATCTCGCTGACATAAACCTCGACCTTGCCGGTCGGCAGATCGTCATTGTCGGTGCCTTCGGGGCGGCGGCGGACCTTGCCGTCCATCTTGACCACGAATTCCGAGCGCAGCTTTTCGGCCAGCGAGAACGCCGGCGAGTCCGGGTCGACCACGCACTGGGTCAGGCCGTAATGGTCGCGCAAATCGATGAACAGCACGCCGCCATGGTCGCGCACGCGATGGACCCAGCCCGAGAGCCGGATGGTCTCGCCGATGTTGCTCTCGCGGAGCGCGCCGCATGTATGTGACCGGTAGCGATGCATGGTCGTCCCAAAATCAATGTCGGAGGATACGAATCGGACCGCCTGAAACGACCGGTCCGAAGTTGCGGCAGGGTTTACCCGACGAGGCCCAAAGCAGCAACCAAAGGAACGGCCTGTTTTGGGCTCCGAAGGACCCTTTTTGGGCCATTTGGGCTCAAGCCTTTGCCATCAGGCGTTCCAGCCCTATCTTGAGCCCATGACGGTCCATTTCCCCTTCCAGAACTCCTATTCGGCGCTGCCGGACAGCTTCTTTGCCCGCGTCGCGCCGACCCCGGTATCCGCGCCCCGGCTGATCAAGCTGAACCGGCCGCTGGCGGTCCAGCTCGGCCTCGATCCCGATGTGCTGGAGACCCCCGAGGGGGCCGAGATCCTGGCCGGGAAAACGGTTCCCGCCGGCGCCGATCCCATCGCCATGGCCTATGCCGGACACCAATTCGGGCATTTCGTGCCGCAGCTCGGCGACGGCCGCGCGATCCTGCTCGGCGAAGTCATCGACCGGGACGGCGTCCGCCGCGACATCCAGCTCAAGGGCTCTGGCCCCACCCCGTTCTCCCGCCGCGGCGACGGCCGCGCCGCGCTGGGCCCGGTGCTGCGTGAGTACGTCGTCAGCGAAGCCATGTATGCGCTGGGCATTCCGACCACGCGCTCGCTCGCCGCCGTCGTCACCGGCGAGCACGTCATCCGCGAGACCGCGCTGCCCGGCGCTGTGCTGACCCGCGTCGCCTCCAGCCATATCCGCGTCGGCACCTTCCAGTTCTTCGCCGTCCGCCGCGACACCGACGCGATCCGCCGGCTCGCCGATCACGTCATCGCCAGGCACTATCCTGACCTGCTTCACGCCGAGCGGCCCTATCACGCTCTGCTCGCTGGCGTCGTCGCACGCCAGTCTGAGCTCATCGCACGCTGGCTGCTGGTCGGCTTCATCCACGGCGTGATGAACACCGACAACTCTTCCATCTCCGGGGAGACCATCGATTACGGCCCCTGCGCCTTCATGGACGCCTACAACCCGGCGCAAGTATTCTCGTCGATCGACGAGATGGGCCGCTACGCCTACGCCAATCAGCCGCGCATCGGCCTGTGGAATCTGACGCGCCTCGCCGAATGCCTGCTGCCGCTGTTCTCCGACGACCAGGACAAGGCGGTCGCGGAAGCACAGGACATTCTCGGCGCGTTCTCCGATCAGTTCAGCGCGGCCTATCAGGCCGGCCTGCGCCGGAAGGTCGGCCTGTTCACGGAGCGCGACGGCGACGAGGCGCTGATCCAGGACCTGCTCGATGCCATGGCCAAGAACCAGGCCGACTTCACCCTCACCTTCCGCAAGCTCGGCGATGCCGCCGTTGATGACGGCGCCGACGTGCGCGCACAGTTCACGGAGCCGGCAGCCTTCGACGAATGGGCCGGACGCTGGCGCGCGCGCATCGCGCTGGAGCCGCAGACCGCGGCGGAGCGGCAAGCCGCGATGCACGCCGTCAACCCGATTTTCATCCCGCGCAACCACCGCGTCGAGGCCGTGATCCAGGCTGCCGTCAACAACGACGACTATGCACCGTTCGAGGAACTGGTGAAGGTGCTGGCCAAGCCCTACGAGGACCAGCCGGAGTATGCCGCGTACGCCGATCCGCCGTTGCCGGATCAGCGGGTGCTGCAGACGTTCTGCGGGACGTAGCGACAATCTCGATGCGTAGGGTGGATTAGCCGAAGGCGTAATCCACCACTTCTCTCACCAAACGGAAAGCAAAGAGGTGGATTACGCTTCGCTGATCCACCCTACGTTCTCGCGCCTGACTACGGCTTCCTTTGGAATTCGGGGCGCTCGGGAGCCACTGTCATCAAACTGAAACACACGCGCACTAACGCCCTGCCAGGGCCGTCCTGCCGGAGGCGCCCGTCCTCCAGCAGCCCCGACAAAGCGCGCCATGCCCTTCAAGTTCATCCACATCACCGACACCCATCTCGCAAACCCCGGGCTGAAGCTCTACGGCCTCGACCCGCGCACCCGGCTCGATGCGGCGATCGCCGACATCAACAAGCACCAGGCGGATGCCGCCTTCGCGGTGGTGACCGGCGACCTCACCCATTGGGGCGAGCCTGAATCCTACGCCAATTTCGCCGAGGCGATGTCGGCGCTGAAGATTCCTTACATTGCGATGGTCGGCAATCACGACAAGCGCGTCGCCTGCCTCGACGGGCTGAAGGCCGCGCCGCGCGATCCCAACGGCTTCGTGCAGGGTACCCGCACCACCGAGCATGGCCTTTTCGTCTTCCTCGACACGCTGGACGAGACCAGCCATGCCGGCGAGATGTGCGCCGGGCGCTTCGAGTGGTTGGCGAAGACGCTTTCCGCCGCACCCGCCGACCAACAGTTCGTCGTGTTCATGCATCACCCGCCCTTCCCGGTCGGCGTCCATGCGATGGACGAGATCGCGCTGATGCAGAGCGCCGAGTTTGCCGAGGTGATCGCGCCCTATCGCGCGCGTATCCGCCATCTCTTCTTCGGCCATGTGCACCGGCCGATCTTCGGCAGCTATGGCAAGATCCCGTTCTCGACGCTGCGCGGCACCAACCACCAGGTCTGGTTCGAGCTTGATGCCAACGCCGCCGACCATCTCGCCAGCCACGAGCCGCCGGCCTATGGCGTGGTGCTGATCGACGCCGACAATCTCGTCGTGCACAGCCACGACTTCCTCGACACCAGTCTGCGCTTCCCCTTCGACCCACCTGCGGGCGTGGACGACCGCGACTATGCGCTCAATTTCCCGGCGCGATGACATGAGCCTCGCAGAACCCGCGGCTCTTCCGGTCGTGGCATCAGTGCCGACGCGGCTGCATATCGTGACGCGGTTCATTGCCCGCCTCAAAGCTTCGCTGCCGGCCTATCTGCTGCTGCTGCCCTCGCTGATCTTCCTTGCGCTGTTCACCTATGGCGCAATGGGCCGCGTGGTCATCGATGCGCTCTATCAGCGCGCCACGCCAAAGGCGCCGCTTCGCTTCGTCGGCCTGGACAATATCGCTGCGGTGCTGGCGGACCCCGCCTTCACCGGCGCTGTCGTCAACAATGCGATCTACGCCGTCGGCACAGCGATCCCCAGCATCGGCCTAGCGCTCTTGTTCGCCCTGGCGCTGGCGCGGACCAATGTGGTGACCAGCGCGCTGCGCGCCGCGCTGTTCCTGCCGGTGCTGATCCCGATGGTCGCGGCATCCGCGCTGTTCCTGTTCATCTTCCTCCCCAATGTCGGCCTGCTCGATTACTACATCGGCCGGCTGCTGCCGGTGCTGCCGAACTGGCTCGGCGACCCCGATATCGCGCTCTACGCGATCATGATCATCACGATCTGGAAGAACGCCGGCTATTACATGCTGTTCTTCCTGGCCGGCCTCCAGGCCGTGCCTGAGGATGTCATGGAAGCGGCACATCTCGATGGTGCAGGTCCCTTCATGCGGCTGCGCTACATCATCCTGCCGGAGCTCAAGCCCACCTTCCTGTTCGTCACCGTCATCGCCACGCTCAATGCGGTGACGCAGGTCGACCATGTCTTTGTCATGACCAAGGGCGGCCCGTCGAACGCGACCAATCTCGTGCTGTTCTACATCTACCAACAAGCCGTCGAGCACTACGACATCGGCATGGCGTCGGCGGCAACGCTGCTGACCCTCGCCGCCCTGATGGCGCTCACTGCTCTGTCGTTCCGCACCATGGCCAACCGCGAGGGCGGGCCATGAAGCTGATCGATCGTCTCTACAAGGACGCCCCGCTCGCCACCCGCAACGAGATCACGCCCAAACTCGGCTTCCTGTTGACGGTCCTGCTCGCGTTCGCCTGGCTGATCCCGTTTCTGTGGATGGGCGTGGCGACGCTGCGCCCGTCCTCCGATGGCATCAATCTGATGGCCGAGCTGATCCCGAGCCTGAAGCCGACGCTCGACAATATCAGGGATGCCTGGGAGATCGGCGACTTCCCGCGCTATTTCCTCAACACCACCATCATCTGCACCGGCATCCTGCTGGTGCAGTTCGTCACGATCACACTGGCAGGGTTTGCGTTCGCGCGGCTCGACTTCGCCGGCAAGACGCTGATCTTCTATCTGTTCCTGATGCAGCTGATGCTGGTGCCGGTGCTGCTGATCGTGCCGAACCTGCGCATCATCGCGCAGTTCGGCCTCTACGACACGCTCGCCGGCGTGATGATGCCGTTCTTCGCCTCCGCCTTCGGCACCTTCCTGATGCGGCAGGCGTTCGAAGCGATCCCGACCGAGCTGGAAGACGCCGCGCTGATCGACGGCGCCAGCCTATTCCAGCGCATCCGCCATATCTATGTGCCGCTGTCGATCCCGAGCTTCTCGGCCTTTGCCATCATCTCGGTGACCAGCCACTGGAACGACTTCCTGTGGCCGCTGATGGTGATCAACTCGCCGGACAAACGGCCGCTCACGGTTGGCCTGTCGGTCTTCACCGCGACCGCGGAAGGCACGCAGGCCTGGGGCACGATTGCCGCCGGCACGCTGATGGTGATCGCACCGCTGCTCATCACCTTCCTGATCTTCCAGAAGCGCTTCATCAGCTCTTTCGTCACCTCAGGCATCAAATAGGAGATTTCCGATGCTGCTTTCCCGCCGGCTCATGCTCGGCCTTGCCATGGCAGGCTCCATGGCAAGTGCCCTCGCCTTCCCGGCTCTCGCCGGCGAAGGTCCGACCGAGATTGACCTGTTCTTCCCCGTGCCCGTCGACGGCAAGCTCGCCCGCGACATGGGCAGCTTGATCAAGGAGTTCAACGACGGTCACCCCGATATCAAGGCGACCGCCGTCTACACCGGCTCCTATGACGACACGCTGATCAAGACGCGCGCCTCGATCAAGGCCGGCAAGCCGCCGGCCGCCGTGATCATGTCGGCGAACTTCCTGCTCGACATGCAGATCGAGAACGAGCTTACCAATCTCGATTCCCTGATCGCCGCAGACGGCACCACCAAAGAGAAGTTCTTGGGCCAGTTCTTCCCGGCACTGCAGGGCAATGCCGTGATCAACCGCTCCGTCTATGGCGTGCCCTTCCACAATTCGACCCCGCTGCTCTACATCAACGCCGAGAAGGCCAAGGAAGCCGGCCTCGATCCGAGCAAGCCGCCGCAAACCTGGGTCGAGCTGACCGACTGGGCCAAGAAGCTGACCAAGCGCGAGGGCGACAAGGTCACGCAATGGGGCATCACGATCCCCTGCGCCTATGATTATTGCGGCTGGATGATGGAAACGCTCACCATGAGCAATGGCGGGCGCTACTACAACGAGGAGTTCGGCGGCGAGGTCTATTACGATACGCCCTCGATGCTGGGTGCATTGAGCTGGTGGAACGACCTCGTGAGCAAGCACAAGGTCCACCCGCCCGGCGCCACGCCTGGTCCGGCCGCCAGCACCTCCTTCATTGCAGGCAACGCCGCGATGATGATGCTGTCGACGGGCTCGCTGACCTATGTGCGCGAGAATGCCAAGTTCAACTACAAGGTCGCCTTCATTCCGCGCAACGTCCGCAACGCCGTGCCGATCGGCGGCGCCTCGCTGATCATTCCGGCTGGCGTGGAAGCCGACAAGCAGAAGGCCGCCTGGACGCTGATCAAGTGGATGACCTCGCCCGAGAAGAGCGCCTGGTGGAGCCGCGCCACCGGCTATTTCGCGCCCAACATGGCCGCCTACAAGACGCCTGACATGGTCGACTTCCTGGGCAAGAACCCGGACGCCAAGACCGCGGTCGAGCAGCTCGACGTCGCCAAGCCCTGGTTCGCGACCTACAAGACCGTACCGGTCCGCAAGAATCTCGAGGACGAGGTCATGCTGGTCCTGAACGGCAAGAAGCAGCCGAAGGAAGCCCTCGCCGCCGCGCAGAAGGCCGCCGACGAGACGCTGAAGCCGTACAACGCGGAGACGTCGCTGAAGCTGCCGTGAGATTCGTTTTCCCGGCAAACAAATATCGGCGCTCCGTCCCTCGGGGCGCCGAATACGTCTGGGGTAAGTCCCCCCGTTAACCCCCCGTCCACCATCCGGCCCAGCCCGCCGCCGGTAACCATTGCAATTAACAGACCCTCAACGCACCCCAGACAAGTCTAGCAATGTTTCCTGAGGGGTTTTGCCGTGGATTTGTTGGTTTTCGAGTTCCTGGGACTGGCTCTGGTCGCCATGTGCGTGCTGGTCGTGGCATTGCCCTGTGCCCGCAAATCCTCGCAGCGGGTCCGCTACGAATAGGAATTTCGTCGGAAAGGAACGATTCTGGCCCCAATGCAAGGCTCGAATTCGCTTAGAGCCCCTTGACATCACAGCGCTTTCGGCAGAACGGCTGATACCAAGTGTCATGGGCCGTTCATGGATTTGATTACCACCACCGCTGACCTTGCGGCTGCCTGCAGCCGGCTGGCCAAGCACCCCGTCATTACTGTCGATACCGAGTTCCTGCGCGAGACCACCTATTACCCGCTGTTGTGCGTGGTGCAGATGGCCAGCCCCGAGGAAGCGATCGTCATCGACACCCTGGCCGAGGGCCTCGACCTCAAGCCGTTCTTCGAGCTGATGGGCAACGAGGCTGTGCTGAAGGTGTTTCACGCCGCGCGCCAGGACATCGAGATCATCTGGCACCAGGCCAATATCATCCCGCACCCGGTGTTCGACACCCAGGTGGCGGCCATGGTGCTCGGCTATGGCGACAGCATCGCCTATGACGCCCTGGTCGAGAAGGTCACCGGCCACCGCCCGGACAAGACCCACCGCTTCACCGACTGGTCGCGCCGGCCGCTGACCAAGGAGCAGATGCACTACGCGGTCTCCGACGTCACGCATTTGCGCGACGTGTTCGCCGCGCTCGACGCCGATCTGAAGAAGCGCCGCCGCAGCGAATGGGTCTCCATCGAGATGGAGATCCTGACCTCGCCCAAGACCTACGACTTCCACCCCGAGCGCGCCTGGGAACGGCTGAAGACGCGGGTGCGCAAGCCGAAGGATCTTGCCGTGCTGATGGAAGTCGCCGCCTGGCGCGAGCAGGAGGCGCAGAGCCGTGACGTGCCGCGCGGCCGCGTGCTGCGCGACGAGGCCATCACCGACATCGCCACCCATGCGCCGAACACGCTGGAGAAGCTCGCGCATCTCCGCTCGGTGCCGAAGGGATTTGAGAAATCCAAATGGGGCGCTGACATCGTCGCCGCCGTCGAGCGCGGGCTGGCGCGGGATTTCTCGACGCTGCCGAAGCTGGAGAAGCCGCGCAACAATTCCAATGGCGCGGCCACCGTCGAGCTGTTGAAGGTGCTGCTGCGCATGACCGCCGAGCGCCATGCGGTGGCGAGCAAGGTGATCGCCACCGTCGACGATCTTGAGGAGATCGCAGCCGATGACGACGCCGACGTACCGGCCCTGCGCGGCTGGCGCCGCGAGCTGTTCGGCGAGGCCGCGCTGAAGCTCAAGCGCGGCGAGCTCGCGCTCGCGATCGAAAAGGGCCGCGTGATCGGGGTTCAGCGGGCGTAGCGTTCTGCCACGCGGACCAAGTGTTAGCTCGTGAGGCGCGAGGCGTGCGGTGCAGAGCACCGTACGCGGAGCCTCGAAGGATGAGCGCCGCGCTGCCACAGCCGGGCCGTGGCCCTTCGAGGGCCGCTGAAGAAGCGCCCACCTCCAGCGACAATGGCTTCGCCATTGCGCGGGGGTGACGGCGATAAGATAAGCTGCGCAGTTACGCCGGCGTCAACTTCGCCACTTCGCCCTTCATGTCATCAAGCACACCAGTAATCGCCGCCACGAGCTCATCGATCTGGGCCTTGGTGGTGATCAGCGGCGGGCAGATGGCGATGGCGTCGAGCATGTTGCGCGCGATCACGCCGCGTTCCTGCAGCATGCGGCTCGCGATGCCGCCGACGGCCCCCGGCGTCGCCGCTGCCGTCTTGCGGCCCTTGTCGAGCACGAGCTCGAGCGCCGCGATCATGCCGACGCCGCGGACCTCGCCAACCAGCGGATGGCTGGTGAGCTCGCGAAGCTTGCCCTGCATGTAACCGCCAAGCTCGGCGGCATGTGCGACCAGACCACGCTCCTCGATGATCTTGAGATTTTCGAGCGCAACCGCCGAGCCGACCGGATGGCCGCCCGCGGTGAAGCCGTGGCCGAGCACGCCGATCTTGTTGCTCTCGTCGGCGATCGGCTCGAACATGCGGTCGTTCATGATGATCGCCGACAGCGGGAAATAACTGGAGGTGATCTGCTTGGAGACCACGATGACATCGGGCTTGATGCCGTAGGTCTCGCAGCCGAACATCCTGCCGGTGCGGCCGAAGCCGCAGATCACCTCGTCGGCGATCAGCAGGATGTCGTACTTCTTCAGGACGGCTTGGATCTTGTCCCAATAGGTCGCCGGCGGCACGATAACGCCGCCTGCACCCATCACCGGCTCGCCGAAGAAGGCGGCGATCGTGTCAGGACCTTCCTTTTGGATCAGCGCGTCGAGCTCCTCGGCCCGGCGCGTCGCGAACGCCTCCTCGCTTTCGCCGGGCGCGCCGTCCTTGTAGAAATGCGGCGAGCCCGTGTGCAGGATATTTGGCAGCGGCAGGTCGAACGAGCGGTGGTTGTTGGGCAGGCCGGTAAGGCTCGCCGACGCGATGGTGACGCCGTGATAGGCGCGCATCCGGCTGATGATCTTCTTTTTCTGCGGCTGGCCGAGAGAGTTCGAGCGATAGGCGATCAGCTTGAGGACAGTGTCGTTTGCCTCCGAGCCTGAATTGGTGAAGAACACCTTGCTCATCGGCACAGGCGCGAGCGCGACCAGCTTCTCGGCGAGGTCGATCGAGGGCCCGTGCGATTTGGCCGAGAAGGTGTGATAAAATGGCAGCGCCTGCATCTGCTTGTGCGCGGCTTCCACCAGCCGCTTCTCGTTAAAGCCGAGCCCGACGCTCCACAGGCCTGCCATCGCCTCGAAATAGCGCTTGCCCGACGCGTCGAAAACGTAGGGCCCCTCGCCGCGCTCGATCACCAGCGGACCCGCCTGCTGATGGGCGCGCGCGTTGGTATACGCGTGGAGCTGGTAGGCCACATCGCGGGCTTCTTGCGAATTGGGCAGCATCGTCATCGCGGGGATTCCCTAACTGGTGCGTCATCGGACATCGTGACGCAGCCTCCATCCGAAGACGAGGCTTGTCCAAACAAAACGTCAATACCTTGGCTATTGCGCTGCGCCGCGACTTGCAACGCCATTTCGTTGACAGCAGACGCACATGAGCGTTGCAGGAAAGCAGCGCTGGCGTTGCCGCATATGGCCGGCCCGCCGCGCCTAATTCCGTCGGGCCAACATAAAGGCCGCCCCCGCGGCCACCAGCGCCGGGACCGCCGCCGCGGCAAACAGCGGCTGCGCCCCCATTTCGCGGGCCAGCATTGCCCCGCCGACCAGCGGCCCCACGATCGAGCCGATGCGGCCGATGCCGAGCGCCCATCCGACGCCTGTCGATCTGATTGCCGTCGGATAGAAGGTCGCCGTCAAGGCGTTCGAGGCGATCTGCCCTCCGACGATGCAGAATCCGGATGCAAAGATCGCAATCGTGACCAGGACGATCGAATGGCTGACCAGCCCGATCGCTGTGACCGCACCTGCGGCGACGAAATAGGTCAACGAAAGCGCGCGGAACGAGAAGCGGTCGATGAAATGGCCGAGCGTGAAGGTGCCGACGACGCCGCCAACCTGCAACATGGCGCCGATCGCGGCGGCGGCCGACACCGAGACGCCGAGATCGTTCAGCACGGTGGGAAGCCAGTTCGACAGCAGATAGAGGTCGAGCAGACTCATGAAGAACACGATCCAGAGCAGCAGAGTTACCCGGCCGCGACCCTCCGCAAACAGATGTGCGACAGGCAGGCCCGCCAGTTTCGGCTCCTGCACCACGAATTTCACCTCGCCGGCGAAGGACGTATTCGGGGCGATCCTTTTCAGGAGATTGCCCACCTCGTGGTCGCGGCCGCCGACCATCGCCAGGAACCGGATCGATTCCGGCAGCGCCTTGAAGAGGAACGGCAGCAGCAGCAGCGGCACGAGGCCGCCGACCAGAAACACCGAGCGCCAGCCGAAGGCGGGAATCAGCGCGGCGGCGAGCAGCCCGCCCAGGGCCGCACCAATCGAAAAGCCCGCAAACATGATCATCACAAGGGTGGCGCGACGGCGATGGGGGCTGAATTCGGAGGTGAGCGCGACGGCGTTCGGCATCGCACCGCCCAGCCCGAGCCCGGTCAGCAGACGTAGAGCGATCAGCCAATTTGCATCGGGCGCGAACACGGTGAGCAAGGTGCCAATGCCGAACACCAGCGTGCTCGCGAGGATGATGCGGCGACGGCCGATCCTGTCGGCCATCGGACCGAAAATCAGCGCGCCGATCATGAGACCGAGAAGCCCGGCGCTGAACACCGGCCCGAGGCTGGCGCGCGCAAGCTTCCATTCCTGCGCCACCGCAGGGGCGACATAGCCGATCGCCTGCGTGTCAAAGCCGTCGATGAACAGCACCGCGGCACACACCAGCAGCACCCGCAGCTGAAAGGCACCGACCGGCTGCCGGTCGACAAAGGCGGGAACGTCGACCGCATCGGATACGACCTCGCCCGTTGCTGTGACGGCCATCTGGGCGCCCTCCCCGGTCATCCCTGCACTATTTTTCTTTCATTAATCTCTTATAGTGAGATTATTGTTAGCGCAAGCGGCGATGATTTCGCTGTTTTGCGGCCTCCCCAAACGCCGATAACACGGTCAAACGCGAAGCTGGATCGCACCGAAATTGGTCAAGGCAAACAGTCAGGATCGGGTCCTTGCCCTGCTCGATCTCTTCACCGAGACACGTCCGCAATGGTCGCCCGAGGAACTCATGACGGAGCTCGGCTACACCAGGCCGACGCTGTATCGCTACCTGAAGAGCCTGAAAGACAGCGGCTTCGTGATGCCGACGCGCAACGGGCGGTTCGCGCTCGGCCCGCGCGTGGTCGAGATGGATTATCTCAGCCGCCGCTCCGATCCGCTGATCGCAACCGCCACGCCACACCTGGAGCGCCTTTCGGCGACGTATCCCGGCACAGCGCTCATCGTGCGCTGGTATGGCGACAAAATGCTGTGTGTAGCCTCGATCGCATCCGCCGCTGCGCCGGCGAGCAGCTATCCGCGCGGCAGACCGATGGCGATGGGACGTGGCGCGATCGCGCGATCGATCATGGCCTTCCTGCCCAAGCAACGCCTCATGCCGCTGGTCACGCGCTACGCCGATGATCTGCGCAGCGTCGGCTTCGGCGACACGCCCGACGACATCCTGGCTGCGCTGAAGCGCGTGCGTCGCGCGGGCGTTGCGGTTGCCTTCGGCGAAGTGACGGCCGGCGCTGTCGGGATTGCCGCGCCGATTCTCGATGCAAGCTACCCGATCGCGAGTCTCTGCATCACGATCGGCGGACAGCATGCCAATGGCGAATTGATCGACCGCATCAGTTCGGAGGTCCGTGACGCCGCCCGGCAGATCTCAGCCGCGGCTGAAGACGATGCTACGTAATCTCATTATTTGAGATTTAACTTGACGAAATGTCGTTCACGCCGCATCTGAACAAACAGTCGCGCCGGGCGCGACGACAGGTACGGGGAAGCGACGTGACACAGGCTCAGGCGAACAACGAGGCGCCCGTCGTGATCGTCGGCGGCGGACCGGTCGGGATGGGCTTGGCGATAGGACTTGGCCAGCGCGGCATCAAGACCATCGTGGTCGAGCGCTATGAGCAGCCGCAGCCGATCCCGAAGGGGCAGAACCTCACGCAGCGGACGATGGAGCATTTCCATTTCTGGGGCGCGGAGGCGGCGCTGCGGGCGGCTCGCACCATTCCACCCGATTATGGCATCGGCGGAATGACCAGCCACGGCACGCTGCTCAGCGGATACAACTACAACTGGCTCCAGCGCGAACTGGTTCGGCCGTTTTACTTCACCGACAATGAGCGCCTGCCGCAATACGCAACCGAAACCGTGCTGCGGCAACGGGCAGCGCAGCTTCCCGCCATCGACCTGCGCTATGGATGGACCTGTCAGGAGGTGCGGTCTGAAGCCGATGGCGTCGTCATCGAAATCGTCAACCGCGAGGGGACGAAGCAGAGCTTGCGTGCCGATTACGTCGTCGGCTGCGACGGCAGCCGGTCAATCGTGCGCGAGCAGGCGGGTATCACCCAGACCCGCGCCGACCACGATCGCCTGATGGTCCTCCTGGTGTTTCGTTCCACCGAATTGCACCGCTTGCTCGGCAGATATCCGGGCAAGTCATTCTACAACGTGCTGCATCCGGACCTCGAAGGTTACTGGAAATTCTTCGGCAGGGTCGATCTTGGCACCACCTGGTTCTTCCACGCCCCCGTCCCCACTGGTACCACCCCCGACAATTTCGATTTCCGGCGCCTGCTTCACGAGGCGGCAGGCGCGGAATTCGACGTCGAATTCGAGCACATCGGATTCTGGGATCTGCGTTTCACGCTCGCCGACAGCTACCGCGCAGGCCGAATCTTCGTCGCCGGAGACGCCGCGCACAGCCATCCGCCCTATGGCGGCTATGGCATCAACAGCGGCTTCGAGGATGCGGTCAATCTGGCGTGGAAGTTCGCTGCAACCGTGCAAGGCTGGGCCCCTGCCGGTCTGCTCGACAGCTACGACGCCGAGCGCCGCCCGGTCTTCGCGTCCACCGCACGCGACTTCATCGAGGCATCGATCTTCCGCGACCGGGATTTTTTGCGGCAGCATGATCCGGCGCGGGATCGGGCGGATTTCGAGGCTGCCTGGCGCGCACGACATTCCGGCGCGCGCGCGGAGGTCAACGCCTTCGAGCCGAACTACGAGGGATCGCCGATCGTATTCGGCCCACCCGGCGGCGTCAGCAGCGCGATCGGCTCGCACACCCATGCCGCGCGCGCCGGCCATCACCTGGCGCCGCAATCTCTGTCGTCAGGCAAGAACGTCTTCGAGGAACTCGGCAGCGGCTTCACATTGATCGATCTGACTGAAAGCACCACCGGAGCGGCATTCGAGCGAGCCGCCGCAGGGCTTGGCATCCCGCTGAAGGTGATCAGGGATACCGCCGCAGACGGCCGCGAAGCATACGAGGCGCAGCTGATCCTGGTGCGGCCTGATCAGTTTGTTGCTTACGCGGGCAATAACGACGGCGCCGAGGCATCAGGGATCCTGATGCGCGCTGTCGGTCGATCCTGACGAGATCGCTTCGGCCGCTGGCACGCCAACGTCAGGCCGCACCGTCGTCGTCATCGCCGGCAGCATCGATGGCTTCCCTCACCTCGACCAGGGCCATCGATAACAAATAGACGGTCGTGGGCAGACCGATCCGGCGCGCCGCCTCGAGGGCACGCGACAGATCGCTCGCCAGCTCCTTGAGATCGTTTCCCCGTGACAATGTCCCGCCTGTCCATCCGCCGATCGCGTCCGCCTAAACCATGATCCGGAAAAGTGCGAAGCGGTTTTCCCTCGCGACATCAGCGGAACGCGTTTGCGCGGAGATCATGCTCAAACAATAACCTAAAGCGCTATCACGATTCGTCCTAACTAATCTCATCGCGCGTTAGACGCGACGGCGCCGCTGGTTCTGATCAATTCGGCGCTGGACTGGACAGTAGCAAAATTGCCGATGACACTCACCACCGACTGCTTGTAGACGGCCGCCTCGCCTGTGACCGGCTGCCAGCAAGCCACGGCATCGTCGAGCACCCGATAGCGGTGGCTCCGATGAAACCCTTCGACCACGGTGGCCAGGATGGTCTCGTCGAGGGAAAAGCCCGTCATCACGCAGCGCACGTGACGTAAGCTGGACATGTGGTCGGCGAAACGCGACGAGCTGTAAGCCGATGGCAACGCGTGCTCGAACGTCATCTCGCCCGGCCGGGGCTTGGCCTCCGCAATCCAATCGGTCAGCCTGGATGACGGATCGAACCAGGCCGCCTCCGCAACCCGTTTCAGATGCATCACCGGCCATAGGTTGCTCCGCCACAGCGCCAGCAATTGAAGGCAGTGCATGATTGCGGTGTCGCTATCGAGAATGACGTGGCGACGCCCCGGGATCAGATATTCTGCCTGGAGGTCCGCACAGACCAGGACCAGCGGATCGTCGTGGGAGACCGGCATTGTCTTGCGCAGAGCTGCACCAGTTTCAGCGGTCAGCGAGCGCGAGGTCGCGCAGCGGCGAGGTCACCGCCCGCCCCGCCGAGGCGTCCAGCACGCCCGGACGATCCCAGTCGCCCTCGGGACGGATGATCACGTAGGGATCGCTGTCCAGCGTGATTGCGTCCGGTCCTGGCTCGATCTCAAGCAGCATCTCCGTGTAGGAGAAGTCCGAGAAGGTGATCTTCCTGTTATGGCCGAGTGGCTTGGCGCCGAAATGAGCCCAGAAGTCCACCAGCCGGTCCTGCGCCTGGCCGTAGATCTTACGGAACCCCTTGCGCTTCACGAAGTCGATGCTGGCCTGCACCAGCTTGAACGAGAGGCGCGAGCGCCGATACTGGTGACGCACCGCAAGCCGTTCCACCTTGGCGAAGTCGCCGAAGAAGCGCACCCGCAAACAGCCCGCCGGCTCGTTGCCGATATAGCCGATGAAATGCGCGGCAACCATGTCATTGCCGTCAAACTCCTCCCCGAACGGGCAATCCTGCTCGGCAAGATAGACTGCTGAGCGAATGGCCGTGACCAGCATGAGGTCGCTCGGATCGCGCGCGAGGCGGATGGTGATCGCACGGGAGTCAGGCTTGGCGAGAGGAATCCTAGTGCCGTGCATCTGAAAAACTCCTTGCTTGGATGATCGCGCCAGGCATGCGCATCGGCTGCCGATGCCACGGTCGCTCGTAACACCAGAGGTCCGGCTGAAAGCTCGAGATCGGCTCGAAGCCCGTCGCCTTCATGATTTCGCGTCCGGCCACGGTTGACGGCTGCGCATAGCAGTCCGCGCCGCGAAACCTTATCTGGCGAAGATGAGCCGCAGCCTTGCCAAGACCGGCGATGCCGCGGCCGGTCGCGGCGATCGCCCAGATGTAGATCGCAGAGACCTCCTCATTCGCCGCGGCCAGATGCCGCGTGTCGGGCGCGCTCAGGCAGATATCGTCGAGCAGCAATGCGTCATGCCCGCGATCGCTAAGGAACAGAAAGGCCATACCGCCGAGCAGAGTGCCGTTCCGGGTGAAGGTCAGGATGCTCTGCGGATCGAAGGTGAAATATCTTGCAAGCTCCACCGCCCCGATCTGCACGCCCGGCACCAGCCGGTGCGCCATATCCGAAAGCGCGCCGATTTCGGAAAAATGCGCGCAGCGGACATCCACCTCGGGGCTGAGCGGCAAGGCATCGAAATCATGCCTCGCGGCAAACGAGCCCCTTTCCATACTCATGTCGTCCCTCTATCGTTATCGTTCAGGGGTTTTGTACGCCGCGACGAGCGGAAGCTTAGCGGTTGGAGATCAGGTGTATGCACCAAGTATTGCACCGGGGTGCTGCAATGATGCAGCACCATGAAGAAGCGCTAAATGCGTCCTGGGACGATTTGAAGCTGTTTTTAGCTTGCGCGAAGTTTAAAAGTTTCCGCAACGCTGCCGAAGAGCTCGGGCTCACCTCCACCACATTGATGCGCAGGATCGACCGGCTCGAAGAGAGCATCGGTTGCAAGCTTTTCCTGCGTGACCAGAGCGGGCTCACGCTCAGCGACGAAGGCACCGCGATGATTGCCGACGTCGCGCACATGGAGCGTCACGCCTTCAACGTCTTCCGCCGCGCCTCACGCGCATCGAACGATACGTCGGGCACCGTGCGCGTCGCGGTGACGGAAGGTCCCGGCAATTTCTGGATTCTGCCGCGGCTGATCGATTTCCAGAAGACCTATCGCAAGATCACCGTCGATTTGCGTTGTGCGATGGAGCAGGCCGACGTCGCACGACTGGAGTCGGACATCGCGATCCAGCTCGAGCCACCGACCAATCCCGATCTCATCGTCGCCAAGCTCGGCCGGTTGCACATCTACCCCTTCGTCTCCAGGGAATATGCGAATCTCTACGGCCTGCCTGCGACGCTGGCCGAATTGCCGAACCATCGCATCATCAAGCAGAGCTCGCCACAGGTCGATGACAGCGCCTATGCGCGCGTGCTCGGGCTCAAATCGCTCGAAGGCATTGTCGGGATCAAGACCAACTCGTCCGTCGGCGTGCTCTACGCGGTCGAGCGCGGCGCCGGCATCGGCTTCCTGCCGACGGTGTCGATCGCGCTCGGCGCGCCGCTCGTCGCTGTCGACCTCGACGTCAGCCACCACGCCGACCTCTGGCTCACCTATCACAAGGAGTTCCGCACCTCCGAGCGGCACAAGATCGTGGTCGACTGGCTGAAAAAGATCTTCGATCCCAAAACCCATCCCTGCTTCCGCAACGATTTCATCCATCCGAACGCGTTGGTACCGATGATGACGGCGGCGCGAGAGGGCTTTGGATTGTCCGGATACGTTGCGGCGACGCCGACATGAGTGGGACGGAGCGGTCCCTTCACCACCGATATTCGAAGCCGACCGTGCCCTGGTGCGATGTCAGCTCGTTGCGGAACTTGCCGTCGTAATTGACATACAGCCGCGCGGTATTGGTCAGGCTGAGCGAGGCCGAGGCGCCAGCGTCCATGCCGTAACGGCTCTCGCCGATGCCGGGGACGATGATGTTCTGGGTCCCGAGGCTGACCTGCACCGAGCCGAGGTCCTGATAAAAATTGTCGACGAACTTGCCGTAGGCCGAGAGGTCCAGGATTTTCCGATCGAAAATGAAGTAACGCCCGACCTCGGCGCCGATCATGACGCGCGCACGCGAGATAGCGCTCGAGCCGACGTTGAGTGGGTCAAGTCCCCCGGCTTCCTGGAATGCCGCGCCAGTGGCGCGCACATATTCGAGCGCGCCCTTGGGCACGATGCGCATCTGATCCTTGGTCCAGTAATAGTTGATCTCGGTGAGCGCACCGTCGACTGTGGCGTGATACCCCGCGACGGCAAGGCCGAAGCCGGTATCACGGCTGGAATGGACCTTGCCGAAACCGTGCACCAGCGCGAAGGCCCAGGTCCATGGTCCCTTGTCGACGGAACCGTTGAAACCGATCTGCGTCAGGTCGAGTGTCGCCGACTGAAGCGCGAGCGGCACGTCGATGTCGGTGTGGCTCTGGTCGACGGAGAAGCCGAGGTTGACGCCTGGCGCGACCCGCGCCCCGAAGCCGGCGACACCGCCGAACGTGGTGCGCTTGTCACCGACGAAATCACCTTGCGGATCGGTGCGGACTGATATGCCGTAACCCTCGAACCAGGTGCGGTAGCGCGGATCCTCCGCGTTCTCCGACGCACCGCCGCCGCCGGGATTGGTGCGGGAGGCCCGGTTGACGCCGTTCGAGGCCTGACCGCCCAGCCGCTCCAGAAAATTCGAACCCAGATTGAGCGTGCTGTTGCCGGCTGACTGGTTGGCATTGGTCGACGTCGTGCCCGGGGACGGCGAAGGGGACGGTGTCGGGGTGGGCGTCGGCGTTGGCGTTGGCGTCGGAGACGAAGTCGGCGTCGGGGTCTGCGCGAAGGCCGCGGTCGCCGGCAGCATCGCAACAACCGCGAGCGTCATGACGATCGCCGTCACGATCCGGCGGACACAGTCCAGCCCGATCGTCTGCCGTATCCCTTGTGGCTGCTGAGTGCAGCACATGACGACTATTCCCGAACCAAAATGGCGGCCCGCAAAAATACAACACGGAGGGCGAGCAGGTGCGACGATTTGTGCTGAACTGCCACGAGGGGTCAACCGGTCCGCGTGCTGTCGCCGGGGTGATTCCTCCAATTGTGGTTCCGCTGCCACAGGTCACAAATTGCGGGCGGCCATTTCCTGCGCAGTCTTGAAGTTTGCACGCAGCTTGCGAGCGCACGGTTTTCGTGTTGGAATATCGTACACAATCGGAATTGGCCGCTCGGCTGTGCGTTTCGCGACAGGCTCAAGACTCGAACAGACTTCCGGAAGCCCGTTTGTGACGTGGCACGCGAAAAGCGGCCGCGTCTTTTTAGTATCTAGCGGAGGAGACTGAGGATGCCACAAAAGGGCACCGTCAAATGGTTCAACCCAACCAAGGGCTACGGATTCATCAAGCCGAACGGCGGCGACAAGGACGTGTTCGTCCACATCTCGGCGGTCGAGCGTGCCGGACTTTCTACCCTTAACGAAAACCAGGTCGTTGAATACGACCTCGTGGAGAACCGCGGCAAGACATCCGCGGAGAACCTCAAGGTTTCCTGATTTCTCTCGAAGATATCAGCGAGAGATCATGACGATGCCCCCGGCTCTGCCGGGGGCATTTGTTTGGGGCGACGAAACGCGAGTGCGCGTCAGGTCGCCACCGGCGCAATCAAGAAATTCTCTGACGCCCCACTCCCCGCGGTCTTGCAGACGTCGCCCTCGATCCTGACCTTGCCGGTCGCAAGCAGGCTCAGCGCCGCGGGATAGATGCGGTGCTCGACTTCGAGGATGCGCTCGGACAGGGTGTCGGCCGTGTCGTGATCGCTGACGGGCACCGCGCCTTGCATCACGATCGGGCCGGCGTCGGTCTCGGGGACCACGAAATGGACTGTCGCGCCAGACAGTTTGACGCCGGCGCGCAAGGCTTGGCCGTGCGGGTCGAGGCCGGGGAATGACGGCAATAGCGACGGATGGATGTTGAGCATCCGCCCGTACCACGCCCTGGCGAACTCGGCCGTGAACAGGCGCATGAAGCCGCCGAGGCAGATCAGCTCGATGCCGTGCTGATCGAGCGCGGCCTGCAGCGCTTTCTCGAACCCGGCGCGATCCTTGCCGAACGGCTTGCTTTCGATCACCAACGTTGTCACGCCGGCCGCCTTGGCCCGTTCGAGCCCGAGCGCGTCAGCCTTGTTCGAGACGACGAGTGAGATCTCCGCCGGGAAATCCGCGGCGCTGGCTGCCTTGATCAGCGCCGACATGTTGGAGCCGCGGCCTGAGATCAGGATGGCGACGCGCCGTTTCATCGCAGCGGCAGTCATCACAGTGCCAGGTCGAGGTGGCCGTTATAGACGACGCGGTGCTCGCCCTCGGCCGGGATCACGGTGCCGAGCTGAGCTACGGTCTCGCCGGCATCAGTGAAGACCCGCACCACCTCATCGACCCTCTCGGGCTCGACAATCGCGACCATGCCGATGCCGCAGTTGAAGGTCCGGAGCATTTCGAGCTCCGCGATGCCGGCTTGGGCGGCCAGCCATTTGAACACCGGCAGCACCGGCAGGCGTGCCAGATCAATGCCGACGCCAAGATTTGCAGGCAGCACGCGCGGAATGTTGTCGGTGAAACCGCCGCCGGTGATATGGGCAAGGCCCTTCACTGCACCGGTCTCGCGGATCGCCCTCAGGCAGGATTTGACGTAGAGCCTCGTCGGCGTCAGTAGCGCGCCGCCGAGCGTCATAACAGGGGCAAATGGCGCCTGCGCCTCGAAGCCGAGGCCGGACTGTTCCACGATCTTGCGCACCAGCGAGAAGCCGTTGGAATGCACGCCCGACGAGGCAAGACCGATCACGGCATCGCCCGCGGCGATGTCCTTGCGCGGCAATAGCGTGCCGCGCTCGGCCGCGCCGACGGCAAATCCGCCGAGGTCGTAGTCGCCGTCCTTGTAGAGGCCGGGCATCTCCGCGGTCTCGCCGCCGATCAGGGCGCAGCCGGACTCGCGGCAGCCCTCGGCGACGCCTGCCACGATGGCGGCGGTGGCCTCCGGGTCGAGCTTGCCACAAGCGAAATAGTCGAGGAAGAACAGCGGCTCGGCGCCCTGCACCACGAGGTCGTTGACGCTCATGGCGACGAGGTCGATGCCGACCCCGCCATGCAGGCCGGTCTCGATCGCGATCTTGACCTTGGTGCCGACACCGTCAGTGGCCGCAACCAGGACGGGGTCCTTGAAGCCGGCCGCCTTGAGGTCGAACAGGCCGCCGAATCCGCCGATCTCGGCATCCGCGCCCGGCCGGGCGGTGGCGCGCACCATCGGCTTGATCAGGTCGACCAGGCGGTTGCCCGCGTCGATATCGACGCCTGAATCGGCGTAAGTGAGGCCGTTTTTGCGGTCGGTCATGCCCGATTTCCAGTGGGTTTGCGGCTGGTTACGTCGAATTCCGGGGATGCGCAATGGCAAGCGTGGCGCCCCGCCCTATACTATGTAGAGATATCAACCGGTTCAGCCTCTTAGAGGTCGGATTCAAGGTCAGGTCGGGTGCCGGGAAGCGCCGTGTGAGTATTCCAAACATTATTACCCTGGGCCGCATCATGCTGGTCCCGATCATCGTTTGGGCCATCGTGTCGAGCCAAATGGAGGTGGCGTTCGCCGTCTTCCTGATCGCAGGCATCAGCGACGCCGTCGACGGCTTTTTGGCCAAGCGCTTCAACATGACCAGCGAGCTCGGCGCCCTGCTCGATCCGCTGGCCGACAAGGCGCTGCTGGTGTCGATCTACCTGTCGCTCGGCATCTGGGGCGACATCCCGCGCTGGATCGTGATCCTGGTGGTATCCCGCGACATCATGATCGTCACTGCGGTGATCGTGTCCTGGCTATTCGACAAGCCGGTCGAGATGAGGCCGTCGAAAGTATCCAAGCTAAACACAGCGGCACAGGTCGCGTATGCGGCGCTGGTGCTGGCCGCCCTCGCCTTCGGCTTCAGGTCGTCGCCGTATGATATAATCCTGATGGGGCTCGTCACGGTGTTCACCCTGTCCTCGGTGTCGCTCTATCTCGTGGAGTGGCTGCGGCACATGAGCACGATCGAAGCCAAATGAGAGGGGTGCGGCCCAGCAAAAGGCCAACTCCCGATCGAATAAGTCCATTCTCGTCAGACATAAGTCCATTCTCGTCAGACAATGCCGGCGCGCCGGTAAGGAGCAAAGCAAGCGTGGCAGGCCGCGTTCATCCCCGACAATTGGCGTTTTCGCTTCCACATGCGGAGAGCCTCAGCCGGGACAATTTCCTCGAGGGCCCAGCCAATGCCGCCGGTCTTGCCCTGATCGACAGCTGGCCGGAATGGCCCAACCGGATCATGTGGCTCGCCGGCCCGGAAGGCTCGGGCAAAAGCCATCTCGCCGCGATCTGGGCCGAGGAATCAGGCGCCCGCTCGACCACAGCCGGCGCCCTGAGTGCCGCCGCCGTCCCCGGCGCGCTTGCGACCGGCGCGCTGGTCGTTGAGGATCTCAAGGCTGGTGATTTTGACGAGCGTGCTCTCTTCCATCTGATGAACCTGGCCCGCGAGGACGGCGCCTATGTGCTGTTCACCGGTCGCGAGGCGCCCGCGGCGGTGGAGGTCGAGCTCCGCGACCTGCGCTCCCGGCTGCGGACGATCCCCGTGATTTCGCTCGCGCCACCGGATGACCAGCTGTTCCGCGGCCTGATCGTCAAGTTCTGTGCCGATCGCCAGCTCACCGTGGACGAGGCTGTCGTGAGCTACCTTGCGACCCGGCTGGAGCGCTCCTCGGCCGCCGCACGGCGCGCGGTGGAACAGCTCGACAGCGAGGCGCTGCGGCTCGGCCGTCCCGTCACAAGGGCGCTGGCCGCCGAGCTGCTTCGGGACGCCTGAGCGCCGGGCCCGCTTGACGCGGCGCGGCGCGGCGGCGGAACATCAATGTCATCGAAACGTCATCGCATTAACACATGCTCCGGCCGGTTTTGCGCATAAGTCGCAAATTGGGGCGAAATGGATGGACCGACTTCTCATGGATTCCGCGCAAGCTGTTGAAACAAAGGAGAAAGCCACGGAAACCGGGGGCTTGCCGGCGATCGCCTCAAGCCCCGAGCGATTCATCAATCGCGAGTTGTCCTGGCTGCATTTCAACCGTCGCGTCCTGGAGGAATCGGTCAACCCCAGCCACCCCATGCTGGAGCGGGTGCGATTCCTGTCGATCTCAGCCAATAACCTCGACGAGTTCTTCATGGTCCGCGTCGCCGGCATCAAGGCGCAGGTCCGCGAGGGCATTGCCGAGCGTGCCCCTGACGGGCTGACCCCGTCCGAGCAGCTGGCGCTGATCAACCGCACGGTTTCGCAACTTGCCAGTGATCAGCAGGCGATCTGGCGTGAGTTGCGCGGCACGCTGGCCGACGTCGGCATCGCGCTGGTCGACGGTAAGGACGTCACCAAGGCGGAGCGAACCTGGCTCGAGGAGTATTTCCTCAACAACGTGTTCCCGCTGCTGACGCCGCTGGCGATCGATCCGGCCCACCCCTTCCCGTTCATCCCGAGCCTCGGCTTCACCATCGCACTCCAGCTGACGCGCGAGGCTGATGGCAAGCCGATGAACGCGCTGATCCGCATGCCCGGCAAGATCGACCGCTTCATCCGCCTGCCGGCCGAGAGCAAGGTCCGCCTGATCTCGCTGGAGCAGGCCACCAGCCTGTTCATCAACCGCCTGTTCCCCGGCTACAGTCTCCACGGCCAGGGCGCCTTCCGCATCATCCGCGACTCCGAGCTCGAAATCGAGGAAGAAGCCGAAGACCTCGTCCGCCTGTTCGAGACCGCGCTGAAGCGGCGTCGCCGCGGATCGGTGATCCGGCTTGAGATCGACGCCAAGATGCCGGAAGAACTGCGCAACTTCGTGCAGCACGCGCTGTCGGCGGCCGACGACGAGGTATTCCTGGTCGACGGCGTGCTTGCCATGAACGAGCTGTCGCAACTCACCCGGCTCGACCGGCCTGATCTCGAATTCACCCCTTACGTGCCGCGCCATCCCGAGCGCGTGCGCGAGCATGGCGGCGATATCTTCGCGGCTATCAGACAAAAGGACCTGATCGTCCATCATCCTTACGAATCCTTCGACGTGGTGGTGCAATTTCTCCAACAGGCCGCGCGCGATCCCGACGTCGTCGCGATCAAGCAGACGCTCTACCGCACCTCCAACAACTCGCCGATCGTGCGCGCGCTCGCCGAAGCTGCCGAAGCCGGCAAGTCCGTCACCGCGCTGATCGAGTTGAAGGCGCGCTTCGACGAAGAAGCCAACATCCGCTGGGCGCGCGACCTCGAACGGGCCGGCGTGCAAGTCGTCTACGGCTTCCTCGAATTGAAGACGCACGCCAAGCTCTCGATGGTGGTGCGCCGCGAGGGCGGCAGCCTCACCACTTACGTCCATACCGGCACCGGCAACTATCATCCGGTCACCGCGCGTATTTATACCGACCTGTCCTACTTCACCTCGGAACCAACCATCGGCCGCGACGCCGCGCGCGTGTTCAACTTCATCACCGGCTACGCCGCGCCGAGTGATCTGGAAAAGATGGCGGTGTCGCCGCTGACCTTGCGCAAGCGCATCATCGAGCACATCCAGGGCGAGACCGAGCACGCCCGTCACGGCAAGCCCGGCGCGGTCTGGATGAAGATGAATGCGCTCGTCGATCCTGATATCATCGATGCGCTTTATGAAGCCTCACAGGCCGGCGTGCAGGTCGAGCTCGTGGTCCGCGGTATCTGCTGCCTGCGCCCCGGCATTCCCGGCCTGTCGGAGAATATCCGCGTCAAGTCCATCATCGGACGATTCCTGGAACACGGCCGAATCTATTGCTTCGGCATGGGCCAGGGCCTGCCGAGCGCGAAAGCGGCTGTGTATATCTCGTCGGCGGATATGATGCCGCGCAACCTCGACCGCCGGGTCGAGGTGCTGTGTCCGCTGCAAAATCCGACGGTGCATCAGCAGGTTCTCGAACAGATCATGGTCGCCAATCTCAAGGACAACGAGCAGAGCTGGCAATTGTTGCCGGACGGGTCCTCAACGCGTATGAAGGCCGCGAAGGGCGAAGAGCCTTTCAACGTGCACAATTACTTCATGACAAATCCGAGTCTGTCTGGCCGTGGAAAGTCGCTCAAGGAATCCTCGCCGCGCCGTCTCACGCGCCGGAACGAACGCCATCAGTCCTGACCGGAGATCCTCGCCTTGAAACGGCCGCGCAAGCGTGGCGCTAGCGTCGCGGTCATCGACATCGGCTCCAACTCGGTTCGTCTCGTCGTCTACGAGGCGCTGGCGCGGAGCCTGATTCCGATCTTCAATGAAAAGACGCTGTGCGGCCTCGGGCGCGAGGTGCAGAGCACGGGCCTGCTCGCGCCTGACGCCGTCGACAAGGCGCTGACGTCGCTGAAGCGCTTTCGCGCGCTGTGCCGCGTGATGCAGGTCGGCCGCGTGTTCGCGATCGCGACCGCCGCCTGCCGCGATGCTTCCAACGGCCCCGACTTCATCGCAAAAGCCGAGCGCATCTGCGCCGTGAAGATCGAGATCCTCTCGGGACCGCGCGAAGCAAAGCTGTCGGCGCTCGGTGTGATCTCCGGTATTCACCGTCCCGACGGCATCGTGGGCGATCTCGGCGGCGGCTCGCTCGAACTGATCGACGTACGCGGCAACAGCGTGCGCAGCGGCGTGACGCTGCCGCTCGGCGGCCTCGCGCTCCAGGACCTCGCGCACAAATCGCTGAAGCGCGCCGATCGCATCGTGCGCGAGGCGATTGACGAGGTCGACCAGCTCGCCACCGGTCGCGGCCGCACCTTCTACGCCGTCGGCGGCACCTGGCGCGCGCTTGCGCGCATCCACATCATCCAGAGCGGCTATCCGCTGCAGGTGATGCACGGCTATTCCATACAAGCGGCCGAGGCGCTCGATTTTGCCCGCCGACTGCGGCGCCTCGCCGCCGCCAACATGCTCGCCGACATCGAGGTCGTCGCGGATGCGCGGCGCCCGCTCCTCACCTACGCAGCACTCGTGCTCGAGCACATCATCCGCGTTGCTAAGCCGAAGACCATCGTGTTCTCGACCTTCGGCGTGCGCGAAGGCCTGCTGCACGAGAAGCTGCCGGAGTCCGAGCGCAACAAGGACGGGCTGATCTGCGCGGCGGAGGAGCTCAACCAGCTGCTGTCGCGCTCGGCCAAGCACGCCCGTGAGCTGATCGCCTGGACCGATCACCTCGCGCGCGTGGTGAAGCTGCGCGAGACCGAGGAAGACCGTCGCCTGCGCCATACTGCCTGCCTTCTGTCCGACATCGGCTGGCGCGTCCATCCCGATCATCGCGGCGAGCAGACGCTGAGCCTCGTGGTCAACGCCAATTTCGGAGCGATCGACCATCGCGAGCGCGCCTTCATCGGCCTGTCGGTATTCTATCGCTATGCTGGCCTCAGCGAAGAGAACCAGCCGCCGCTGACCGTGCAGGAATTGCTGACGCCGGCCCAGCTCGAGCGCGCCCGCCTGCTTGGCGCGGCCTTCCGCGTCGCGCATCTGATCTCGGCGGCGCGCCCGGGCGTACTGCCCGCCACGCATTTCCGCAGCCATGGGCGCAAGCTGATGCTGGTGTTCGAGCACAGGTTAGGTGATCTCGTCGCCGACCGCGTCGGCAGCCGCTTCAAGCAGCTCGCCCGCCTGATCGGACGATCGGGGTCGATCGTGCGGCGGTAGATTTCACTCGGCAGACGCCTTTCTTACTCGGCAGACGCCTTGGCATGCGCCTCGGAGGCTTCGAGCGCAGCGGCATGCAGGCTGCGCCGGCGCCAGATCGCGCCGACCAGCAGCACGACGACGACGCCGAGGGCGGCGCAGAGATATTCAGCGCCATCTCCGCCGTGGGCGAATTGCGGCGGGATATGCAGAGTGCCGAGCATCCGGTCCAGCGAGGCGCCGAACGGACCTTCGGAGAGCGAATGCAGCTTCGGCTCTACCCCGGGATCGGTCGCGATCACCTCGCCGGCGATCCAGCCGAGCAGCGCCGCGCCGGCCCACACCAGGATCGGCAGTTTTGCGAGCAGTGCCATGATCAGCGCAGCGCCCGCGACAATCAGCGGCACCGAGATGGCGAGACCGAGCACCAGCAGCGGCACGCTGCCATTGGCGGCGGCGGCGACCGCGATGACATTGTCCAGACTCATGATGATGTCGGCGACGACGACGATCTGCACCGCCTGCCACAGATGCGAGGCGGATTCGACGTCCTCCTCCTCGTTCTCAGGCACCACCAGCTTGGCCGCGATCACGATCAGTGCGAGGCCGCCGACCAGCTTCAGATACGGCAGCGCCATCAGGCTAGCGACGATGCCGGTGAAGATGATCCGCAGCAGCACCGCGGCGCCGGCGCCGAGCACCATGCCCCACAGCCGGTGCCGCGGCTTGAGGCCGCGGCAGGCAAGCGCGATCACCAGCGCGTTGTCGCCGGAGAGCAGGACGTTGATCCAGATGATCTTGCCGACCGCGATCCAGAAGGTCGGCTCGGCCATCTCATTGCGGAACTGGGTGAAGAATGCCCCGATCGTGGCGGGATCGAAGATCTGCCCGAGCCAGTTCACAATGAGTCCCCTGTCGACCTAACCTGCCGGCTGGTTAGCCGACGATCTCGTTGCCCGAGAAGAACTGCGCGATCTCGATCGCGGCGGTCTCCGGAGCATCCGAGCCGTGAGCCGAGTTCTCGCCGATCGACTTGGCGTAGAGCTTGCGGATGGTGCCGTCGGCCGCCTTGGACGGATCGGTCGCGCCCATGACGTCGCGGTACTTGGCGACGGCGCTCTCGCCTTCCAGCACCTGAACGACGACCGGGCCCGAGGTCATGAACTCGACGAGCTCGCCGAAGAACGGGCGGGACTTGTGGACGGCGTAGAAGGTCTCGGCCTGTTCCTTGGTCATGCGGATGCGCTTCTGCGCGACGATGCGCAGGCCCGCCTTCTCGATCACGGCGTTCACGGCGCCGGTCAGGTTACGCGCGGTGGCGTCGGGCTTGATGATCGAGAAAGTGCGTTCGATGGCCATGATCTTGTCCTTGAAGAGAAAAAGCGTGGTTCGGAGTTGCGGGGCTTATATCGGCGCCTTCGCGATCCGGCAAGCGAGTGGCGGATCCGCCTCACGGGCGCTTCGCCGCAGACGGAAGCCCTGAACCGGGCCGGATTCCAGCATGGATTACAACGATTTCACCCAGATGAACCCAATCTGAAGGCGCTGTCAGGGTTTGGTTCAGCCTCGCTGGCGTATCGTCGGCGCCATCGAAACCAAGCCTCCTTGCCGAGGCGGATCGTTTCGGCGGCCTTTCCATCGACGCGATAGCCCCGCGCCGGCAGTTTTGAGGAGATCATCATGTTGAGGAAACTTTCGCTCGCTGCAGTCGCCGCGGTCGCCCTGGGTGCCGCGCTCGCTCCCACCTCCGCCTCCGCTCACTGGCATGGCGGCTGGGGCTGGCATGGCGGCGGCTGGCATCACGGCTGGGGCTGGGGCGGACCGCGCTTTTATGCCTATGCCCCTGTCTCCTACGGCTATGGCGGCTGCTATGTGCGCCGGCTGGTCCCGACCCCCTGGGGACCCCGCTGGCGGCTGATCAACCGCTGCTACTGAGCCCGACAGCACATTTCTGAATACGTGAGGTACTGTTCCCCCTGCGGTACCTTCCAAGGAGAGGCCCCGGTGTCCCCCCGCCGGGGCCTTATCTTTTTTGGGCAGATACAGCGAATTCATACAATTTTTACTAGAAGGCCAGTCATCCCCAAGGCCTGGCGAAACCATTTGGAGGCCAATGACTTGGTAGGGTGTCGTTACTTTAGATACTGGGAACCCCGAGATGGCTGGCCTCCTTGCCAATGACAGCGAACAGATCGACCGGCGCACCAGCCGCTCGATCTGCGATGCCGTGGGCGAGCGGCTTCAGCAGAGCCTCCGACCCGAGTCGCGGCTCCCGACCCATCTCGAGCAGCTTTTGAACGAGCTGAGGAAGCGCGACCTCGATACGCATTGACGAAAAAATCGGGTTGCGTTTGATCCCGCCTGCGGTGACAAGGCCGCATGCTCACCATCACCGACCTCTCCGTCCGTCTCGCCGGACGCCTTCTGATTGACAGCACCTCCGTGCAGATCACGCCCGGCGCGCGGGTCGGCATGGTCGGGCGCAACGGCACCGGCAAATCGACGCTGTTCAAGGTGATCCGCGGCGAGCTTTCGGCGGAGCACGGCTCGGTGAGCCTGCCGCCGCGCTGGCGCGTCGGCAGCCTGGCGCAGGAAGCCCCGAACGGACCGGAAAGCCTGATCTCGGTCGTGCTTAAGGCCGACATCGAGCGCGAAGCGCTGCTCGCAGAGGCCGACACCGCCACCGATCCGCACCGGATTGCCGAGATCCAGACCCGGCTCGTCGACATCGACGCCCATTCGGCGCCGAGTCGCGCCGCCGCGATTCTCTCGGGCCTCGGCTTTTCCGCCGCGGACCAGCTGCGTCCCTGCGCCGAATTCTCCGGCGGCTGGCGCATGCGCGTCGCGCTCGCCGCGACGCTGTTCGCGGCTCCCGACCTGTTGCTGCTCGACGAGCCCACCAACTATCTCGACCTCGAAGGCACGCTGTGGCTGGAGGACCACCTCGCGCATTATCCGCGCACGGTGATCGTGATCAGCCATGACCGCGACCTCCTGGAAAGTTCGGTCGACCAGATCCTGCATCTGGAGCGCGGCAAGCTCACGCTCTACAAGGGCGGCTACTCCTCTTTCGAGGAGCAGCGCGCCGCGCGCGAGCTGCTCGATGCCAAGGCCGTCAAGCGGCAGGAGGCCGAACGCGCCCGCCTGCAGGCCTTCGTCGACCGTTTCAAGGCCAAGGCGTCGAAGGCGCGTCAAGCGCAGTCTCGCGTGAAAATGCTGGAGCGGCTGAAGCCGATCACGGCGCTGGTGACCGAGGACGTGCGCGAGATCACCTTTCCGGCTCCTGAGAAATTGCTGTCGCCGCCGATCATCGCCGTCGACAACGTGTCCGTCGGTTACGATCCCGCCATGCCGGTGCTCTCCCGCGTGACGCTGCGCATCGACAATGACGATCGCATCGCGCTTCTCGGCGCCAACGGCAACGGCAAGTCGACGCTGGTCAAGCTGCTCGCGGCGCGGCTTGCCCCCTTCTCCGGCAAGGTGACGCGCGCCGACAAGCTGTCGATCGCCTATTTCGCGCAGCATCAGCTCGACGAGCTGAACGAGGACGCCTCGACTTACGATCACGTCCGCAAGCTGATGGGGAACGATGCACCCGAGGCCAAGGTGCGCGCCCGCGCCGGCGCGATCGGCTTTTCCGGCAAGGCCGCCGACACCAAGGCGGGAAAGCTCTCGGGCGGCGAGAAGGCGCGGCTGCTGCTGGGGCTCGCCACCTTCTTCGGCCCAAACATGATCATCCTGGACGAGCCGACCAACCATCTCGACATCGACAGCCGCGCTGCTCTTGCCGAAGCCATCAACGAGTTTCCCGGCGCGATCATCATGGTTTCGCACGACCGCTATCTGATCGAGGCCTGCGCCGACCAGCTCTGGATCGTCGCCGACCGCACCGTGACCACTTACGACGGCGACCTCGACGAATATCGCCGCCTTGTGCTGTCCGCGCGCAATGCGGAACCGGCTCCGCGCGAACGCAGCTCTCAAATCGAAAAGCCGCAGCGCCCGAAGTCGGACAATCGCGGCTCGCTGAAGAAACGCATCGCGGAGGCCGAGGCCGAGATCGCCCGCGTCACCGAGATCATCGCCAAGATCGACACTGCGCTCGCCCTCCCCGACATTTTCACGCGGGATCCCAAGCAGGCCGCGCAATTGTCGAAGGCCCGCGCCAACGCCGCCGACGCGCTGGCGCGCGCGGAAGAGCAATGGCTCGAGGCGAGTGCGCAGTTCGACGAGGCGGCGAGCTAGACCAAAACTGTAAAACAACCCCATGCACAGTACAGGTGTCACGATACCTCAGCGATCCCATCGGTAATTGTTGGGCAATCTGCTCCCGTACCGAGCCTCGATCACGCCCCGGTCGGATTGAAGACCGGGCTGTTACGTTGGCGCGGGATGCGCACGCCGCGCCGGGCCAGGTCGCGCAACTGCACGAACATCATCGCCGTCATCAATGCGTCGTTGAACGCATCATGCTGTCCGAGCGGCGGAATACTGAGGTCGCCCAGCATCGCGGCGAATGACAGATCGACCGAGGTGTTGGGCGGCGCGTCGCCGTATTTGCGGTCGTAATAAAGCCGCGACACTTCGATGCGTTCGTTGGGCAGCTCAATTCCCACCAGCGGCAGGATGTACTTGTCCAGCATGGCGATATCGAAGTCGACATAGTAGCCGATCAGCGGGCGCGGCCCGATGAAATGCAGAAGGCTCGGCAGCACCTTCCAAACGATCGGCGCGGCCTCGACGTCGGACCGGCGCAGATGGTGAATCCTGATCGCCTCTGCTCCGAGCTCCCTGTCGGGATGGATGATGGCTTCGAAACGCGCGCTGGTCAAAATCCGATTGCCACGGATCTTGATCGCGGCGATCGCGACAACGTCGTCCGTTCGTACGTTGAGACCCGTGGTCTCGCAATCGATGACGACGAACTCGTCGTCAGGGGCACGGCCGAACATGAAGCGGTAGGATTGGTCGCTCAGGGTGGCCTGGTGCAACAGTCGCTTGATCGCGCGAGGCAGCATTCTAGAACATGCCGAGCTTGAAGTGATGACCGACGATCTCGCGAAACTTCTTCACCACCTGGAGTGCGTCGCGCAGGAGGTGGCGTTCCATGCTGGACAGGTGCGACGGTCGCACCAGCGTCCCCGATGCGCCGGCGGAGGCGGCCAGTTGGCCGTCGAGCCGAAGCATCAGCAGGAACCGGAAGGCCTGCTTCAGGTCGCGTCCAAAGTCCGCCTGCAGCACCCCGAGGTCGCAGAGCCGGGAGATGCGCTTGTCGGTGGAGGTCTCGCGCAGCCCCTGTCCGAGCGCCAGGCTGCGAATGCCGTGCACGATCGGAAAGATGCCACCTTTCTTGAGGTCGAGCGCGTCTCCCGTGCCCTCGGACGTGATCAAATTGTTGAAGAGGCCGATCGGCGTCTCGAACGCGTCGACCGCGCGCGCAAAGTGGGCCATGAACGCCTGCTCGCCCCGGGTCATATCGATCAGCGCCGTCTTGGCGTCGTCCAGGAGTTGTTCATCGCCCGCGATCGCCTGCGCATCGTAGATGATGGCCACATTCATGTGCCCGGCCTGGTCGGGAAGCACGATCCAGCGGCGCAGATCTGCGAGATAGTCGGAGAGCGGCCTGGACCAGGCCGGATTGCGCACCATGATGTCGCCAGGACACGGTGGAAAGCCGAAGCTCTGAAGAGCGTCGAAGAAGTCGTGACGGAACGCGTCCAGGATTTCACCCTGCACGGGGCCAGCCAGGATGAGGCCGTTGTCCTGATCGGTCCGTACGGTCTGCTCCCCCCGCCCCTCGCTTCCCATCACGATCAGACAGCTGCCGGTGCGCAGCTTCGCCGGCGCGACCATGTCAAACACCCGCGACAGCAGGCGGCGGTTGAGATCGGAGACGATCTCCGCAATGACCTCCACCTTGACCCCTTGCCGCCGCAGCACGCGCGTTTGCGTCTCGATCTCGCGCGCCGCGGTGGCAAGGTCCTGCCGGCTTGAGGCACGATCGATGCGGCCCGCCGTGACCTGGGCGCTTCCCGCCAGAAATCCCAGCAGGTCGATCTCCTCCAGAATCCCGACGAACTCCTCATCCTCGCGCACGGCAAGCCGCCGCTTGTTGTGCTTGGTCATCAGCAAGAGAGCCGAGGATACGAAATCGTCGCGTCGCAGGGACACGATGTCGTAATTCGCGAGCGTGCCCACCGCCGTCTGGATGGACTGGCGCCCCAGCACCACCGCCTTGGACAGATTCATGCCGGTGATGATGCCGACCCGCTCGCCGTCCCGGACGAACAGCGCATTGCTGTTGATCTCGCGCATCAGGTGTCCGGCGGTCTCGATCGTGTCGCCGGCCGCCAGAAACACCGGCGGATGCAGGAACAAGTCGCCGACCTTGGCGTGCATCAACGAGCCGTAACGTCGCGCCTCCTCGTCGTTGGCGAGTTCGTCCAGCTTCCGGGATATCTCGCGGTAGAAGAACGCGGCAAAGCGTGGATTGGCCCTGATCAGATCGAGAGCGACCTTCCGCGGGATGACATAACAGAGCGTCTCGTCGCGGGCGAAAAACTGGTGGCCGTTATGATCGTGAACGAGCGCGCGACTGTCGAACGTGTCCTTGGGGCCGAGCAATGCGAGCAGGTCGACCTCGCTCCTCTCCTCGACGATGCCCTTGATCACGACATAGAGTGCCTCCGCCGAAGCGTCGCGCCTGATGATCGCTTCTCCCGGGCTGAAGTAGGCGATGTCGAGCGCGGACCGCAACGTCTCGGCCTCGTTCGGCGTCAGACGATCGAACGGCGGGTTGCCGATATCGAATGCCTTGGGCATTTCGACCTTTCGAAGATGCGGACGACCTGAGGACCCGGCGATTGACCATCCAGTCGCACCGGCAGGGGCAACTGACCCGGCCGGTGTCGAAGCAATGTCCTTGAACCCTCGTTCAGTGAGCCGTCGCTGAAGCCGCTCCGATACCGGTCTGGGACCGGACATATTGCGCATCGAAGCCATCGCGATCGACCGCGGCGCGCTTGCTGCGATCCAGCATCGAAACCAGCCAGATCCCCGCGAAGGCGATGGCCATCGAGAACAGTGCCGGATTGTCCAGCCTGATCGGAGCCGAGCCCTTGGTGAAGCCAAGCGTCACCTCCCAGACCGCCGGCGAGAGCACCACGCCGACGACCGCGCTGACCAGACCGAGGAAGCCGCCGATCACCGCTCCCCGCGTCGTCAGTCCCTTCCAGAAGATCGACATCACCAGCACAGGGAAATTGCAGGAGGCCGCGATGGCGAAGGCAAGGCCGACCATGAAGGCGACGTTCTGGTTCTCGAACACGATGCCGAGGAAGATCGCAAGCACGCCGAGCACCAGTGTCGCGATCTTCGACACGCGGATCTCGTCCTGCTCATTCGCGTTCCCGCCCTTGATCACCATGCCGTAGAGATCGTGGCTGATGGACGATGCCCCCGCCAGGGCCAGCCCCGATACGACGGCAAGGATGGTGGCGAAGGCAACTGCCGAGATGAAGCCAAGGAACAGGTTGCCGCCCACGGCGTTCGCGAGGTGGATCGCCGCCATGTTGGAGCCGCCCTTGATCGCCGCGATTCCGCTCTTGGTCTTCTCGAGGATGCTGCCGTCCAGGAACATCGCGTCGGTCGAAACCAGCGTGATCGCGCCAAAGCCGATGATGAAGGTCAGGATATAGAAGTAGCCGATGAAACCGGTGGCGTAGAACACCGACTTGCGGGCAGCCTGGGCGTCCTTCACGGTGAAGAAGCGCATCAGGATGTGAGGCAGGCCCGCCGTTCCGAACATCAGCGCCAGGCCGAGCGAGATAGCCGAGAGCGGGTTGGAGATGAGGGTGCCCGGCTCCATGATCGCGAGCTTCTTGGGATGCACCTCGGTTGCCTTGGTGAACAGGGCTTCCGGACTGAACCCGAACTTGTAGAGGACGGCCCCGGCCATGAACGTCGCCCCCGAGAGCAACAGCACCGCCTTGATGATCTGCACCCACGTCGTCGCTTTCATTCCACCGAACGTCACGTAGATCATCATCAGGCCGCCGACCAGGACGACCGCGATCCAATAGTCGAGACCGAACAACAGCTGGATCAGCTTGCCGGCCCCGACCATCTGCGCGATGAGGTAGAATGCAACGGTCACCAGCGAGCCGCACGCCGCCAGGATCCGGATCTCGGTCTGCCCGAGCCGAAACGACGTGACGTCGGCAAAGGTGAACTTTCCGAGATTGCGCAACTGCTCGGCGATCAGAAAGGTGACGATCGGCCATCCCACCAGCCAGCCGACCGAGTAGATCAGGCCGTCGTAGCCCGAGGTGTAGACGAGACCCGATATGCCGAGGAACGAGGCCGCCGACATGTAGTCGCCCGCGATCGCAAGTCCGTTCTGGAATCCCGTGATGCCGCCGCCGGCCGAGTAGAAATCTGCCGCCGAGGCGGTCCGTTTGGCGGCCCAATAAGTGATGGCGAGCGTCAGGCCGACGAATCCGACGAACATGCCGATGGCCGACCAGTTGGTCGCCTGCTTCGAGCCGCCCTCGATGGCGCCGGCCGCGAGCGCGATGGTGGGCATGCTTGCGAACCAAATGACCGATAGAAAGGCGAATCTCTTCACGAGCGGTTCTCCTCGACGATCTTGCGGATGAGTACGTCGTAGCTGGAATTGGCCTGACGGACGTAGATTCCCGTCAGCACGAAGGCGAGCACGATGACGGACAGTCCGATCGGAATACCGATCGTCGTCACGCCGCTGCCCAGCGGTATTCCCAGAAACTTCGGAGCGTAGGCCACCAGCAGGATGAAGCCGAAATAGATGACAAGCATGACCGCCGACAGCAGCCAGCCCAGCGACGAGCGCCGGCGTACGAGCTCCTGGTAATTCGGATCGCGTTCAATCTTTGCGAGGTTGCTCACGTCAATGACCCCTGGATGATCCTCTGAAATGTCTTGCCATGACGGCAGCCCCTTCTCTCGGGGTAGCCGTCCCAGCCTGCACTGGCGGCCGCACGAGCTCCATGATCCAGATCAAGCTCGGTCGATCCCGTGCGATGTGTCTGCAAGGGCGAGTCAAGTCGGACATATCCGCGCCTGGGTTAGGTTGGACGCAATTTGCGTCAGGCATCATCGCGGAAGCCGAGATCGCCCGCGGCACCGACATCATCGCCAAAATCGACACCGCGCTCGCCCTCCCCGACATTTTCACGCGGGATCCTAAACAGGGCGCGCAATTGTCAAAGGCGCGCGCTAACGCCGCCGACGCGCTGGCGCGCGCGGAATAGCAATAGTTAGAGGCGAGCGCGCAGTTCGACGAGGCCGCGGGCTGACAACAGAGGCCGCTGACTCAGACGCTCCTTTATCGCACCGGCCCGCGCATCGAGGCCGGCTGGCCCGGCAATTTCAGCTTTGGGCCGACTTCGGTCAGCTTGCCACCGGCGAGCGCAAATACCTGCAAATCCTGGTCGATGTAATTGCCGACATAGAGGTAATCGCTGTTCGGGCTGTAAACGACGCCTTCCGGCAAGCCACCAAGGGTTGCTCGGGCGGTGACCGTCAGCTTGCCACCTTCCCCGATCGACATCAGAGCCAGTTCACCAGTCTTGGTCTTGAACCAGTCGCTGTCCATTGCAGCGGTGCCGAGCAGCAGCGGCGCAGCCGCGGTCTTGCCATCGGGTGCGATGGCAAAGCCTTCCGGTCCGATGCCGGGGCTCATGACGTCGACCACGTGGGGATGCGGACCTGTCGCTTCGATGATCACTTCGGCATCGACATTGTTCTTCCCTGCACCGGTGTTCGAGGCGATGACGTATTTACCATCCGCCGTGACGTCGATGTTGTAGGGGTTGAACCCCGATGGAATGTCCAGCGACTTGTCGTAAGTGACCTTCTCGCCATCGATGGACAGCACGCCGATCTTGTTGGCGAGGTTCATGCAAACAAAGGCGCGATTTCCATCGGGTGCGATGACAATTGCCGCGGCCTGCTGCTCTACCGGCACCTCGGCGATGGCCTTGACCGTCGAACCCTGGATCGAGACAACAGAGACACTCTTGCCGTCTCTGTTAGCAATCAGGGCGAGGTCGCCTTTCCTGGAGATCGACAGGCCCGACGGCTGCCGCCCGACGGTGACCGTATCGATCAACTTTGGTGGCTCCGCAGTAAGGTCGATTACATACAGCTTGTTGTCCGGGACCGTTTTCCAAGCGTTCCCCTCCTGAACGTGAATCACGGAATTCGCCACCAGGCCCAGCTTGCCGTCCGGCGTGATCTGCAGGTTCGTCGGCGGGCCCAGAAGGGAGTTCGCCAGCGGCAGGCTGGCGCGAATCCTGGGCTTGGCCGGGTCTGAAATGTCCATCACCAGCACAGCGTCGTTCGCCGGGGCGCCGTTGGTCTGGCCCTCTGGGCCATAGGTGATCTTGCTGTCGAGGCCGATCAGGACATCATTGGTCCCAGCGATCGCCGAACCGCTGACGAAGCAAGCCACGCACGTGGCGCAAACAACGCTGCGTAAGTCCATGATGCATTTTCTCCCTACCGGTTGATTTTCTGACGATCCCGCTCTTCTACCTTACTTCGCGGCCTCCACCGCATGCAACCATGCAGCATCTGTGTTGGATCGCGACAATTGTTGGCTTTCGATGGACGTAAGCGGCCCGAGCGGCATCGTGTGCAGCGGACGCGGAGAGCGCGGAGTTTAGGCGCCGACTACAGATGCGACTGCCGGCGAGCGCGAACGGAGAGATTGCACAGGCTTTGCCCGTTCTGTCATGCGATGGTCCCGAACTGCTCCACCGGGACAATCCAATAGACGAGATTGGAGCCGGCTAACGCAGTCCGGAGTCGATCGACCAGACACTTGGCATCGACGCCTCGCAGGATGATCCGGACGTCAACCTGATCGGCGTGTCCCTTCACCCGATCGGCGGCCGTCAGCAGCTGAACGCCTGCGCCATGCCCCGCCGCATCGGAGACCGTGAACCCAGCCACGAGATCAGACTGCTCGCTGAGGAAGTCGAGCAATTCGTCGCCCAGCTTCCGGGCGAGGATGAGCGACAGGCACACGATCTCGCTGGTCATTTTTCCACCTTGGCGCCGCCGAAGCGGCGATAGAGGATGGGCAACAGGATCAGGGTAAGCAGCGTGGAGGACAGCAATCCGCCGATCACCACGATCGCAAGCGGACGCTGGATTTCCGATCCCGGACCCGAGGCAAACAAGAGCGGGATCAGGCCCAGAGCCGTGATGCTGGCCGTCATCAGCACCGGGCGCAGTCGCCGTCTGGCGCCCTCGACGACGATTTGCTCATCGCCAAGCCCATGGCCCCTCAACTGATTGAAATATGAGACCAGGACGACGCCGTTCAGAACCGCGATCCCCAGCAGGGCAATAAAACCGACGGAGGCCGGAACCGAGAGATATTCGCCGGTCGAAACGAGGGCAAACACGCCTCCGATCAGTGCGAACGGGATGTTCACCAGAACCAGCAGCGCCTGCCGAACGGAAGCGAAGGTGGTGAAGAGCAGCACGAAGATGAGGCCGATGGCGACGGGCACGACAATCGAAAGGCGCGCGGCCGCGCGTTGCTGATTTTCAAATTGTCCACCCCAAGTGAGGCGATAGCCCTTCGGCAGAGGAAGTTCGGCCGCGACCTTCTGCTGCGCGGCCTGCACGAAGCCGACCATATCACGACCGCGCACATTGGCCCGAACGACGCTCATCCGGTTGCCGTCCTCGCGGTCGATCTTCACCGGGCCATCGACACGTTGAATGCGCGCGACCTGAGAGAGGGCAACATGCCGCCCGGACGCGAGTGTGAGTGGCAGGCTCGCGAGCAATGTAGGCGCCTCCCGTGTCGTCTCGCTTCCCCTGACCAGGATGGGCGTACGACGGCCGTCCTCGAGTGCGGTGCCGATCGTGCGTCCCTCGATCTGTGCGCGGAGCGCGTTGGATATGGTATCCACAGTCAAGCCGAGACGGCCGGCCTCCATCCGGTTCACGGCGACCGTGTAATATTGTGCGCCTTCGTTGAGCGTGGTGTAGACGTCTTCCGCGCCCTCGATGCCCGAGAGGATGTCAGACAGTTTGGCGGCGATTTCATTGAGCTGGCCGATGTCGCTTCCGAAAACCTTCACCGCGACGTCGCCGCGCACCCCGCTGATCATCTCCTGCACCCGCATATCGATCGGCTGGGTGAAGCTGAGCGAGATACCCGGAAAATTGGCGAGCGCGCTGCGCAGCTGCTGCAAAAGCTCGGTCCTGTCCCGGGCAGCTCTTTCTTCGAGGGGTTTCAGCACGAGAAACGTGTCGGTCTGGTTCGGCCCCATGGGATCGAGCCCGAGCTCATCAGATCCGGTTCGCGCAATGATTCCCGCGACATCGGGAGCCTTCATGAGCGCCGACTGCAGCCGTGCGTTGATCGCCAGGGATTCGTCGAGATTGACCGAGGGGAGTGTCTCGACGCTGACGATGACATCCCCCTCGTCCATGGTCGGCATGAAGGTCTTGCCGAGCTGCGTGTAGGCATAGGCTGCCGCGACCAGCGCGAGGACCGCCGCACCCATGACCTTGCGTTCGTTCCGCAACGACCAGCTGAGCGCGGGTGCATAAACACGTTGTGCGAGGCGGATCAGCAGCGGTTCGTCGTGTGCGCCTGACTTGAGCAGAAAGGATGTCGCAACCGGGATCACGGTGAGCGCGAGCAGCAATGAACCGGCGAGCGCGAAGATGATTGCGAGCGCAACGGGGATGAAGAGCTTGCCTTCCAACCCCTGCAGCGTGAGCAGCGGGACGAACACGATCATGATGATCAGGACGCCGGAAGCTACGGGTTGCAACACCTCGCAGACCGATCGAAAGATGACGTGGATGAGTGGCAGGCCCCTGCCCGGCTCGTGCTTTCCAAGGTTTCCGACGATGTTCTCGACCACGACCACAAGGGCGTCGATCAGCATGCCGATGGCAATCGCAAGCCCGCCGAGGCTCATCAGATTGGCGGACATTCCGACCGCGCGCATGACCAAGAGCGCAATGACGATTGCGAGCGGCAGGCTGAGCGCGATCACCAACGATGCGCGCCAATTGCCCAGGAACAGCAACAGCAGGACGACCACCAGGGCGGTCGCCTCGCCCAACGCACGCACCACCGTGCCGACGGCGCGACCGACCAGGCGGCTGCGGTCGTAAAACACATTGATGGAAACGCTCTGGGGCAGCGACGGCTTCAGCTCTTCAAGCCTTGCCCGAACGTCGCGCACAAGTTGGCCGGCATTGGCTCCGCGCAAGCCGAGCACCAGTCCTTCGACCGTTTCGCCCCGTCCGTCCTCCGTCACGGCTCCATATCGGGTGAGAGCGCCGACCTTGACGCGCGCAACGTCGTTCACCCGTATGGGAACCCCGTCGCGGGTGTCGACGACAATGGCCTTGATATCCTCGATCGTGCGTATGCTGCCTTCGATCCGCACCAGGGCGCTGTCCTCGCCCTGGTTGACGCGTCCAGCACCGTCGTTGCGACTGTTGGCTTCGATGGCGCGACGAAACAGCTCCGAGGAAATGCCGCGCGCAGCGAGCGCATCGTTGAGCGGAACGATCTCGAATGCCCGCACATGGCCGCCGAGGGCGTTCACATCAGCCACTCCGGGAACGGTGCGAAGTGCCGGACGTAACACCCAGTCAAGCAGGGTTCGCCGTTCCGCCAACGAGAGCTCCGGGCTGTCGATGGTAAACATGAACATCTCGCCCAACGGACTGGTAATCGGCGCAAGCCCGCCGCTCACCCCCTCGGGCAGATCGCGAGCGATGTTCGACAGCCGCTCGGAGACCTGGTTTCGCGCCCAGTAGATGTCCGTGCCGTCCTCAAAATCGATCGTGACATCGGCCAGAGCGTATTTCGTCGTCGAGCGAAGGATTTTCTTGTTCGGTAAGCCCAGGAGTTCGAGTTCGATCGGCACGGTGATGCGCTGCTCGACCTCTTCAGGGGTCAGGCCCGCGGCCTTCATGATGATTTTCACCTGAACCGGAGCAACGTCGGGAAAGGCATCGATTGGCAGGCTCGGAAGCAGAGTTGCGCCTGCGCCGATCAAAAGCGCTACGGCCAAGAGGACGAACAGCCGCTGCGAGAGTGCAAAGGCGACCAGGCGCTGCATCGTTATTGACCGGCCCCGAGCCGCGAGAGAATGCCGCGCAGCGCGGAAATCCCCGCGATTGCAACCTCGTCCCGGTCGCTGATCGCGCCCGAAATCACGACGTGATCCTGATCCTCGGCCAGCAGCGTGACCGATACCAATTGGAAACCGCCTTCGACGGCCTTGAATATCCAGCTTTGCTCGCCCCGGCGGACGAGAGCGCCATAGGGGATTTCCCACGCGCTCTCCCCTTCGGAGAGGAAGTTGATGCGGACGGAGGCGGTCTGCCCCGGGTGTAATTCGCCGCTGTTCGGCACCTCGGCACGAACCAGGATGGTTTGTGTCGCCGCATCGGTCGTCTCGGAAATGAGAATGACGCGGCCAGGCGCTGCGTGACCTTCGACCTCGACCTTCGCGCCCGTGCGGATCGCGCGGATATTGGACGCTGGAATAGCGATTTCGGCCCACAGCGGTGAAAGGCGAGCGAGCTTGACCAGCGGCACGGACTGCTCCATCCGCTGGCCGGGCGAAACCGCAATCTCGACCACTGATCCCGTCTGCGGCGCATTGACGGTCAGCGTCGCACTAATTGCGGCATCGGTCGTCAACCGAGAGATTGCGTCATCGGAGAGCCCCGCCAATCGAAGCATTTGCCGGCGCTCCGCGACCGCAATGGTGGCCTGGCGGGCTTCGGTCTGGCTCGTTTCAAGGACGCGTTGCGGCACAGCCTTGCCTTCGAAGAGATCGGCGTTTCTCTTGAGCTGCTGGCTAGCAAGAACCTCCTGCGCGACCGCGTGAAGGTAGTCGCGTTGGAGCGATACGAAAGCCTGGCTTTCCAACGTGAGGAGCGGCTGGCCGGCGCTCACGCGATCGCCGCGGGCCACGGCCAGATTGGTGACCATTCCGGCCACGGGTGTACTCACGACCCACAATTGAGGTGTCGGGACGACAATCTGCGCTGGATACGGCAGTGTCTGGTCTGTTCTGCTTGAAACAGGATGCGCTACACGAATGCCGAGGCTTTCGATCTGCGCGGGCGTCAGTTTGACTCCCTCGTCGGCCGCAGCAACGCCGGACCAACCGACGAGCGAGAGTGCAATGAGAACACGAAACGCCCAGTATAGGTGTCTCGCCTGATGAAGAGATCGCATCCGTGCCAGCTTCGAAGATGGTTCCTCGATCTGTTTATGCCGGACGAAAATCGAAGGTGTTGACCCACGTCAACCGGGCGCGCGCCGGCGCGCTCGGACGCAAGGGTCCGTTCGAGCGAACTTTCCTGCATTCAGGTGTTTCTGAGATTGAATGCTCGCAACACGCAATGCTTTGAGCGGGCGCGGCGTTGCTCGGTTACGTCGCCGCCTTCTTCTTCGCCTTCGGCTTCACCGGCTTGGCGACGACCGGCGGCTCCGGCGTGCCTTCGATCGCGGAGAGGCGCCCCGAGGTGAAGGTGTAGATGCCCGCACGCGGACCCGTCGTCCAGGTGACCACCGCGACGCGACGGCCGGCGGCATCGCTGGAGAGATTGACGGTCGACGGCGCGCCGATGCCGCGCACCACGTCGCATTCGGTGTGACCGAGCGCGACCGTCCCGCCCGTGGGCGCCGGCGGCGTGGTCGATGCATTGGCGTCGGCGGGACCGGATGGCGCCATGCCGGGACAGGCACCGTCGGCGCTGACGAGATCCTCAGCTCCAACAGGCTTGTCGGGGGTCAGCGGCGGCGACTCGATCGAGATGTTCTTGATGAACAGACGGCTCGGCTTGTTGAACCACTCAGCGTCCTTGGCGGACGTCAGCATATCGGATGCGCCCGCGCAGCCCGCCATCAGCGGCGCGACGGCGACCAACACGACGATGAGCGACTTTGGAAGCTTTTGATGTCGCACGATAACCTGAATTCCCCGCATGAAGGAGCAGCCCTAAGCGATTGTCCCAACATCACTTTGCGGCACGAAGGTGGCCGAAACCAATCTGCCCTTGAAAGTCCAAATTATCATTAATTGCAAGTGGCAGCTAATTCCGACGCTGCCACCGGCCCCGTTCGTCAGCCTGCCAATAGGTGACCTCAAATCCGCGCGCCTTGCAATCCGTCCAGGTGCTGCGGGCCATCGCAAGCGCGTCCGGATCATCACCGTTGAATAGCAGCACCATGCGCTCATAGCCTCCCGCATCCTCGGGCAGCGCGGCGCTGTCGACCAGGAAGCGGACATTGGCGCCGTTCGGATTGTCGGCCTCGATCGCCAGCACGATCGGCTGCTCGGCAACATCGTTCACCCGCCATGTCGCATGCGGCAGGAAGGAATCGTCGCGATAGGTCCATAGATGCGCATCGAGCGCATCGGCGCGCTCGGGCGAGGTCGACTGCACCACGACGCGCCAGCCGCGCTCGAGCGATTTCTCGAGAAGCGGCGGCAAGACGTTCTCAACCGTCATGTTTTGCAGATGGTAGAACAGAACTTCCGTCATTTGCGCTCGTAATGATCGGCCACCAGGCGATCGAGCAGGCGGACGCCATAGCCGCTTCCCCAGCTCTGGTTGATGTCGGTCTTGGGCGCGCCCATCGCGGTTCCGGCGATGTCGAGATGCGCCCAGGGCACACCGTCGACGAAACGTTGCAGGAACTGCGCCGCGGTGATCGAGCCGCCGTGACGGCCGCCGGTGTTCTTCATGTCGGCGAACTGGGAGTCGATCAGCTTGTCGTATTCGGGGCCGAGCGGCAGGCGCCAGACCTTCTCGCCGCTCTCGATGCCGGCCGCGAGCAGGCGCTCGGCGAGCTCGTCATTGTTGGAGAACATGCCGGCATGATCGGTGCCGAGCGCAACCACGATCGCGCCGGTCAGCGTCGCCAGGTCCACCATGAATTTCGGCTTGGTCTTCTTGGCGACGTACCAGAGCACGTCGGCCAGCACGAGGCGGCCTTCGGCGTCGGTGTTGATGATCTCGATGGTCTGGCCCGACATCGAGGTGACGATGTCGCCGGGCCGCTGCGCGTTGCCGTCGGGCATGTTCTCGACGAGGCCGATGGCGCCGACCACATTGACCCTGGCTTTGCGCGCGGCGAGCGCATGCATCAGGCCGACGACGCAGGCCGCCCCGCCCATGTCGCCCTTCATGTCCTCCATGCTGCCGGCCGGCTTGATCGAGATGCCGCCGGTGTCGAAGCAGACGCCCTTGCCGACGAAGGCGACCGGCGCCTCGCCCTTCTTGCCGCCGTCCCAGCGCATGATCACGGTGCGGCTCGGCCGGGCCGAACCCTGGCCAACGCCGAGCAGCGCGCCCATGCCGAGCTTCTGCATCGCCTTGACGTCGAGCACCTCGATCCTGACGCCGAGCTTCCTGAGCTGGCCGGCGCGGCGCGCGAACTCTTCGGGATACAGCACGTTCGGCGGCTCGTTGACGAGATCGCGCGCGATGATGACGCCGTCGACGACCGCGCCGGCCGAGGCAAAGGCCTTCTTCGCCGCGGTCGCATCGCCGACCGCCAGCGAGACGTCGGCGCGCAAGGCGCCCTCCTCGCCGTCCTTCTTCTTGGTCTTGTAGCGGTCGAACTTGTAGGCGCGTAAGCGCAGGCCCGAGGCGATCGCAACCGCCTGCTCGGTGGTCATGGCGCCATCAGACAGTTCCGCCATGATTGTCATGGACGCGGAACCCGCCTTGAGCTTGCTGGCCGCCATGCCGCCGAATTTGAGGAAGTCGTTGCCCTTCAGGGCGGAGGCCTTCCCGGTCCCGATCACGATCAGCCGTTCGGCCTTGAGGCCTTCGGGGGCGAGGATGTCCAGGGCGGCGCCGCTTTTGCCCTTGAACGAGCCGGCCGCCGCCGCCCGCTTCACAACTTCGCTGGCGCCGCCGAGCGCCTTGGCGCTTGCCGGCCCGACCTTCAGGGCGTCGTCACAGAACACGACCAGAATGCCACGGGCGGCGGAAGCGAGCGGGACGAAGCCGACCTTGATGGCATCGGACATAGGTAACTCCTCGAAAACATGGGGCTTTTGCCGATCGATCGATACGGCCGAGAGCCGGACCTGAACGGCGATTCACTCTGCGTTCGACACTATGGGCGAGATCAGCGGTCGATGCCAAGCACCGCCCGTGGCGTGGAGGTCACATCGAGGGAAATATTAACCATATATTGACGGTGCCACGGGTCAGCCATTTTGTTGACGGATCAAAGGGATGGTAGTGAGAAGGTAAGCTGCCGGAAGAGGTGGTTGGGCGACCTGGGGGATCCCTGTCAGGGGATTGGTCGAACGACTGGAATTTTCGGTGCGCGCGTTGGGGCTTTGGTGGGATTCGTGCGGTAGCGCATGGGGTCGATCGATAGGTATATTTTCCGCACGACGCTGGCGTCGTTTGCGCTGGTCCTGGTCAGCCTCACCGGCGTGATCTGGATTACGCAGGCGTTGCGCGGCATCGACCTGATGACGAGCCAGGGTCAGACCATCATGACCTTCCTCGGCATCACCAGCCTCGTCATCCCGGCGCTGGTGCTGATCATCTCGCCGATCGCGCTGATGATCGCGATCTCGCACACGCTGAACAAGCTCGCGACCGATTCGGAAATCATCGTGATGAATGCCGCCGGCTTCTCGCCGTTCCGGCTGTTCTATCCGTTCTTCTACGCCACCTGCGTGGTGGCGCTGCTGGTCGCCTTCATCGCGGCCTACCTCGCCCCCGACGGCATGCGGCGGATCAAGCAATGGGACGCCGAGATCACCGCCGACGTGCTCACCAACATCCTGCAGCCCGGCCGCTTCGCCCAGCTCGACAAGAACCTGACGATCCGCATCCGCGAGCGCAAGCCCGGTGGCATTCTCGAGGGCATCTTCATCGACGACCGCCGCGATCCGAACGAGCGCGTCTCGATCGTCGCCGAAGAGGGCGAGGTCGTGAAGAACGAGAACGGCTCGTTTCTGGTGCTGAAGACCGGCAATCTCCAGCGCTTCGAGGCCGGCAAGCGCGACCCCGCGCTGGTGGCTTTCGGCCGCTACGGCTTCGACATGTCGAAGTTCGGCAACCAGGGTCACGACGTCACCCTCGGCATTCGCGAGCGCTATCTCTGGGAGCTGTTCGCCCCGTCCGAGGACGATCCCGTTTACAAGCAGATCCCTGGGCAGTTCCGTTCGGCCCTGCATGACAGCCTGTTGGCGCCGATCTATCCGTTCGCCTTTGCGGTGCTGACCTTCGCCTTCCTTGGCGCGCCCCGCACCACGCGCCAGAGCCGCAATTTTTCGATCGGCACCTCGATCCTCGCCGTGTTCGGACTGCGCATGGCGGGCTTCGCCTGCTCCGTAATGGCGGTGAAATCAGAAGGTCCGGTGCTGGTCCAATACGCGATGGTTCTCGGGGCCATCGGCGTCGGGCTGTGGATGATCATCGGCGGCATCGTGGTCGAGCCGCCGCCCGGCCTGCTGGAGGCCATCAACAGGTCGAACGCGCGGATCGCGCGGCTGTTCGGACGGCCGGCCGCCGCATGAGCATGCTCACCAACACGCTCGGGCGCTATTTCGCCGGCCGCTTCGTGGTCAACGCGCTTGGCGTGTTCGCGGGCATTTTCCTGCTGCTGGTGCTGGTCGACTACATCGAGATGGTGCGCAAGACCTCAGGGCTGGCGTCCGCCTCCGCTGTCATGGTGGCCGAGACCTCGTTGTTCCGGGTGCCGCAACTGCTGGAGAAGCTGACGCCATTCTGCATGCTGATCGGCGCGATGACCTGCTATCTTGCCCTCTCCCGCCGGCTCGAGCTCGTGGTGGCGCGCGCCGCCGGCATCTCGGCCTGGCAGTTCATCTCGCCGGCGCTCGGCAGCGCACTCGTGATCGGCGTGCTCGCCACGGTCGCCTACAATCCGATGTCGGCCAATTTGCGCGAGCTGTCCAAGCGCATGGAAGCCGAGCTGTTCGGCTCGGCGCCCGGCGGCGGCATCCAGGACGCCTCGGGCTTCTGGCTCAACCAGGTGACCAGCGACGGCCAGACCATCATCAACGCCGCGCGCAGCGAGCAGCAGGGCATCCGGCTCACGGGCCTCACGCTGTTCCGGTTTGACACAGATCAGCACTTCAAGGAGCGGATCGAGGCGCGCGAGGCGACGCTCGAATCCGGCCATTGGCTGTTCAGGGGCGTGCGCCGTTTCACGCTCGACTCCCCGCCGGTCGACCAGGCCAGCCTCGAGATTCCGACGACGCTGACCGAGGCGCAGGTTCGCAACAGCTTTTCCACACCCGAGACTGTGTCTTTTTGGCAACTACCGAGCTACATCAGTTCGTCCGAGAGCTCGGGCTTCGCGACAGCCGGCTATCGACTCCAGTATCACAAGCTTCTGGCACAGCCGTTTTTGCTCGCAGCCATGGTGATGCTCGCGGCCTCCGTGTCGTTGCGCTTCTTCCGGATGGGCGGCGTACAGAAGATGGTTTTGAGTGGCGTGGGCGCAGGCTTTCTGCTCTACGTTCTGTCGAAAGTGACTGAAGACTTGAGCAAGGCTGAGTTGATGCATCCGATCGCTGCGGCGTGGTTGCCCGTAGTGGTGGGCGGCCTCACCGGCTTTTTGGCCTTGCTGTACCAGGAGGACGGTTAGTGACTGCCGTCCAACGAGGACCTGTGTCTGGATCGACGTCGCGCACCCGGATGCGCGCGAACGGATACGGCTTGTCTGTCCGTCGGATCCTGCTCGCGCTGGTCGCGACCGTGTCGCTCGCCGGGATGATGGATTTCGTCGTCGTGGCGCCTGCCGCCGCGCAGGGCTTCACCTACAATCCGCGGCCGCCGCGTCCGAGACCGCCGAAGGCCGCCAATGACGGCCAGATGCTCGTGCAGGCGACCGAGGTCGACTACGACTACAACAATTCGCGCGTCTCGGCGGTCGGCAACGTTCAGCTGTTCTACAACGGCACCAGCGTCGAGGCCGACAGGGTCATCTACGACCAGAAGACCAAGCGGCTGCATGCCGAGGGCAACATCCGCATGACGGATGCCGACGGCAAGATCACCTATGCCGAGATGCTGGACCTGTCCGACGACTACCGCGACGGTTTCGTCGATTCGCTGCGCGTGGACACCGAGGACCAGACCCGCATGGCCGCGACCCGCGCGGACCGCTCCTCGGGCAACTACACCGTGTTCGAGAACGGCGTCTACACGGCCTGCGCGCCGTGCCGGGACGATCCGAAGAAGCCGCCGCTCTGGCAGGTCAAGGGTGCCCGCATCATCCACGACCAGCAGGAGAAGATGCTGTATTTCGAGACGGCGCAGCTCGAATTCTTCGGCGTGCCGCTCGCCTACATGCCCTATTTCTCGACGCCCGATCCGACCGTGAAGCGCAAGACCGGCTTCCTGATGCCGGGCTTCACCTCGAACACGCCGTTCGGCTACGGCGTCGAAGTCCCGTTCTATTGGGCGATCGCGCCCGATATGGACGCGACCTTCAATCCGCGCATCACCTCCAGGCAGGGCGTGCTGTTCCAGGCCGAATTCCGCCAGCGCCTGCTGGACGGCGCCTACCAGGTGCGCGTCTACGGCATCGACCAGCTCGACCGCAACGCGCTCGCCGGTCAGCCCGGTGATCGTCAGTTCCGCGGCGCCGTCGAGACCAAGGGCCAGTTCGCACTGAACGACAAGTGGGTCTGGGGTTGGGACGGCGTCCTGATGTCCGACTACTATTTCTTCTCGGACTACCGCCTGTCGGCCTATCGCGACCCACAAGCCTCGTTCCTGTATCTGCCGACTGAAGCGATCTCGCAGCTCTATCTGACCGGCGTCGGCAATCGCAGCTTCTTCGATGCCCGCACGATGTACTTCCTGAGCTTCTCGGGCAACCAGCAGCAGGTCCCGGTCGTCTATCCCGTGATCGACTACTCGAACGTGCTCAACTATCCGATCTTCGGCGGCGAGGTCTCCTACAAGACCAATTTCGTCAATCTGACGCGTAACGATGCGGCGTTCGATCCAATCACGACGACGGCCAATACCAACGGCCTGTGCACGATGACCTCGGCCGATCCGCTCGCGCGCACGCCGACGCAGTGCCTGCTGCGCGGCTTCCCCGGCACCTACACCCGCCTGTCGGCGGAAGCGCGATGGCGCAAGTCCTACACCGATCCGTTCGGCGAGATCTGGACGCCGTTCGCGATCCTGCGCGCCGACGCGATCAACTCCGACGTCTCGAACCAGCCGGGCGTGTCGAACTACCTGCCCGTCGGCGACACCCAGGCGTTCCGCCTGATGCCCACCGTCGGCCTCGAATACCGTTATCCCTTCATCAACGTTCAGCCCTGGGGCTCGACCACCATCGAGCCGATCGCGCAGGTCATCATCCGTCCGAACGAGACCTATGCCGGCAGGCTTCCGAACGAGGATGCGCAGAGCATGGTGTTCGACGCCTCGAACCTGTTCAATGTCGACAAGTTCTCCGGCTATGACCGCGTCGAGGGCGGCGGCCGCGCCAATGTCGGCGTGCAGTCGACCACGCAGTTCGACCGGGGCGGCGCGGTCAAGGTCCTGTTCGGCCAGTCCTACCAGCTGTTCGGCATGAACTCCTTCGCGGTCCAAGACTCCATCAATACCGGCATCAATTCCGGCCTCGACAAGCCGCGCTCGGATTACGTCGCCAGTGCCAGCTATTCGCCGAACAGCACCTACACGTTCAGCGTCCGCTCCCGCATGGACGAGCAGACCTGGAACGTGGAGCGCTTCGAGGCCGAAGGCCGGGCCAACTTCAATCGCTGGTCGGTCAGCATGATGTACGGCAATTACGCGCCGCAGCCGGAGCTCGGCTATCTGACGCGCCGCGAGGGCATCCTGACCTCGGGCTCGCTCAAGGTCGCCGCCAACTGGGTGGTGACAGGTTCGGCGCGCTGGGACCTCGAAGCCAACAAGATCAACCAATATGTGCTCGGCGCCGGCTATGTCGACGATTGCTTCGTGCTGGCGGCGAACTATGTAACTTCGTATAGCTACTCCGCGGGCACCGCGCCGCCCGTGCTGAGCCACGCGTTCATGTTCCAGATCGGCTTGCGCACTCTGGCCACCTCCACGGGGTCCAGCAGTTCCGCCGGCATTCAGTGAACCCGCCAAATGCCGGCCGCGCGATCCCTATCGCAGGATCATTTCGGCTGACATGCGAGCGACAACCATGACGACCTCCTTGCCTGTGTTCCGCCTCCTCCCTCCTGTACTCGGCGCCGTGTTGATCGCCGTGCTCGTGCTCGCCGGTGCGCCGGCACGGGCGCAGAACATCGTGGTGATGGTCAACGGCGATCCCATCACCGATTTCGACATCGAGCAGCGCTCCAAGCTCGACGCGCTGACGACGCAGAAGACGCCGAGCCGGCAGGACGTCATCAACACGCTGATCGACGACAAGCTCAAGCTCAAGGAAGGCAAGAAATACGGCGTCGATCCCACCGCCGCCGACGTCAACCAGTCCTTCGAGGGCATGGCGCAGCGCATGCGCATCACGCCCGACCAGCTCACCAAGTCGCTCGAGGTCAAGGGCGTGCGTCCTGAGGTTCTCAAGAACCGCATGAAGTCCGAGATGGTCTGGACCAGCCTCGTGCGCGGCCGGTTCAAGGAGAAGCTGATCGTCGGCGAAAAGGATGTCGCCGACAAGGTGCGCGAAGGCGGCACCGAGAAGCTCCAGATCGAGGGCACCGAATACAAGATGCAGCCGATCGTGCTGATCGTGCCGCGCGGTTCGTCTGCGGGCTTGCAGGAGTCGCGGATGAAGGAAGCCGAGACCTATCGCGCCCGCATCGGGAGCTGCGAGGAAGCCAATTCGCTGTTCCGCTCGACGCCGAACGCCACCATCCGCGAGAGCGTCACCAAGACCACCGCCGACCTGCCGGAGGCGCTGCGCAAGGTGCTCGACGACACTCCAATCGGTCATTTGACCGCGCCCGAGGTGACCAAGGCAGGTATCGAGATGGTGGTGCTGTGCGACCGCAAGCCGACCACCATCGATACGCCGAAGAAGCGCGAGATCCGCGACAAGATGTACGTGGAGAAATACGAGAAGACCCAGAAGGCCTATCTCGACGAACTCCGCAAGGCGGCGATGATCGAATATCGCAACCGCTGATGGCCGCTCCCGCAAAGCCTCTCGCGGTCACGCTCGGAGAGCCCGCCGGCATCGGTCCCGACATCACCATCGCCGCCTGGCTGAGGCGCCGCGAGCTCGACCTGCCCGCCTTCTACCTGCGCGGCGACGAGGGCCTCATCGCCGGGCGCGCCAAAGCGCTCGGCGCCGATATCGAGATCGCCTCGGTGAGCCCGGGCGAGACCGAGACTGCCTTTGCCGACGCCCTGCCCGTAGTTGCGACCGGCAAGCACGCGACCGCAGAGCCGGGCAAACCCGACGCATCGAGCGCACCGGCCGCCCTTGCCTCGATCCGGGAGGCGGTCGCCGACGTGCGGGCGGGCCAGGCCAGCGCCCTCGTCACCAATCCCATTGCCAAGAGCGTGCTCTACCGCGCCGGCTTCCGCCATCCCGGCCACACCGAATTCCTTGCTGAACTCGCGGAAGCGGACGGCCGCGTGCCGCAGCCGGTGATGATGCTGTGGTCGCCGCGGCTCGCCGTGGTGCCGGTGACGATCCACGTGTCGTTACGCGATGCCCTCACCCTGCTCACGAGCGATCTCATCGTCTCGACCGTACGCATCGTTGCGACCGAGCTGAGATCCCGTTTCGGCATTGCGCAACCGCGCATCGCGGTGTCCGGACTGAATCCGCATGCCGGCGAGGACGGCTCGCTCGGTCATGAGGAGCAGACCGTGATCGCGCCGGCGCTCAAGGTTCTGCGCAACGACGGTATCGACGCCAGGGGACCGCTGCCCGCCGACACCATGTTCCATGAAGCCGCGCGCAGCCTCTATGACTGCGCCGTCTGCATGTATCACGACCAGGCGCTGATCCCGATCAAGACCGTTGCGTTCGACGACGCCGTCAACGTCACGCTCGGCCTGCCCTTCATCCGCACCTCGCCGGATCACGGCACCGCGTTCGACATCGCCGGCACCGGCAAGGCGAACCCCGCGAGCCTGATCGCCGCGCTGAAGCTTGCCAGCCGCATGGCGGCTGCGAACAGCTGATGAGCGCGATCGACGACCTCCCGCCGCTGCGCGAGGTCATTCGCCGGCACGCTCTGTCGGCGCGCAAATCGCTCGGTCAGAACTTTCTGCTCGATCTCAACCTTACCGCGCGCATCGCCCGCGCGGCCGCGCCGCTCGAACAGAGCGTCATCGTCGAGATCGGCCCCGGCCCCGGCGGACTGACCCGGGCGCTGCTCGCGCTCGGCGCCAGGCGCGTCATCGCCATCGAGCATGACGAGCGGGCCATTCCCGCCTTGCAGGATATCTCCGCCCGCTACCCTGACAGGCTCGAGATCGTGCATGGCGATGCCATGACTTTCGACCCGCGCCCGCTACTCAATGGCGAGCGCGCCAAGATCGTCGCCAACCTGCCCTACAACATCGCGACCCCGCTTCTGATCAATTGGCTCACCACCGAGCCCTGGCCGCCCTGGTACGACATGATGGTGCTGATGTTTCAGCGCGAGGTCGGCGAGCGCATCGTCGCGCGAGAGGATGAGGAGGCCTATGGCCGGCTCGGCGTGCTCGCCAACTGGCGCTGCGAGACGAAGATCCTGTTCGACATTGCGCCGTCCGCCTTTGTGCCGCCGCCGAAAGTCACCTCCTCCGTCGTGCGCCTGGTGCCGCGCCACGAGCCTCTGCCGTGCGATCGCAAACTGCTCGAGCAGGTCGCAGCCGCGGCCTTCGGCCAGCGCCGGAAAATGCTGCGGCAGAGCCTGAAATCGCTTCAAGCTGATCCGGCGCGGCTTGCTGCGGCCGCCGGCGTCGATGCGACGCGGCGCGCCGAGACGATTCCCATCTCCGGTTTTGTTGCCATGGCGCGTGAATTGGCGGATATACGCAGCGAAACCTGACAATGAGAATTCCGGAGGAAGAAAAATGGCGTTGATGCGTCGGCAGTCGCTGGTCAAGTTCGATGCGCCTCTGTGCGAGACCATCGTCGATACGCCCAAGCCCAGGGCTGCCGAGGTGCTGGTGCGCATCGAGCGCTGCGGCCTCTGCCATTCCGACTTGCACATCCAGGATGGCTATGCCGATCTCGGCGGCGGCAAGAAGCTCGACACCACACGCGGCATGACGCTGCCCTTCACGCTCGGCCATGAGATCGCCGGCGTCGTCGACGAAGTCGGCCCTGACGTACCGGCAGGCCTCGTCGGCTCGAAGAAAGCGGTGTTTCCCTGGATCGGCTGCGGCCAGTGCCGCGACTGCAAGAACGGCGACGAGAATCTCTGCGCCAAGCAGCGCTTCCTCGGCGTCTCCATCGACGGCGGCTTCGCCAGCCACGTGCTGGTGCCCGACGCCAAATATCTGCTCGACTATGATCCCCTGCCCGTCAACCAGGCCGCGACCTTGATGTGCTCGGGCGTTACCGCCTACGGCGCGCTCAAGCGCCTGGTCGATCGTCCGCGCCAGCGCAATCTGCTGCTGATCGGTCTTGGCGGCGTCGGCATGATGGGCCTGTCGTTCGCGCAAGCGATGTTCAAGCAGCCGATCACGGTTGCCGATCTGTCGCCGGCCGCGCGCGAGACCGCGCTGAAGAATGGCGCAGCCGTCGCCTATGATCCGTCCGAGCCCGAAATCATCAAGCGTATCCTGAAGGAGACCGATGGCGGCTTCGACGAGGTGGTCGATTTCGCCGGCAACGAAAAGTCGATGGCGTTTGCGGTCGCGGTCGCAGCGCGCGGCGGCAAGGTCGTGGTGTCGGGCCTGATGGGCGGCCAGTTCACGCTGCCGATGGTGCAATGGGTCTACAAACGCCTCACTGTCGAGGGTTTCATGGTCGGCACGCTTGCCGAGGCGCATGAGCTGATGGCGCTCGCGCGGGCCGGCAAGATCAAGCAGACGCCGATGCGCGAAGAGCCGATGGGCGACGTCCAGAAGTGGATCGACGAATTGCGCGCCGGCAAGGTGGTCGGCCGCATCGTGCTGACGAACTAACGTCTCGCCGCCGCGCGCGGAACGGCTTCGGCCGCACCGCGTTGGCAGCGCATGTCCATTCGCTGTACGGTCGAGAGCGCATTCTTCATCGCCTGGAGCTTCCTCGAGAAGACCGGCGAGCTCGGGCCGCCCGATGCGTCTGCGGACATCATTCTCGACGCGATCGAAGCGCAGCTCAGAACCGGCGAGCGCCGACCGCTGATGCTCGCCAACCGAGCGATCGATGCGTACCGGCACGCGAACCGGGAGTCGGCGGCGCGCGAGGCCCGCCTCGGGTAGGGGCAGCGGGCCATCTGCGCATACGCTCTATTTACTGTTGAACAGCGCGTATGTTCCGTTCTCGAACCATCCGGTGTTCTCCGGTGAAGAACAGAGTTCGAAGCGTGGCGGACAGGCAACACAGCGGGCGAAGCGCTTACTGATGCCGAGGCCGCCCGGCACGAAGCGTCCATCTCGCCCGCGATCCAATTAAGCTTGGAACGCCCTCTGCGCCCAGCGCGTTGACCTCTCGTCAAGGCAACGACGGAGTCTGAACCGCATGACGAAGCCGCTGACAAAGTCCGTGCGGCCTGTTCCCGACGAGAACCGGAGCCATTTGGGCGCCGGAAGCGCGCCCACCGTTTCCGTCGACACGACCAAGGGCCATCGCGACGACGAGAAACAGAACATCCGTGAGCAGGCCGCCCACGGCAATCTCACCCAGAACACCAGCAACCGGCGCATGGGATAGGCGCAGAAACGAAGGGGGCATGAAGAGGAGATACGAACTTGGTGACTCCCGGCAAATGGTACGATCCGATCTCCGAACGTTGGATCGCGCCGCGCGAACTCAACCGCGTAGCTCCCTCCCCCCGTGCCAGCGAGAACCACGTGCTCGAGATGCAGAGGTCCGTCGAGATCCAGCGCATCTGGCGCCTACTGGTCGATTGTTGCGCAAGCAAGTGATACTTCATGCCGTGCCTGCCGGTCGAGAACTCCGTCAGCGCCTGGTCATGATTACCGCATGAACCATTCCGCATCTCGTGCCAGGCCTGTCGCAGTCGTGATACGCGTTCTTGCGCTGATCGTCGGCTGCGCCTGCCTGCTTCTCGCCGCCATTTGCTTTGCCATCGCGGCACAGGTCTTTGTGCAGACCGGCGTGTTTGCGCAGTCTTATGCGATGGTCGGGCTGATCAGCGGCGTGCTCGGGCTGCTGGCGCTGACGCTGGGGCGCGTGTGGAGGTGAGCCTTGTCGCTCCGAGATCGACTGACAGCGCGGACGTCAGATCTGACCGTGGGCCCCGGGCGGCACCATATACAGGGTCATGGCGAAGATCGCGTAGATAAACAAAAGCAAGGCTCCGATGAACCATGCTGACCGGCCGCCGTTGGTGATGAAACAGGCGGTCACGGTCGCGATCATGACCATGGTTACGGCGCCCGGCCAGAACTGCAAGTCCATCGGCTTTGGGCCGACGACATAGCTGAGCAGCACCAGCACCGGCGCAACAAAAAGGGCGATTTGGGACGCGCTTCCGAGCGCGATGCTCACGCTCATGTCGAGCCGGTTCTTGCGCGCCGCAGAAAACGCCACCGCCATTTCAGCGGCGGCGCCGACCAGCGCGACGATGATGAAGCCGACAAAAGCCGGGCTCAATCCCAACGTCTCGCCCGCCTTCTGTACCGAACTCACGAAGATCTCGCTCACCAGGGCAACCAGCACCGTCACCACGAGGAGCGTGCCGACGGCCAGTCCGATCGGCCAGCCGCCGCCGGCCTCGCCATGGTCTTGGCTGGCAAATAGCTCCTTGTGGGTGCGAAGCGAGAACAACAGACCCAGTCCATAAGCAGATATCAGCAGCACGGCGAGACCCGCACTGAGCTTCTGCGCCATCACGTCGCCTCGCGCCAGATCGAGGTCGGCAACCGCGGCTGGCGCGAGAAGCGCAATCGTCGCCATCAACAGAAGTGACGCATACAGCCGTCCGCCGGCGCGATTGTACTCCTGGACATGAGTCCGAAGTCCGCCGAGCAGAAACGAGGCGCCAAGCATGAAGAGCGAGTTTGTTACGATCGCGCCGGCAATCGACGCCTTCACCAGCATGTATTCTCCCGCTTGGAGCGCGGCGATGGCGATGATCAATTCGGTGAGGTTTCCCAATGTTGCATTGAGCAAGCCGCCAATGGCATCACCCGTCCTTTCCGCAACACTTTCGGTCGCCTGACTCAGCAGCGCGGCAAGAGGCACGATGGCGAGAATCGACAGCACGAACAACGTCGTGTGAGAGGATGGAGCTGCGAGCTCGACGACCAGCACAATGGGCACGAAAACGAGCATCCAGAGCAAAGGATTAGATCGGACTTCCTTGAACAGCAGGTTCATGGCCCCAGCCCCGCCACCCGGCGACGCCCAAACCTCGCAACGCTGCCCACCGCGGCTGTTGATGTATGTCAAGTGGCGCCCGGATCGGCGCGGGGCCGTCGGCGCCCGGCCTTCCCTGCGCCCGTTGACCACCATCGGGCGATCTCACGAAGCAAGCCTCGGGCAAAAGCTGCCGCGGGCAGGATGCGTCCTACCCCTTTCCGGCCACGAGGCACGGAAGGCCCGCAGCGGTACGGAATGTCCACACGCTTTTCGCGAGCGCGCCGAGCTGGTAGATTACGCCATTGATTTGGGGGCTTTCATGCACGCGAGGATTTTCAATCGCGTCCTGATGCTGGCTGCGCTGGTCGCCGCCGCACTCGCTGTCGCGAGCCAGCCGGTTCTCGCCGAGAAGCGCGTCGCGCTTGTGGTCGGCAACTCCGCCTACAAGAACATCACGCCGCTCGATAATCCGTCCAAGGACGCGACGCTGATGGCCGACACGCTCGGCTCGCTCGGCTTCGCGCTTGTCGGCGGCCATGCCCAGCTCGATCTCGACAAGGCCGCGATGGACATCGCCGTGCAGAGCTTTGGTCGCCAAGTGCAGGGCGCCGACGTTGCGCTGTTCTACTATGCCGGCCACGGCGTCCAGGTCGCCGGCTCCAACTATCTCGTGCCCGTCGGCGCCAATCCGACCCGCGAGGCCGACGTCGACTTCCAGATGACCGACGTGAACCTGGTGCTGCGGCAGATGCAGGGCTCCGGTACGCGGCTCAACCTCGTCATCCTCGACGCCTGCCGCAACAACCCCTTTGGCTCGCGCGGCCTGCGTGCCTCCGAAGGGGGCCTTGCGCAGATGCGCGCGCCCGAGGGCACGCTGATCTCCTATGCGACCCAGCCCGGCAATGTCGCTCAAGACGGCAGCGATGGTCACAGCCCCTACACCAAGGCGCTCGCCGCGACCGTCCGCACCGCAGGCCTCGACGTGTTCCAGACCTTCAACCAGGTGGGCCTCGCCGTGAAGCGCGCCACCGGAGGCGCGCAGCAACCCTGGGTGTCTTCCTCGCCGATCGACGGCACGTTCTATTTCGTGCCACCGACGCAAACTGCACCACCGGTCGCGGCGATGCAGCCAGATCCATTGCCATCAGAGCGCCTCCGCGCCGATCCCGACCGTGTTCCGTTGCGCGATGCCGCGCTGCTCAGCGAGTTGAACGAACGGCTCTACGAGCTCAATTTCGACCCTGACACGCCCGAGGGGCTGACGCGCGCCATCACGAAACTTCAACAGCGCATTGCCATGGCGCCAACAGGCGAAGCCACCGAGGGCCTGCTGCTGCGGATGCGCAAGATGGAGGATCTCAAGCCGTGGGGCTCGATCGTCTACGGGCCCGACAGCAACAAATGGGGCATCTCGTGGAATCACGCCTCGCGCCGCGCGGCGGTGGCGGATGCGCGCGGCAATTGCGCCGGCGCCAAATGCGCGATCGAGCTCTCCTTCTACGGCAAGAGCTGTGGCGCATTCGCGATCTCGGACAAATCCTGGTCGCTGGTCCAGCGCGACAGCATCCAGCGCGCGAAAGACGCCGCGCTTGACGATTGCGGCAAGGCTGGCAAAGCTTGCCGCATTGTTGGCGCCGTCTGTGCCGACGGCTCCGGTCGTTGATCTTGCCGCCGATATTTGATGATGATGGATTTCTGGCTCATGTCGAACAATGCAAGCCGCCCTGTTATCCTCACCGCGCTTCTCCTCGCCCTTCTGCAGGCCTCATCGGCTTTCGCGCAATCCGGCAGCGCCGGCGGCTCGATCGGCAATGACGAAAAATCCCTGTCCGGCTCGCGCCAGGATAGTTCTGCAGGCCGCTCCGCCGAACCCGCACCGTCGGCGCGCCGGAGCAAGCCGGCCGCTGACGAACAACGCTCGTCGCGGCGCGGCGGCGGAGGTGGAGGTGGAGGTGGAGGCGGCGGCAGCTTCGACGGGGCCTGGGCGGTCGTCAGTGTCGGCTGCGGCGGCTCGTCGAGCGGCGCGACCGTCGTGACCTCGGGCCGCGTCATCGGCGAAGGCGTCAGCGGGACGGTCAGCGCGAACGGCGCGGTGCACACATTCGGCCAGGCCGGAAACGGCATCACTTATACCGGCGCCGGCCGCCTGTCCGGACGCAGCGGTTCCGGAACCTTCCGCCGCTCCGACGGCTGTTCGGGAACCTGGACCGCAAGCAAGCAATAGCGCCGACAAAAAGCCTGAATTCGCGGTGGAACGAACGCCGCGCAGGCCCGATTCAAGCCACATCCTTTCCGGATTTGCGGCTCATTGCCACCTAACTCTTTGTTGAGAAAGGGAACGTAACGAGTTGCGTCATGCGTAACCGGGAGACCAGGATGGGCAACCGCACCGCAAAGTTTTTATCCGCGCTAATCGGCAGCATTATTGCGGGCGCACCCTTGGCCGCTGTCTCACAGAACGCGCCGAGCGCCGCTGCCGCTGCAAGCACGGCGGCTGCCGCGAGCGACTGTCTCGCCTCGCCGAAGGGCACAGCGCCGCAGGGACAGCATTGGCACTATCGCGTGGAACGCGGGACCAAGCGGCAATGCTGGTATCTGCGCGCCGAGGGCGCCAAAGCCACGACCACTGCCCAAACCGAGAATGGCTCGCCGCAACCGGATTCACCGCCGCAGCAATCGGTGCAGAATGCGCGCGCCGAATACATCGCGCCGCAGAGCATCGCGCAAGCTGCGCCTGCGCCTGCGACTGCGCCGCAGGCAACTCCACCGGCGTCCGCTACCGGCAGCGATACGCAGCAGCCGGCCGTCGCCACGCGCTGGCCGGACACCCCAGCCGCGCCGGCGCCGCAGTCGGCAGCGGCACCTGCAACGGCAGTCGATCAGCCGAGCGCGCAGCCGCCGGCATCCCCTGCCCCTGTGACGTTCGCCTCGGCCGACAGTGCTGACAAGCCGACCGGCTCGCTCCCGACATTGCTGCTCGTCATCATCGGAGCGCTCGCGCTCGCCGGCCTCATCGCCAGCGTGATCTACCGCTTCGCCGGCGGTCGCGCGCGCACCCAGACGGCCGATCGCCGCGTGAACTGGGATCACAGGCAGGATCACGACGACAGCCGCGCGCCGTGGCTCAACGCGACGCCAGTCCCTGCACCGCGCCTGGAGCGACCGCTCCCGGTCGACTTCGACGCCGTGCGTCCGGAGACACCCGTGCGTCCAGAGGCACCGCAGATCGCCACATTCACCGACGGGATTCGCCGGATCGCAGCGCAAAACCGTCTCCTTGAGGTCGCGACCGAAGAGCGAGAGGAGACCGAGATCGACTATTTCGACGGCGAGTTCGAGATCGAGGCGGCGGCGCCTCTGGCGGCCGACGGCCAAGACGACGACCAAGACGAAAAAACGGCCGATCACGATGTGAACGCGGATCAGGAGCACCTCCGCGACGCAGACGTGCACGCCAACCATGCGCCCGACGACAATGCCGTCGACGTCGATATCATCACGGCGATGCTGGAACGGCTGGCGAGCCAAGGACCGCGGCTGACCAAGCCGGGCTTTGAGCCTAGCCTTGAAGCTGACCTTGCAGCCCTCGCACGAAGCTCACGAGCCCGGTCTGCCGCTCGCGCTTGAGGCGCTCGGCCTTGAGGATCGACTGCACCTCGGCGAAGGCGTCATCGACATTATGGTTGATGACGATGTAATCGTACTCGGCCCAGTGACTCATCTCGTCGCTGGCGCGGCTCATGCGCTTGCGGATCACCTCATCGGAATCCTGCGCGCGCGAATGCAGCCGCTTCTCGAGATCGGACGCCGAGGGCGGCAGGATGAAGACGCTGACGACGTCGGCGCGCGCCTTCTGCTTCAATTGCTGAGTGCCTTGCCAGTCGATGTCGAACAGCACATCCTGGCCCGCCGACAGCGCCGCCTCGACCGGTCCGCGCGGCGTGCCGTAGCTGTTGTCGAACACCGTCGCCCACTCCAGCAGTTCGTCGGCCTTGACCATCGCATCGAAGGTCGCCTTGTCGACAAACGTATAATCCTTGCCGTTGACCTCACCCGGGCGCATCGACCGCGTGGTCGCCGAGACCGACATTTTCAGGCCCGGCATGCAGTCGATCAGCATCCGCGACAGCGTCGTCTTGCCCGCGCCCGATGGCGAGGACAGCACGAACATCAATCCGCGCCGCTCGACACCGTCAGTTCCGCCCGTCGTCATCGATCACTCCAGATTCTGGACCTGTTCGCGGAATTGCTCGACCACGTTCTTCATGGCGAGCCCGGTATTGGTCAGCTCGATGTCGTTCGACTTCGAGCAGCAGGTGTTGACCTCGCGGTGAAACTCCTGCGCCAGAAAATCGAGCTTGCGGCCGATCGGGCCGCCCTTGCCGATCAGCTCGCGCGCCTGCGCGATGTGGGACGCGATGCGGTCGAGCTCCTCGCGGATGTCGGCCTTGGTCGCGATCAGGATCGCCTCCTGCATCAGGCGATCGGAATCGAAACGGTCTGAGGTATCAAGCAGAGCTGCAATCTGCTCGGCGAGCTTCGCCTTGATCGCCTCCGGCTTGCGGCCGGGCGAGCTTTCCGCCCTCTTCGCGAGCTGCTCGATCTCGTCGACCCGCTGGGTCAGGATCTCGCCGAGCGAGATGCCCTCGCGCTTGCGCATCGCCACGAGCTCGTCGAGTGCCTTGTCGAAGGCGTCAGCGGCGGCAGCGCGCGCGGCCTTGTCCTCCTCCTCGTCGCCCTCGGGCTCGGCGATCTCGACGACACCCTTGATGGCGAGCAGCCCGTCGATGCTCGGCGCGACCGCGTCGACCTTGCCGGAGATCATTGCGGCGGCCTTCAGCACAGCGTTGAGCACGTCCTCATTGACGCGGACCGTGGCGGCCGCATTGGCGCGCTTGACGTTGAGATTGGCGTAGACGGTGCCGCGCGACAAAAGCTCGCCGGCGCGCTTCTTGGCGTAAGCCTCGAGCTCGTCGAATCCCTGCGGCAGGCGCACCCTGAGGTCAAAGCCCTTGGCGTTGACCGACTTCAACTCCCATTCGAACGTATACGGCCCGCTTGCGCCGTGGCATCTCGCAAAGCCGGTCATGGACGACAGCGCCATCAGGTCAAATTCTCCGGAAAACTGGGATTCGCGAGGCCATCAGGCCACGCGAATCTTAAGACTATTTTGCAGGAAAGTGGAATCCGCAAAGTCGGCAGGGCAAGTCTACAGGGACCTCTATGGGTGCGGGCCTAGCGCTGGACCACCGGCGGCGACGGCTGCAC